>JAEUHD010000313.1 GCA_016793645.1 Verrucomicrobiales bacterium
ACCCGACCCTGTACCTACAGCTTTCCATCTCCCGAGTTCGGGAGTCCCTACCTAACCTGCATCCTCCATGCTCCTCAAGACACACCTCCACTCCGTGCTCGCCTCGGGCCTCGCGTTCCTCGCGCTGTCCGCCACGAGCCCCGTCACCCTGGCCAAGGACAACGCCTTCGAGGCCGTTCACGACGGCGTCGAAGCCTATGTTTACGGCTATCCGCTCGTGACCATGGAAATGACGCGCCGGGTCATGACCAACGTCCGCGAACCCGAGGGTTCCCGCGCCCCCATGGGACAGTTCGTCCGCATGCGGCATTATCCGGACTCCAACTACCGCGACGTCACCGCCCCCAACGCGGACACCCTGTATACCACCGCGTGGATTGATGTGGGTCGGGAACCCTGGGTGTTGAGCCTGCCGGACGCGCACGACCGGTATTATCTCTTCCCGATGCTCGACGGCTGGACGGATGTCTTCCAGGTCCCCGGGAAACGGACCACCGGAACGGGCCCGCAAACCTATGCCATCACCGGTCCGGGCTGGAAGGGCTCACTGCCGGCGGGCGTGAAGGAGTACAAGTCGCCGACTTCCCTCGTCTGGTTGCTCGGCCGCATCTACTGCACCGGAACCTCCGAAGACTACGCGGCCGTTCACAAGCTTCAGGACGAAATCTCCCTGGTGCCCCTGAGCTCCTATGGCAAGCCCTACACGCCCGCGCCGGGAACCGTGGATCCCACGGTGGACATGAAGACCGCGGTGCGTGAGCAGGTGAATTCGCTGAGCGCAAAGGATTACTTCAACCTGCTCGCGCAGTTGATGAAGAACAACCCGCCCGCCGCGGCGGACAAGCCGATGCTTTCGAAGCTGGCCAAGCTCGGGATCGTCCCGGGCCAGCCCTTTGACGAGAGCAAGCTCGACCCGCTGGCGAAGGAGGCCTTCACGATGGTGCCAAAGATCGCCAATGAGAAGATCATGGCGTGGCTGAAGGCCGGGATCCTGGCCGGGG
This sequence comes from Verrucomicrobiales bacterium, assembly GCA_016793645.1. Classification (GTDB taxonomy): domain Bacteria; phylum Verrucomicrobiota; class Verrucomicrobiia; order Limisphaerales; family UBA9464; genus UBA9464. Next base: position 1,002 of record JAEUHD010000313.1, read on the forward strand.
ACAGCAAGCTGGAGAACGGCTGGCTGTTCACCACCAAGACCGGCGAGTACGGCGTCAACTATCTCCAACGCGCCCTCGTCACCGCCATCGGACTCGGTGCCAATCGCCCGCAGGATGCCGTCTATCCCACCTCCGAGGGTCCCAACGTCGTGGAGTCCTATACCGGCGCGAAGAAGTACGTGATGCACTTCAATGCGGGACAACTCCCGCCGGCGGACGGCTTCTGGTCCCTGACGATGTACGACAAGGACTACTTCTTCGTGAACAATCCGCTGAATCGCTACAGCATCAGCGCCCGCCAGAACCTGAAGCCCAACGCCGACGGTTCGGTGGATCTTTACATCCAGAACGCGAGCCCCGGGGCGGACAAGGAGTCCAACTGGCTGCCGGCACCGCCGGACAAGTTCATCCTGATGATGCGCCTCTACTGGCCCAAGACCACGCCGCCGTCGCTGCTCAACGGCACCTGGAAGATTCCCCAGGTGAAGGCCGTCGAGTAGGGCGTCTCCGCCCGTGAAACGCGCCGGCCGTTCCCTCCGCAGCGGGGGGACGACCGGCGACTTCACCGGCGGGGCGCAGAACGTCCCCGCAGCCCACGAGATTCAGAATCCATCCGCACCCATGTCCCACGCCACGAATGGAGAAACCCCGCAAAAATCGTGGAGGACCGTGCTCAGGCACGAACTCACCGAATACCTCTTCAACTTCGCGTTCCTGTCCTTTTTCCTCATCGCGTTCTCCTGGTATCGCCGTCTGCTTCTGGATTCCTACCATATCTCCAACGCCGTCTATTGGGCTCCGGTGATCTCGTCCGCGATTCTGGCCAAGGTCCTCATGATTGGAGAGGCGCTGCGGATGGGGCGCGGCCTGCGGACCTGGCCCCTGATCATCCCCACGATCTACCGCACCGTGGTCTTCAGCGTGCTGGTGGTGGTGTTCTCCGTCCTGGAACACATGGCAGGCGCCTGGATCCATGGCAAAAAGGCTGCGGACGGCCTGGCGGAACTGACGAGCACCGGATGGCAGGGACTCCTCGCATGGTATGTCCTCGTGATCATCGCCTTCCTGCCCTTCTTCGCCCTCAAGGAGATCGAGACCGTATTTGGCACCGAAAAGGTCCGGGGCCTCTTCTTCCGACGGCAGGGAAAGGAAGCGAACTAGCTTCGCCCTCCTCGAACCCCTTTCCGTCCCGCCGAAGCGTGCCGCGAAGGCGGACCCGGGTCACGGGCCGCCCGAGACCGGACCGGGCCCCACGCCGTTCCGTGCGAGGAAGCGGAAAACCGTTTCGTACAGGTGCTGGCTGATCCTGGGACCGCTGATGCCGTGGGTGTATCCCGGATAGAGCATCATCTCAAATGGCACGGCGTCCGCCTGCAGCGTCGCGATGATCGCACTCGAGTTCTCGAACACCACGTTGTCGTCCGCCATGCCATGGATGATCAACAAGGGGTCCCGGATCTTCGCGGCCTCGGCCAGGGCGCCGGAACGGGAGTAAACCTCCCCCTCCTGATTCGGATCCCCGAGAAACCGCTCCGTGTAATGGGTGTCGTAAAGTTCCCAACGGGTCACCGGCGCCACCGCGATGCCCGCGGCATACACACCCGGATTGGCCTCCAGCATCTTGAGGGTCAGGTAGCCGCCATAGGACCACCCAAAGGTCGCGATCCGCTTCGGATCCACGAACTCGAGCGTCTTGAGATAACCGGCACCCGCGAGTTGGTCCTGGACCTCCACGGAACCCATCGCCCGGGACAGCGACGAGGCAAACCGGACTCCGCGGTGCTCCGACCCCCGGTTATCCAGCTCGAAATAGATGTAGCCCCGGGCGACAATCGCCTGCACCAGCGATCCCTGCCAGCCGCGACGAACCAACTGCGCTCCCGGTCCACCATAGTGATGGTAGAAGACGGGGTATCGCCGCCCCGGTTCCAGGGGTGGCGTGACCATGCACCAATGCAGTGGCGTCCCGTCCACCGCAGGGAGGGTTCCAAAGATCGCCGGCCGATGGGCGGACCGGTACGGCGCATACGGATGTGACTCATCCACTCGGTTCTCCTCAATCCACGCAAGCCGTCGGCCCTCACCGTCCGCGAGATAGGACTGCGGCGGCTGGTCCGGGGAACTCCGGGTGATCAGCAGGGTGCGCCCCTGCTTGTCCATCGTCGCGCTGTGGTCGAATTCGGGATCCGTGAGGCGTTCCACCCGGTCGGGAGCCGCGAGGGAAAGCGCGTAAACCTGCTGGGCGAGCACGCTATCCCGGGTCCCGGTGAAATAGAGCCGGCCCTTCGCTTCATCGACCCCCAACAGGGCCGTCACGACCCACTCGCCCCGGGTGAGGGACTGCCAGGTTCCGTCGCGATACCGGTACAGGTGTCCGAAGCCATCGCGCTCCGACCACCAGATCAGGCTGCCATCCTCCAGGAAGCGGTACCGGTCCGACAGGTTGATCCACCCCCCCTGCGCCGCCTGCTCGGTCCACAGGACCCGGGAGCGCCCGGAATCCGGATCCACCGCCAGCAGGTCGAGTCGTGTTTGTGCCCGGTTCTCCCGCTGGACGTAAAGGATCCGCCCGTCGGGAGCCCAATCCACGCGCGCCAGATAAATATCGCGGTCCGGCCCCAGATCCACGGCGACGCGAAGGTCGTTGGTAGGACTCACAATCCACAAGGACACCTCGGCATTCGTTCCTCCCGCCATCGGGTACCGCTGGTTGTACGTCCGGGTTCCATTCGCTCCGATGGCGGCACGGGTCACCACGCCAACCCGCGATTCATCGAATCGTTCGACGGCGATGCGGGATTCATCCGGCGACCACCAGAAGCCGGCGTATCGATTCATCTCCTCCTGGGCCACAAACTCGGCTTCGCCCCAACGGACGTCCTCCGACGCCTCCTCCGGCGTCAGGACGGTCGCGGTGCCGTTGGTGCCGACGGGACAGACCCACAGCCGACGGTCCCGGACATACGCGAGGTGGCGGCCCTTGGGACCGAGCTTGGGATTCAGCTCACCCCCCTGGGTTCCGGCGACCTGCCGAACCGAGCCGTCGAGGCCGGCAATGAAGAGGTCCCCGTCCAGGGGAACCAACAGCGACTGGGCATCGGGCGCCCATTCATAGGTGAGGATCCCCTTGAGGCTGCCGACACGTTTGCGTTCCCGCTGCATCTTCTCGACCTCCGAGAGTTCCCGTCCGGAGGTGAGCTTTTGGGAATCGACGAGCATCCGCCATTGTCCCGTGGTGCGGTTGAATCCCCACAAATCATAGCGCTCCCTGTCGTCGGGACGATTGCGAAGCAGGGTGAGGTGCTGGCCATCGGGCGAGAGGCGGACCTCCCGGGGCATGGGTCCATCCAGCGCCGGACTCGCAAACACCCGCTCCAATGTCAGGGCCTGCGCCGGCGGAGGGATCGGTGGATCCGGGGTCTCCGCAGCGAATGCGGGAAGCGCAGCGGAGATCAGGGCGCGGAACACCAAGGAGCGAACGAATCCCGGGGTTGCGCGAGGTCGAGGCGTCGGTTCCATGCCGGGATGCCATCCCATCCGGATCCCGAGTCAAGTATTCCGGGGACGCGGATTCCGCACCGGTCCCACGATCCAGGTGTTCAGAGTCCGACTGAAGGATCGAGGCGGTTTCTTGCGGCCTTGCGTTCGGCCACTCCTGCTTCGAATCACCTCGGTCCTCGGAATCCAGCTGGGGGACGTAATTCTCCAGGCTGAAGCCGAGACGGGTTTTCCGGGGAAGACTCCACGAAAGTAGGTTACCTCCCGAAAGTAGGGGCTCCGATTGAGCCAATGCTCACGGGAGAATCGGAAGCCCGTGACTAACCGCCGCCGCTCGAAGGGCACCATCTCGGCATCCCAGAGGTAGTTTCCGGCGCAGGGCCAGCTCCAGGTACGAGGCGTCGTACACGCTGAGAGTCTCGCGCGTCGCGAGGGCCGCCAGGTCCCCGAAGGCATGGGCGCCGCCGTCATGATCGACGACCACCGGAAGGGCTCGCAGGAATTCCAAGGCCCGGTGTCGCTCCTCCGGTTGCAGGCCGCCTCGGCGCTCCAAGGTCAGGAGGGCATTGCTCACTTCCAGACTCCAGATGGACGGCACGATCAATTGCGCGCCTGCGGCCAAGGCGTCCAACCAAGCAGATGCTTCCCGGGAACTCTGAGCCGGATGGACCCAGGCCACGGCGACCGACGCATCGGCGACAAATTCCCCGATCATTCCCGGCCCTCGTTGATGGCAGCTTCGATCTCAGCATCGGACAGGGGGGCGCTCGCGTCTCCCTGCCGCGCCGCGATCACCCCACGCAAGGCGTGGAGCCCCGCTACCGCCTGGCGGACACCTTCGACCGACTTCCGGCCCTCCGGGACGATCCGGGCCACCGGCTTCTCGTGGCGTGTAATGACAATCTCCTCCCCGCGGGCGACCCGTTCGAGCAGCTCCCCAAACCGGGTCTTGGCTTCAAAGGCAGTGACGGTAGGCATAGCAGTCTCCAAATTAACCAGACGTTGACCAGTTTAGGATTCTCGATCCGTAAAGCAATGACGATCAGTCGGATTTGAAGGCTCGTGTCCGCATCGGTCGCAACGCCCGCCTCCGGAGGACTTCCATCGGGAAGCCCCGGATCGTCGTCGTCGCCGGGTGTCGGTCCCGGGCCGATTCCGCAACTCCTTGGCTGGGAACACCAAGGCATGCGGCGAATCCGAAAAGAGATCCGACCGGAACCCCGCCTCCATCGCCGCCTGGCGTTCCCGGCGCATGACCTCGGCATTCCACTCCGCGTGATTCCACGCAGCCCTGTTGAGACACCGACGCGCCTCGTCCTCCTGTGCCTGCGTGATATGGTGCCACTGACGCCTCTGGACCAGTGCGACAAATACCCCAACGGGATCTCGGACGGGAATCGAGCGGGCTCGGACTGCAGCTCCGTAGAAGTTCAATGCGTCCGCGGCGCAATCTCGGAGCCACCCCTTGGCAATGGCCTGTCGGTGCAGCGCGTGGAGGCGCTCGCGGTGATGGAGATCTGCCAGAGGGATGAACTCGTCCATCACTGTCTGCCAGGTGCGGCTGGCAAAGATGGGATCCGAGGCGGCCAGGAAGGTTTGGGCGATGAGGATGAACCGAGTCCCACCGACACCCAGAGCCAGCGGTGAAGGGGCTGGCACGAGTCCCTGACGGGTTTTACCGGAGCAGACCGCCGGGGATTCCGTTTACTGACAGTTTCACTGACAGTTGGGGCCTCCAGAGCCAAACAAGCGTTGATAATCAACGGTTCGGAATGGTGGCTGGGGCCGGAATTGAACCGGCGACACGCGGATTTTCAGTCCGCTGCTCTACCAACTGAGCTACCCAGCCATCAAAACGGGCCGGAATTGAGACCAGCCGGCAGGGGACAGGCAAGGGCTTTCTGTTCGCTTTCCACCAATTGTGGCCCCAGCCAACTCCCAGCCAAGTCCTGGTTTCCCCCGCGGGGTTGGGGCCCGGAGCCTTCTCGTGGACCGGGGAATGACCGGATCCTTGTCTCCCCGGCCGGCGCGGATACGGTGCTCCCCGCCGCCGGCCGGTCGTCGTTTCCGCGTCCCGTTCCCCGCGATCCCGGACCGATCCATCCGCCACGGCCCGCCACTCCATGGCGCATTTTCCACCCCAGCTTCTGGAACAGATTCGCGCCGCGAGTGACATCGTGGATGTGATCGGCGCTGCCCTGCCCCTGAAACGAGCGGGATCCAATTTCGTCTGCCTCTGCCCGTTCCATAAGGAGAAATCCCCGAGCTTCAACGTCCACCCGGGCAAACAGATTTTCCACTGCTTCGGCTGCCAGAAGGGCGGGGACGTCTTCAAGTTCGTCCAACTGTACGAAAACATCTCCTTCCCCGAGGCGGTGGCACGCCTCGCGGAACACGCCCGCATCCCGATCGAGACCGACAACGATCCGGCCGCCCGCCAGACGCGGGGACTCAAGGATGCCCTTCTGAAGCTGCACGAGGCCATCACCAAGCGCTGGCAGCAGTGCCTCGAGAACGAGGCGTCCGGACAAATCGCCCGGGATTACCTCGCGCGCCGCGGCGTGTCGCCGGACGCCGTCCGGGAGTTCCGACTCGGTGCGGCACCGGAATCCTGGGATGACACCGTCAACTGGGCAAAGGGCCAGGGCTTCGAGGCGGCGCTATGCGAGCAGGCGGGGTTGATCCTGCGCAAGGAGGAGACGGGCCGGCTCTACGACCGCTTCCGGGGACGCCTGATGTTTCCGATCTGCGACGAACAGGGACGCGTGATCGCCTTCAGCGGTCGCGTCCTCTCCGGCGACGAGAAGGTGGCGAAGTACGTTAACTCGCCGGAAACCCCCCTGTTCACCAAGGGCCGCGTCCTCTTCGCCCTCGACAAGGCCAAACGCGCCATCCTCGACGCGGGACATGCGGTGATCTGCGAGGGACAACTGGACACCATCGCGTGCCACAGCGCGGGCATCCGCAATGTGGTGGCGCCCCAGGGCACGGCCCTCACGCCGGAGCATGCACGGATCCTCAAGCGGTATGTCGATGAGGTGGTGCTGTGCTTTGACGGCGACAAAGCCGGACGCAACGCCAGCATTCGCTCCTTTGACGGTTTGCTGGGGTCCGGGCTCGCGGTTCGAGTCGCGACGATTCCGCCACCGGATGACCCCGACAGCTACATCCGGCAACACGGCGCCGAATCCTTCCGGGAAATCCTGAAATCCTCCCAGGGCTACTTCGACTTCCTGCTGAAGCACCTGATGCTGGAGAACGACGCGTCGACGGACCGTGGCCGCATGGCGGTTGTTCGCAGCCTCGCGGAAGCCGTCAACAAGACGGGCAATGCGGTGCTGGTGGACACCCATGCCCAAAAGGCGGCGCAGCGTCTCGGCGTGAATGTGGAGTCGGTGCGATCCGAGTTTCGGAAGGCGCGGCGGGCGGCGCCGTCGGAACCCGGCCCCGAGGAGTCCGGGCCTCCCCCCGGGTTTGAGGAGGAGGGTCCGGGTCCCATGCCTCCGGCACCCGCGCTGGAAACCTGGCTGCTGAAGTATGTGCTGCTGACTCCAGACCTTTCCCACTTCGCCGCGCTGCATCTGGATCCCTTGTGGGTGACCCACCCGGTGGTTCGCCGCGTGATTGCCCTGCATTTCGCCTTTGGCGGCGACGTCGCGGGCCTGCTGGGACAGTTCGAGGGGGACGATCATGCCCGGACCCTCGTGGCCGAGGCGGCGGCGGAACGGCGGTCGATTCCCGAACCCGAAAAGCAGCTTGCCGACACCATCCTTCGCCTTCGCAATGCGGCCCTGGACCGGGAGATTGTGCAGCGGACCGCGCGAATGACGGACCCGGAGGCTTCGGAGGCGGAGCGCACGGAGGCCCTCGAGAACCTGAACCGTTTGCGGCTGGCCAAGCGGCAGCCGCTGGCGCTCCTGGGAGGATCGGGATGACCCGACCCGGGGCCGCAAGGGTGGCGCCCCGGTGGCGGCACCTATCGTGAGGCGGCGAGGGAGGCTTCGCGCTCCAGCAGGGTCGGATGCGAATAGTGCCACGCGCTGAACCAGGGGTGCGGCGTGAGGTTGGAGAGGTTCTTTTCGCTGAGCTTGCGGAGGGCACCCACCAGGGGAGCTGCGGACCCCACGGTGCGGGCCGCAAACGCGTCCGCATCGAACTCATGGACGCGGGACCAATGGTTCATGAAGGGCGAGATCCAGAAGGACACCGGGCCGCTGAGCAGTCCGAAGAGCAGCAATGTGGGCGCAAGACCCGCATCCGCCGGGAACCCAAAGGCCCCGGCGAAGTCAGGTCGCCGCAACAGCCAGGCGATCACCCAGAAGCCCGCCAGGAGGGTGAACGCCGACCAGGCCAGCCGCTTGGGGATGTGGCCGAGCTTGTAGTGCCCCATTTCATGGGCGAGCACGGCCTCCAACTCCTCCTCGTTCAACTGGGCCATCAGGGTGTCGAACAGCACGATCTTCCGGAAGCGGCCAAATCCGGTGAAGAACGCGTTGGAATGGCGGGAGCGCTTGCTGCCGTCCATGACCAGGATGGTCTGGGCGGAAAATCCGGCCTTTCTCCCCAACTCGAGCAGGCGGGTCCGGAGTCCGCCGTCCGCGAGGGGGGTGAGCTTGTTGAAGAGGGGAAGGATCAGGACGGGAGCCAGCACCAGCATGAGAATCTGGAACCCGAGGAACACCATCCACGCCCACAACCACCATCCGGGACCCATCCACGCCACGAGCTTCAGGACCAGGAGCAGGAGGGGGAATCCCAGCACCAGGGCCAGAAGAAATCCTTTGATGCGATCCAGGCACCACGTCCCAACCGTGGTGGTGTTGAATCCGAACCGCTGTTCCAGGCGGAACTGCGCCCAGGCCTCAAAGGGGAGCCCGGTGAGCGAGAACACGATTCCCACCCCGAAGATCCACACCGCATCCACCCAGGTGGCCGCCCCGAGGCGGGCATGGAGGGCCGCCAGCGAGGCGGGCAGGATGCCGCTGAACAACACGCCGAGGACAACGGCAACGTCCGCGGCGTCGCTCCACTGGCTGAAGCGCGATCTCGCCAGGGTGTACTCCACGGATCGCGCGTAGGTGGCATCGTCCACCGTTCCCCGAAACGCATCGGGGACACGTCCGGCATGCCGGCGCACCTCCCGTCGGTTGAGCGTCGCGAGCAGAAGGTCGGCCCCGAATCGCGCCAGAATCAGGACGGCGGCCGCACCGGGAATGAATTTGGAGAGGTCCATGGACGTCGGCAACGACGCTACCGGGTCCGTTCGCGCCGCCGCACGCCGAATCTCCCGACCGCCCCCGGGGCGTTCGGGCTCCGGCCCTGTTTCGCCCATGCCGGGACGTGACCCGGACCCGGTAGCGCCTGAACGGGGCCCGGCGAAATCCCCGATTGCACGTATGCGTATTATCAATATTCTGCCCTGCACGCTGCCATGAAAGTTGTTGGGATCCTCATCGTGATCGCGCTCCTCGGCGGGGGCGGTTGGTACTATTGGCAGGAGCATTCCAAAGCGGCGGCGGCGGCCGCGGCGGCGGGGGCGCGTCCCTCGACCTCGACCATTGAAAAGCGGGACATCCGCTTTGCCGTGAGCGCGGCGGGGGAGATCACGCCTTCGGAGCAGGTCAGCGTGCGTCCGGAAGTGAACGGTCGGATCGACCTTTTGCCGGTGGATCTCGGTGATTTCGTGAGAAAGGGCGACCTGCTCTTCCAATTGAACGACCTGGACCTGAAGATCGAAAAGCAGCAGCGGGAAATCTCCATCGCCCGGTCGCGGCTCAGTCTCGATCAGGCCCGGCGCGACTTCGAGCGGGCCCAGATGCTCTTCAACGACAAGCTGCTTCCCGGACAGGATTTCGAGGATGCCCGGACGGCCTTTGAACTGGCCAAGAACAGCACCGAACAGGCCCAGAAGGAACTGGACCTGACCGATGACAAGCTGCGGAAGACCCGGGTGACGGCCCCGTTCGACTGCACGGTCCTGACCCGCCCGATTTCCGTCGGGCAGGCGGTCAGCGGCTCCGGCGGGTTCAATTCCGGCACCGAGGTGCTCACCATCGCCAACCTCAACGACCTGGTGATCAATGCGCACATCAACCAGGCCGACGTCAGCCGACTCAAGTCAGGCCAGGAGGTCGAGGTGACCGTCGAGGCGGTTCCGGGACTCAAGGTCGTGGGCAAGGTCGAGCGCATCGCGCCGCAGGCGACGATCAAGAACAACATCAAGGGATTCCCGGCGCGGGTGCTCCTGAAGGATGTGGACAAGCGGGTGCGTCCGGGCATGACCGCCAACATCTCCATTCCCGTGGCGAGTGCGGACGATGTCGTGGCGGCCCCGCTGGCTGCGGTGTTCACCGAGTTCAATCCGGAGACCAAGCAGGTCGAGCGCTACGCCTGGGTGAAGCAGGGGGAGGAATGGGAGCGACGCCCGATCCACATCGGGGTCAGCGACTACTTTTTCGCCGAGATCACCGGCGGCCTGGAGCCGGGGGATGTTGTATCGCTGGAGGACAAGTCCCGGAGCGGAGCGGTCCGAAAGCCTTCCGGCACCTCGGGCTCGAAATCGGGTGCCTCCGCGGTGTCCTCCACACAGGCGTCTCCGGCCGCCTCCGCGCGACCGGTCACCGCGTCCCGCTGATCCGGCGGACGCCCCATCCCCTCCTGCCGTGGCCCTGCTGGAACTGCGCAACGTCAGCAAGATCTATCACCTGGGAGGTGAGGAGATCCGCGCGCTGGACGATGTCTCCCTCGACATTGATGGCGGCGAATTCGTGTCCATCATCGGGCCCTCCGGCAGCGGCAAGTCCACGTTGATGCACATCCTCGGATGTCTCGACACCCCGACGTGCGGGACGGTCACGCTGGACGGGATCGAGGTGCAGCGGGCGACGGCGACCCAACTGGCCCAGGTGCGGAACCGCAAGATCGGGTTCGTCTTCCAGTTCTTCAACCTGCTGCCCAAGCTCAACGTGGTGCAGAACGTGGAGCTGCCCATGATTTATGCCGGGGTGAGCGGACGTCAGCGCCGGGAGCAGGCGTTGCACGCCCTGGAGTTGGTGGAGTTGGGGAACCGCCTCAAGAACCGCCCCTCCCAGTTGTCCGGCGGCCAGCAGCAACGCGTGGCGATCGCACGGGCCCTGGTGAACAACCCCAGGATCATCTTCGCCGACGAGCCCACGGGCAACCTCGACACCCATACCGGCGAAGTGATCCTGGCCCTGTTCCGCAAGTTGAGCCAGGAGGGGCGCACGGTGATCCTGGTGACGCACAATCCGGAGATCGCCGCGGTCACGCCGCGGCGGATCGAGATCCGGAACGGAAAGATCGCCGAGAAGGTGGATGCCCGTCTCGCCGGATTGGACCGCGTTTCCGCGGCGGCGACTGCCGGCCCTTGAAGTCACCGGGGGAACGCGCATGACGCTCTGGAACGCCATCGTCGTCGGGCTCAAGGAAATCTGGGCGCACAAATTCCGCAGTGCGCTGACGATGCTCGGCATCGTGCTGGGCGTGTCCTCGCTGGTGACCATGAGCGCGCTGGTGCAGGGCATGGAGAACGGGGCGCGCGAGGCCCTGGTGGCCGTGGGAGGTTTGGAGAAGATCCGGGTCGAGGCTCAGCCGGTGCCCGTGGAGCAGCGCCACCTTCGGGACTTTGCGACGGGTGTGACCCTGGACGACGTCCGGGCCCTCGAACACTCCGCTCCCGACATCTCGAAGGTCTCCCCGGAACTCCGGTTCGATTCACCCCCGACCCTTGCCGCGGACGGGAAGACGCACCGAACCTGGATGACCGCCGGCGTCTGGCCCATCCAGGCCCAGCTCATGGAGCACACCATCGAGCACGGACGGATGTTCACGGATCTCGACAATGAGATGGCCCGGAATGTCTGCGTGATCGGCACCGGCATCCGCGACGAACTGTTCGGGAAGCCCGAGGACACCGGGGAGCCGGTCGTTCCCATCGGACGCAGCCTCACGATCAACGGTTACCCCTTCACCATTGTGGGCATGTTCACCCACTACGAAAGCGAGCAGGACCGCCGGAGCCGCGAATTGCGCGAGAAGGAGCGGCTGGAACGCATCGCGTCGGGGAAGACCAACGAGCCGGCCGGGGGCGCGAAGCGGGACCGCGGCTGGAGCGGGCGCCGCAGCAACTTCGCGTTCTGGATCAAGAACAACACCGTGTACGTGCCGCTGAACACCCTCTGGATGAAAATGAAATCCGGTCAGAGCAACGCTCCGCCGGTGCCCAAGCTGAGCAGCATGGAGATCAAGCTCCGGGACTCCTCCCGGATCAACGAGGCCCTGACCCAGGTCCGCAACGTGCTCATGGTGACCCATCGGGGGATTGAGGATTTCTCGTTCCGGACCCAGGAGGACCGGGCGGAGGAGATCGACACCTTCATCCGGAATGCCCGGGTCAGCGGCGGACTCGTGGCCGGCATCAGCCTGCTCGTGGGCGGGATCGGGATCATGAACATCATGCTCGCCAGCATCAGCGAACGCATCCGGGAGATCGGGATCCGCAAGGCGGTGGGTGCCGGAGACGGCGCGGTGTTCATCCAGATCGTCATCGAGAGCACGGTGATCGCCGTCGTGGGCGGACTTCTCGGACTCGCCACCAGCTTCGGATTCATCCGGCTCATCACGATTCTCACGCCCACGGACAACGCCCCGGTGGTGACGGCGGCCGCCATGGCGCTGGCGTTCAGTGCGAGCGCCGGCATCGGGGTCCTCGCCGGGCTCCTCCCCGCGCTGCGGGCGGCCCGCATGAACGTCATCCAGTCCCTGCGCTACGACTGATGATCATCGTCAATTCCATCGCCGTCGGACTGAAGGAGATCTGGGCCCACAAGGTCCGGTCCCTGCTGACCATGCTCGGGATCATTCTCGGGGTCGCCAGCCTGGTGGGCATGGCCGCGATCATCAAGGGCATGGAGAACGGCATGAAGGAGGCGATGATCGCCATGGGCGGCGTGGACAAGGTGCTGACCCAGAACCAGTCGGTCCCGGCGTGGCAGGATCACCTCGCGGATCAGGCTCCGGGGAAGACAATGGTGGACGTGATGGCGCTCAAGAGCAGCGCGCCTCTCCTGCGCCTGGTGTCCCCCGAGATGGCGCTCGACGACGTGACGCTGTCCCGCGGGGACAAGCGCGCCGACTACAGTGAATGTGTGGGGGTCTGGCCCGCGGTGTTGGAGATGAACCTCCACACCCTGGAACACGGGCGCTTCTTCAACGACCTGGACGAGGAACTGGCGCGTCCGGTCTGCGTCATCGGCACGGGCATCCGCGACGAACTGTGGGGAAAGCCGTCGGAGACCGGACGCGAGGTCATTCCGGTGGGCGACACGTTGCTGATCAGCGGGCAGCCGTTTGTGGTGGTGGGGATGTTCCAGGAGTACATGGGGGAGCAGGAAAGCAAGGAGCGGGCGCGCGCCGCCGCCCAGCCGCCGGGGGCACGTGACGCGGGGGGACCGAAGCGACAGAAGGGCTGGGGACGCCGCGGGGGATGGGCGTTCTGGCGGAAGAATCACACCATCTACATGCCGTTGAACACGGCCTGGATCCGGTTCCGTTCGGCGGGCCGCGGCGATGGCATTCCCGATCCGCGACTGACGGACATCGACATCAAGGTGGCGGACTTCAACCGGCTGGAGGATGCCATCCAACAGGCGCGGAACGTGATGTTGCTCACCCACCAGGGCATTGAGGATTTCACCTTTGAGACCCAGGAGAATCAGATCGAAAACATCAACAAGCAGATCAAGAACGCGCGGTTGAGCGGCGGATTCATCGCGGGCATCAGCCTGCTGGTGGGCGGCATCGGGATCATGAACATCATGCTCGCCAGCATCAACGAACGGGTCCGCGAGATCGGCATCTGCAAGGCGGTGGGCGCGACCGGATTCAACATCTTCCTTCAGATCCTGATCGAGAGCGCGGTGCTTGCGGTGATCGGCGGCTTCATGGGCCTGGTGGTGTCCGAATTGTTCGTGGACCTCATTGGCGTCCTGACCCCGTCCCAGAACACGCCGGTCATCACCCGGAATGCGGAACTGGTCGCCGTGGCCTTCAGCGCGATGGTCGGGGTGGTCGCCGGCATCATTCCGGCGATCAAGGCGGCGCGGTTCAGTCCGATCGAAGCCCTGCGCTACGAGTAGAAACCCGCCGTTCCATCCGGCCGGGCTTCAGCGCGGCCCGGTCCGGTGGATTCAGACATTGCGGCCCGCCGGCTGCGCCGCCGGCTTCCGCGAATACGGGGAGTGGAGGTTGAAGTAGATCCCGCACAGGGGGCGCGGTCCGTCGGTCTGGCTCAGGATGATGGTGACCATCCGGTTGAGCGCGATGCCATGCCTCATTTCGGGCGCGCGGCCATTGAAGGCGCTGATGGCCTTCGCCATGAGCGACTGCAGGGATTCGGCGCATTCCTCGGGCACCTGGTCGAGGCAGACCACGTACCGCTCGTAGTTGCGGAGTGCCGCCGCCATCTCGGGCGCAAACGTCTCGACCGTGAGTTCCACGGGCCAAAAATACGGAGGCCGGCCCCCATGTAAAGCGGCGGGGCGACGGGCTACTCCCGCCAGCCGTGGTTTTCCCGGACCTGCAGCATGGCCGCGAGGATGTTGTTCCAGGTGTCCTGCCGCATGAGCATGTCGTTGGGGAACATGCATCCGTCCCAGCAGATGTGGCGGGTCTTGCGGGTCACCTTGCCCTCGCCGTCGCGGAGCCAGTATCCGGCGTCGCGTCCGACGTTGAGCTTGCCGTTCACGTCGTTCACCGGGCAGTGCTTGCCGGTCTTCTCATGATCCCCGGAGCCCTTCACCGTGGCGTCGTTCTGCGCAACGTGGAAGTCGAAGGTCCAGGGCCGGAGGGCGTCCGTCATCTTCTTCATCGCCTGATGGAACACGGCGGGCTCCCAGTGAAACCGCTCCGGCACGAGGCGATGTTCAGGGGCGTTGTATCCCAGGGTGTAGAGCAGCGTGTGCGCCATGTCGGCCTGGAACCCGACCACCTTGGGCATCCCGGTCTCCTCCAGCGTCCGGAGCATGTACTTCCACGAGTGCATGCCGCCCCAGCAGATCTCGCCCTCGGCCGCGAGCCGCTCGCCGAAGTCCTTCGCCACCTTGCCACCCTCCCGGAAGGTCTTGGCGATGAGCCGGGTGTTGCCCTTGGGATCCTTGTCCCAGTCGGTGACGGAGGCGGCGGAATCGATGCGCACCACGCCGTACGGACGGACCCCCAGGTCCCGAAGTTTCCCGGCGATCCGGCAGGCTTTCCGGACGGCGGTCACCCAGTTGGCCCGCTTGGTCTCGTCGCCCATGGCGGAGCCGTCAAACCACACCGGGGCGACCACCGATCCGACAACGAAACCCTTGCCCCGGATCTTGTCCGCGAGGCGCTTGATATGGTCGTCGGACAGATCGATGTCGACGTGGGGATTGTACAGGAAGAGGTCCACGCCGTCGAAGCGCACCCCGTTGACCTCGGCCTTGGCGGTCAGGTCGAGCATCGTGTCGAGGTCTATCGACGGTTCCGCCCCGGGGCTGCCCTTGCCGACGAGGCCGGGCCACATCGCATTGTGGAGCTTCGGGAAGTTGTTCGGGGCGGGGGCGGCTTTGGCTTTGGCGGCGGCTTTGGTGCTCATGTGCAGGAGAGGGTTTCAATTGCCGGAAAAGGACGCGCGAGCGCAAGCGGCATTTCGCGGAACCGAAAGAAACCCGGAAATCCCCCCTCCCAAAGGCCTCCCCCGAACACTATCCCTTCTTCCGACCAATCAGGATGGTCTGGGTCAGCCTCGAGAAGAGCCCCTTCTTCGGGGAGGGGCGGTCCGAGACCCCGGGAATGGGCTCACATTTGGCGTTGCAGTCGGTGCAGAAGAGGAGCAGTCCCGCCTTGCCCCCGGCCAGTTTCGTGGTGCGGAGGCTGGCGGCGTTGAACACCCCCGGGCACTTGATGACCGCCTGGCATCCGCCGATGGCCTGATGGGTGGCCGCGAGGGAGGGGTTTCGGGAACACGCCAGCGTGCCGTCGGGAAGGGTCTGGATTGTGCCGGCCGCCAGGGCGGGTTGCACACCGGCACCGGTGGGGATCTTGACGTCGTATTCCTCCACCACCAGCCGCATCTCGACATTGCCCAACTGGAGCTGCTGGCCGTCGGCAAGCCGGGCCTCCTCGACGGGCTGGCCCGCGATGAAGGTGCCGTTGGTGGACTGAAGGTCGCGCACCGTCACGCTGCCATCGCTTTCGTGCACCGTGATTTCCGCGTGGAAGCTGGAAACGCTCGCCTCGGGGATGCGGAACTCGTTGGTGGGATTGCGCCCCACGGTGTTCAGCCCGGTATGCAGCTCGTATTCGAACGGCTGGTTGGTCCCTCGGAGGATGTAGCGGAGCATGGTGGCTGGGAGTTCACCGGACCGTCTCTTGAACCGATGCGTCGGGTGAATAGCCTTCGGATGGCCACCCTGTAAAGTCTTTCGACAGTCCGGTTTCGCCGGGATTGCCGGCCCCGGGTCCGACAGCAGTAGGAAACCGGTTGTTCAGGAATTCCAGCCTCCCCTGCGAGCGGGGCTAGAACAGGGTGCCGACCGCGGTGCCCAGCACCTGCAACGGTCCGGTGTCCTCCAGGGATTCGGTGGCCTTGTCCACCTTCTGGAGGGTCAGCTTGATGTTCCGGAGGAAGCTGTTGTCGTTGACCAGTTCCCCGACCGAACCCTTCCCCTGGTTGATCTTCTGCATGATCTCCTTGAGGTTGGTCATGGCGTCGGTGGATTCGTCGTACAGCTTGGAATCGTTCATGAGCCGGCCCAGCGTGCCCTCGCCCTTCTCCATCTTCGTCACCATCTTCCGCATGTCCGCGACCATCGCCCGGGCGTCGTCGGCGAGCGGCTTGGCGTCGGCCAGCGCGCTGCTCATGTTGGTGACCGCGGACACCGCCTCGTTGTAGAGCGTCGGGTCCTTGATCAGCTTGCCGAACGTCCCCCGACCCTCGGCCATGTCGGTGGTCATGGTGTTCATGTTGGCCAGCGTGGCGCTGATGTTGGACTGGTTCTGCTTGATGAAGTCGGTGAGGGGCCCGAGGAGCTTGCTGATTTCCTCGCCGCTGAAGCTCTTGGTCAGGCTCTCCACCCCGCTGGCGACGCTGTCGAGGCGCGTCATCAGGTCCGCGAGATCCGCCTGCTCGCGCGATTGCAGCAGGGCCCCTGCGGACGCCCTCGGGGCCTTCTCGGAACCGAACGTCAGGGAAACAAAGTTCTGCCCCATGAGGCCGGTGAACTGGATGGAGGCGACGCTGTCGGTCCGGATCGCGGTGCCGGGATCAATCCGCAGGGTGACCTCGACGCGGTTGTCACGGATGGCCACCGCCTTCACCTGGCCCACCTGAACGCCGGCCAGTTTGACCGGATCGCCGATCTTGAGGTCCTTCACCGTGTTGAACTGGGCGCGGAATTCCTGTCCGCGCTGGAAGAAGGAACCGCCGCCGAGCAGTTCAAAGATGATGAAGGCGGCGATGACGACGAGGGCGAAGAACAGACCCAGCCGGGTTTCAAGCGAGCTTTTCATGGACGGGGGCGGGACAACCGGAGGTTAGGAAACGAAACTGGAATGGGGTTCATTTGAATTCGGCGGCGAGGAACTGCTGCAGGAGCGGCACGGGACTCGCCCGCAGTTCGGCCGCGGTCCCGAGCGCGAGGATCTTCCCCTCCGCGAGAAACGCCAACCGGTCGGCGATTCCAAAGGCGAGATCCCGGTCATGCGTCACCACCACCACGGTGGCACCCGTCCGGCGGTTCAGGTTCACGATCTCCCGCCCGATGGTCAGGGCGACGAGCGGATCGAGCTCGCTGGTCGGTTCGTCGAACAGCACCAGCTCGGGTTCCACCACCAGGGCGCGGGCGATGGCCGCCCGCTTCCGCATGCCCCCGGAAAGTTCGTCCGGATACTTCGCGGCGTCCGCGGGTCCGAGCTGCACGAGACCCAGGGTCTTGGACACAATCGCCGCAATTTCCGCGGGCGGCTTGAGGCGGTGTTCGGTGAGGTAGAGGCCGACGTTCTCCTCGACGGTCAGGGAATTCAGCAGTCCCCCGCTCTGGAACACCATGGCCAGGCGGTGGCGCGGATCCGCGGCGTCCGGCACCAGTTTCTCCCCGGCCACCCGGATCTCCCCGGCGTCGGGCTCCTCGAGTCCGATCAGATGCCGCAGGAACACCGACTTCCCGGAGCCGCTGGGACCCATGATCACGAAGATCTCGCCCGCCTCGATGTCGAGGTCGAGAGGGTGCAGCACCACCCGGCCGTCAAACGCCTTGCGCAGGCCGCGAACGCTGACCGGGAGGCCGTGGTTGGAGGAGGGGGCGGTCATGCGCGTCAATGGCCGAAGGCGCTGTCAAAGGGGAGCAGGAGGCGGGTCAGCACGTAGTCGAGGATCAGGATCACGACCAGCGAATTGACCACCGCCTTGGTGACGCTGCGTCCGATCCCGCGCGGCCCCCCGCGGGTGGTGAGTCCCTGATGACAGCAGATCACCCCGATGCAGATCGCGAAGAAGAACGACTTGATCAGCCCGTTGACGACGTCCGAGAGATCCACGCCCTGGCGCAGACCCATGAAGAACGTCGCCCAGGGCACCGCGATGCGGTCGTTGTGCGCGGCCACAATCGCCCCGCCCAGCCAGCCGACGAGATTGGAGAACACCACCAGGCACGGGACCGCAACCCCGATGGCCACCACCCGGGGCAGGACCAGGTAATGGATGGGATGGATCGCCAGGGTCCGAAGCGCATCGATCTCCTGGTACACGCGCATCGAGCCCAGTTCCGCCGTCATGGCGGATCCGACGCGGCCGGCGATCAGGATCGACATCATGACCGGCGCCAGTTCCTTGCACATGGCGATCGCCACCAGCTGTCCCAACGCGGTGCCGATGCCGTTCTCGACCAGGACGGGCCCGCTCTGCAGCGACAGGACGCCGCCAATGAAGAGCGAGAGCACGCACGCCATGAAGAGGCTGGCGTTGCCAATGTCGAAGAGCTGTTCGCTGACCTTCCACCGCTCCCGCCACAGGCGCGGCAGGGCGCGCGCGACGGCGCCGAACAACACCAGCATTTCGCCAAGGTTACGGAACATGGATGCAAACCCCAACGGGGCCGGGGGAGGAAATCACAAAATGATCAGGATGCCGAATTATTCGGAGCGGGATCCGGCGGACGCTCCGCCTCGCGAAGCGCCGGCAGGCCATCGATGCTCCGGACATTCTTCCGGGACCAATAGTCCGCGATTCCTTCCGGGCCCTTCTCCGCGGCCCATGTGGACAGCGTGTCGCGGTCCCGCTCGTAGGCGTACTCCGGGACCCCGAACCCGCAGGAACTGGAAATTCGGTCCACCTGGACCCGGATCACGGAACGGGTCCCCGGGTGCGCAGGAAACAGCGCCAACAGGTCGCGGAAGTCGGCATGACCGTCCCGGATCACCTCGCCCCGCCCGTGAAGACGGACGATGCGGGGCGGTCCGGCAAACGCGCAGAACATGAGGACGATCCTCCCGTTCTCCCGCAAATGGGCCGTGGTCTCGGCCGTGCTCCCGGTGACATCCAGCCAGACCACCTGCCGCGGACCCAATATCCGAAAGGCGTCACCGCCCTTCGGCGAGACGTTCACATGGCCCTCGCCGGACAACGGGGCGGTCCCGACAAAGAAGATCCGCTGCTGGCCAAGCCAGACCTGGAGGTCATCCGAGATTTCCTGGAGGACATTGCCCATGGAGGGGTGCGCTCAGCGGAGTCGCATCGCGCCGGGACCCGGGACGGTGCCCGGGCGGGTGGGCCGAACCGGGACGCGATTGGTGGAGAGGCGCTCGGGTCCCGAGGACACGAAGTTGGTGTTCGGCAGCCACAGGAACCTCCAGTGGCGGTCGCCGTCCGGGGTGCGCCTGGTCTGGACCATTCCGAAGAGGGTTGAGATCCGCACCTCGTTGGTGCTGACGTCCCGGCGAAAGAAGTTCCACAACAGGGACTGGCTTGCCATGCCCCGGGCGGGATCCCGTTCGCTGTAGTACGCGGACCAGATCGGCGAGTAGTTTCGCTCCACGGCCTCCCGGTTCTTCACGATGTTCTCGACGATGGCGAATACGCGGAGGCGCTCGCGTCCACGGGTGTCGTGAGCGTAATGAAAGAGCGGCCAGAAGCCCGTCTCCTGCCGGAACTCGTCCGTCTCGCGGTTCCGGATGATATTGTTGTCGAAAAGGACGAGGCCGCTCGTCCAGCGGTCGCGCTCAAACAGGGTGTCCTCCTGATGGCGGTGCGTGTAGAAGGGCCAGAGGTAGAAATTCCGGCGCGACTTGCCCGATTCAATGTTGCCGTAGAACGGCCAGAACCGCCGGGACGTCTTGCCCTCGCCATTCGCCCAGCCGAGGAAGGGCCAGGGGGCACCCCACTCGACGAACTGGTTCTTGCGGTCCTCCGTGCGGGTGAAGAACGGCCACAGATACGACGTTTGATCGCGGTCCGGGGACCGCATGGACGCGTAAAAGGGAAGCACCTGGGTGCTGTCGAACGTGGTCCGGTCCCGGTTGGGCGAGAAGGGCGAGGCCAGCACCGACAGTCGGGCCTGCTGGACGCGCTCGTTGGTTTGCACGAGTTCCGCGTGCTGATGTCCGATGAACGGCCACAACACAAACCAGGAACTCGACGCCGGCGTGACCAGCGGATCCCCAAGAAAGTCCCTGCCCTCCGTCTCCACGCGGGTCTGGGTCCCGTAGAGCGGCCAGAACTGCCATCCGGTCAGCCCCGGACCCTCCCGCAGGTGGAAGAAGGGATAGACATAGTTCCGCGTGACGACGTCCCGCTTCCGCGTCTTTGCGTAAAACGGGAAGGCGATGAACTCGGTCTCGTCGCGAAACAACCGGTTCCGGAAATGCCCGTAGAAGGGGAAGACAGCGAGGTAGTCGTTGGTGCCGCTGACCGACTTCTGCTGGAAGTAGAAGGGAAACACGGTCCGGTGGAAGTACCGGTCCGTTTCGTCCTGCTGCCCCGTGCCCACCCAACTGATGATCTGTCCGATCTGCCACCGCTCCTCCCTGCCCGAGCGCCGCCACGTGAGCACCGGATACAGCACATCCACCTCCTCACGATCCAGGGACGGCGTGCTCACCACCGAAATCAGCGGAGAGATTCCGGCGGAGATCGTATCCGGGGTTTCCTGCCACCACGCCAGGGGGCCCAGTCCGTCCTGCCGCCAGCCCGACTCCCACAGGGTGGGGAACGACGACATCAACGGGCCCGCCTCAAGCCAGTCATCCGCCCGCGCCGTGATCTGCAACACGGTGGCGAGCGTCAGGATCCATCCGAGCAGACGGCGACGCATTGAGGGGACGATCTTCCGGGAATTCAGGACCCGGAAGCAAGCCGCCGCGGTCCTGTTTGTTGCCCGTCTGCAACCCAGACCGGACGCCGCCGCCGGGTGTTCAACCTTTCCACGGATGTCGGATGCCCGCCCAGGCGAGCAGGGCCAATCCAACCGGAGTGCCCGTGACCGACCAGGGCACGGCGGCCACGGCGGCCAGGATGAGCGCCTTGAGCAGCGCCACCCGCCGCCGGTCCCCGGCCCGTCGCCGCTGGATGAAAAAGGTGATGCCGAAGACCATCAGGAAGCAGCCCGGGATCGTGATCGGCCAGTCCACCACGGCGAACTCCGGGACCAGCCACAGGTTGTCCACCACAATCAAGGCCAGTGCCGCCAGAGGCTCGATGACGGCGCGGCGGGGCGGGGTGGGGGCCGGACCCGGGGGCGCGGGGGATTCCGGGGGGAGCACCTCCGGGATCACCACGGGCACTGGGGGGGTCGGCCGGTTCACCGTTCCTCGTTCGCACAAAACCGGCCGGTGTGCAATGGGGTGCCTCGGGGGATTCAGGAAGCCGCCCTGCCGCCGGACAGCGCCCGGCGAAGAGCCTTCGCTTCGGACAAAACCTCCCGGGCGGACTCCAGCGTGTTCCCGGTTGCGGGTTCGTGCCCACCTCCCGGGTGCGTCCGGCGATGTTCATCCGGATCCCCCAGGCCGCTCTCCCGGAACTGTCGGAGCCGTTCGGCGATCAGATCCCGGATCTCCTCCGCGTTGTCCACCTCACGAAACACGGCCAGATGGGAGGGGTTGGCCCCAGCCCCTTCCGGGGTTCCCGGAGCCGGTGCCCCGCCACCCGCGGACTGCACCCGGACGTCGGAAAGTCCCAGCAGTCGCTGGAGCGGACCCTGGCTGACGGTGATCTGCTGGAGGTTGGCAAAGCTCATGGTGACCTCGCGCAGTTTCCACACACCGTCCCGGAGCCGCAGGCTGCGGTCGGTCACCAGATACCAGCGCTGCTCAAATTCCAGGCGCCGCAGGGAATAGGTGATGGGAATCTGCACCAGAAAGGTGAAGACCGAAATTCCCTCAAGGACGGTGAACAGGGTGACGGCCACATCCGGGGCCCGGCGGGACCAGGTCAGGAGGAATTCCCGCGGCGACGGCGGCGGGCGCTTTTTCTTCGAACGCGGCCGGGGTTCTTCCGGCGCCGGGAGGGAGGGCTCGGACGCGGGTGGGGGCGTGGGCGCGGGCACGGGTTCGTGCCGCAAGGATTTCAGGTGGCCCAGAAACGCGAGTCCGAAGAGGAGTCCGATCAGGGCAAATCCCTGCCGGATCCCCCAGCGGGCAAGGCTCAACCGGAAGGCATTCCGCCCGGAGCGAAAGACCCGCTCCGAACCCGGCGCGCCCAAGGGAGGTTCCGGCCGCGGCGGCACCCGGAGGGCTCGCAGAAGCGCACCGCTGAATTGGTCATACATGGGTGGACCCTTCCCCCTTGGTCGCCGCCGGAGGCAGCGCCTCGCGCAGGGCCCGCAACTCCTGGGCAATTTCGCGCAGGAGGGTGGCCAGTTCCTCGTTCCCCCCCGCGTCCGGAGCCGCGGCACCCACGGAAGGGGTCGGGGAAACCTCCTTCACACCGCGCATGCGGGAATAGAGAAAGTCCCGCACCGCCTCGAACTGGGTGAGCCCCTCCAGCGTCATCTCCGCGGACGCGCTTCCGCTCGCGGTCTGGATCTGAAGCCGCGCGAGCCCGAGCCAGCGCTCAACCACGTTGGAGTGAAGATGAATGTCCTGGATCCGGGCATAATTGAGCAGGATCTGGCGGCGAAACAGGATGCCCCAGCTCATGGAGACCCCTTCGTCCGTGAAGCGGTACCGCATGGTGTGGTAGCGAAACCAATGGATGGGCAGCAGCAGCGGCGCCAGGGGCAGCACCGCGAGGCAGCACAGGATGTAATAGGTCCAGAGTTTGGGATCCGGCCGGTCAATCGTGAGGACGGACGCCTCGTCGGAGCGGGGGCTCATGGGAACCATGAATCCCCAGTGTCGCCCGCCGCGCAAGCAGGACCGGAGGCCGTGATCAGGGATTCAGTCGCAGTCGGTACCTCCAGCAATCGCCGGTGGCGCCCTCTGCGGGGTCGGGTTCCTGGCCGAAGGTCGTCAGCAGGATCTCCAGCGCGTGGGTCTCACGGTCCTCCAGCAGGGAGAAGTTTGAGTACTGCACGTTCGGGCCCTGCACGGGGGTGCGGGTGGCGATCACCGTGACGGTCTCCCGCCGAAGGGCCGCAGCATCCTCGTCCACTTCCGCGATCACCAGCGGATGCCGCGGATGGTTCCCCCGCGGGGGATCGAGGCAGAGATTGCCCAGCCAGTAGAGCCGTCCGTTCCCCTGATGGCGGATCATCCGATGGATGGACGACGGGGCATGGAATTCCGTGCCATCGGAGTACTTCCACGCCGCGACCGGGGACAGGGTGCGGCCTCCGTCGCTGGAAACCGCGGCCCACTTGCGTCCGGGTTCCTGGGCCCGCGTGCCGTCCCACGCCGTGTCGCTTCCGCGCCAGACCACCAGCACCCGGCCGTCCCGCAGCACCGCCACCTCCGGCTCCATGAGTCCCCGCGCCGATCGCTCGGGGGCGATCTCGGTACGCGCCCCCGGCGTCCAGACATGGCGACCCGCCACTGGATCCCACCGACCCCGGAACAGGATGGATCCCATCCGCCACGCGCGGGTTTCATTCCTCGGGTCGCCGGGGGCATTGGCGTGGGCCAGGGCCAGGACCAGGGAGCCGTCCGCCAGGGGGGCAATATTGCTCCCCGGATATCCCTGGTTTCGGGACAGGAAGTCCTCCGCGGCGGGATTCGTCGGATCGAACTCCGGTCCCTCCTCGTAACGCAGCGGTTGGGGGGCGGACCAGGTTCGACCCTGATCCGGGGAGGTACGGAGGTAGGTCCGGTTGTGGAAATGACCCTTGCGCTCGATTTGCCGGAGCCACAGTTGGAGGAGCAGTCCCGACGCCGGGTCATGGATCTCCCCCCAGCCTCCTTCCCAGACGTCGACTCCCGCATACGGCACCAGCGAGGACGGCTGTTGCGGCGTCCATTCCGACCACGTCCGCCCGTTGTCATTGGACCATCTGGCCTCCTGGATCTCGGCAACGTCATCCCGCGATTGGACGGCTCGCCATTCCCGGCGTTGGAGTCCCGGACCGACATGGGTCATGGAACCGAGGGCGGCGGAACGGGGACGCGGGTGTTGCCGATACCGCTCGGCCGAAACGGTGGTGATCGGTCGGTTGGTGTCCCAGGGAGCAACCGGGAGTCGCGCGAGCTCGGCGGGATTTCCGATTTCCCGAAGGACCTCCCACGGGGGTTCCAGGGGTTCCGGCCATTCCCGGGTCGTGAAGAAATTGAAGAGGTAAACGCCGTCCGCTCCGTCCGCCCACCGTTCCCGCGCCGCGCGGCGGTATCCATCCGCACCGAGACAGAATTCGCACCGGCTGCCCTCCGGGGAGGGACGCCATTCCGGCTGGATGCCGCCATAGACCGGTATCCCCGGGACCGCAGCCTTCCAGGCCTTGAGGTCGAGGGAATCCGCGGTGAAGAGCCACTCGCTCACGGTGAGAAAATCAATCCAACCCTTCCGCGCCCATTCCCCTGCATCACATCCCCGGGCAAGGGCCTGGGCTGGAGTGGGAGTGCCGAGGCCCTGGTCCGAAGGGATGCGCGCGGAGAGGACGAGACGGCGTCCGCGCGCGGCCCCGAGGCGATCCAGGTGCCCTCTCACCCGCTCCACCATCCCGTGGATCAACGCCGTCCGTTCCGGAAGGGAGAGCGGGCTGGCGGGGGCGAAGAAAACGGGGAAGCGCTGGAAATCCAGTTCGAGTCCATCGGCGTCATAGCGATCCGCGACCTCCTGGATCAGGGCCAGGATGTAGTCCCGAACCTCCTCGCGGGAGAAGTCGAGCGCGCCGTTGGGAAGCCGGCATTCCGGATGGTCCCGCCAGAAGGCCGTGCGGAGGAAATCATTTCCATGGGCGTCGTTGATCCGGAAGGTCATGAGCACCTCCAGTCCACGTCTTCGCGCCGCATCGACGATCACCGCGTAGGGGTCCGTTCCCGCGGCGAAGAGTCGCTCCACGGTCTCACACCGTTGTCGTTCGGGCGGCGACCACCGGGCCCGTGCCCCGGTGGAGGACAGCGCGCCGCGTTGTGTGCCGACCGCCGTCGGGTAGTACAGGACCTGGGCGTTCACACACACGAGCAGCGTGTCCACCTGGCTGCCCGGCGCCGTCAGTTCCTCCACGATCCGGACCAGGTCGTTGGTGTCCACCGGGCCGGGTCCCCGCCGTCCCGCCTTCAGGGTGAGGCAGGAGTCCCCATCCAGATTGTACAGAATCCTGCGGGCGCGGTGGGTCCCGGCGTGGAGTTCCGCAGCCCATGCCCAGGCGAGGAGTATCGCGAGGAAACGGACGCCCTGCGGAAAACACGATATGGGCACGGGCGAAATCAACCATCCCGACCGCCGAGCGGCAATTCCGCGGAAGCCGGAATTCGCAACGCCTGGGGGACCCCGTTTGGATTTCAAAGCCCCAACGCCTCGAACACCTGGAAATAAATCCAGTGCCCGAAGTCGTTGGGATGATTGATGTCGTTTCCGAGCAGGTCTTCGGGCTTCTTGCGGGCCGCAACGGATTGCCAGTTGTTGAAGACGTCGGCGTAGGCGCATCCGGAGGCCGCCGCCGCGCGGGCGGTGGCCTCGGCATAGTCCTCCATGTGGTGCGATCCAAAGCGCCAGCGTGGATTGGGTGGGAACGCGGAAAAGAGAATGACCTCGGCTCCGGTGTCGGCCCGGATGCGGGCCACCATCTGCTTCAGGTTCTCCTCAAACTGCGCCACCGGAACGCCGCCCCGGTTGTGATCGTTCATTCCGAACCCGATCAGGACGAGGTCCGGATGCGCGTCCAGGACCTTGGACTGGAGGCGCTGCAGGCCCTGCACCGTGCTGTCACCACCCGTCGCCGCGTTGATCGCCGTGATCCGGGATTGGGGATGACGGGACTGAAGCGCGTCGGCCCACCGCTGCCAGAAGATGAGCCCCGGCCGGGTGGCATCCCCACCGGCCGTGATGCTGTCCCCAAACGCGACGAGGCGCAGGTTCCCGCCCGAGTTCAGCGTCGCGGCCGATCGGGGCAGAAGATGGGTTTGAGGCCGTTGGACAGGCCAGGGTGGCTGCGCAGGCCGGGTGTAGTCGGCAAACGCGAAGAACCCGCCGTTGCCGAACCCGGGGAACTTCGAATGGTCGAACTCGTCCTGCCCGTAGAGCGAGTTGGTCCGGAAGTCCGGGATCCGGGATCCCGGGACTCGGCGCACGGTTCCCGCCGCGGCGTCCCAGGCGTAGTCGCGGCCCGCGACGTAGGTGACCGAACCGGCACCCGGCTCATAGGTGCTGCGCAGGGACAGCGTCGATCCCGCGGTCGGCACCCAGGCGAGCGCCGCCGGTTGTTCGCCGACGAACACGACCGAGTCGCCGACGACGGGAACCCCGGAGGGTTTGGGGGCATGGGAACAGCCAACGACGAGGGAGACGACGAAGGCGGCCCACAGGCACCGCCGGATTCGATCCAACCGGGTCATGCGCAACCCTACCGCGGCGGCGGGGTCCGACTCCAATGCAGACTCCCGGCTTGATCTGTGGGCTGCGCAGACGTCTTGCTGGGTCCAGCCATGATTCCCGAAGTCATTCCGGACGAGGCCGCCCTGGAGCGCGCGCTGACCGAGCCTGCGCCGGAACTCGTTCGATGGATTCCCTCACTCCGGGGTCCGCTCGTCATCCTCGGAGCCGGGGGCAAGATGGGGCTGACGGTCGCCGGATTGGCCCGCCGCGCGGCGTTGTCCGCGGCTTGTCCACTGGAGGTGATAGCCGTGAGCCGGTTCTCGGATCCGGAACTTCGGCGCCGGATCGAGACGCTTGGCGTCCGGACCGAAACAGCGGATCTCCTGGATCCGGCCAGCCTTGAGCGTCTGCCGGACGCCGCGAACGTCATCTCGCTGGTCGGCTTGAAGTTTGGCACCTCCCGGGATCCGGCGATGACCTGGGCTCTCAACACGCTCGCGCCCGTGCACGGTATTCGGCGGTATCCGGAGGCGCGGTGGGTGCTGTTGTCCACGGGCAACGTCTATCCGCAGGTTCCGTTGGAATCCGGCGGATCCACCGAGGATTCCCCGCTCACGCCGCTGGGCGAATACGCCAATGCCGCCATCGCGCGGGAGCGGCTCTTCGAGTATGCGGCCCGGGCGCGCGGAACCCCCGGAGTAAGGATCCGTCTCAACTACGCCGTGGAATTGCGCTACGGAGTGCTCGTGGATATCGCGCAGCGGGTTTGGCGCGGGGAACCGGTGGATGTGTCCAACGGTTGGTTCAACTGCATCTGGCAGGGGGACGCCGCGGACCGGATTCTTCGCGCACTGGATCTGGCGGCGTCACCGCCGCCCGCATTCAACCTCTGCTGCGCACCACCGCGCTCGGTCCGAGGGGTGGCGCTGGAGTTTGGACGCCTGTTCGACCGTCCGGTCCAATTCTCGGGAACCGAATCCGTCACCGCACTCCTCAGCAATCCGGCCCTGCTGGAAGCCCGCCTCGGTCCGCCGCCCACGTCCCTGGATGCCGTGATTCAGCGGACTGCGGAATGGATCCAATCCGGAGGACGCACCCTCAACCGTCCCACGGGCTTTGAGGTCCGGGATGGCAAGTACTAGTCCGACGGTTGCGAGGGAGCGTTCGCTGAGCACTACGGAGTGCGGCAATCCTGCACACCGAAAGAAATCAGCGCGTCGTCCCCTCCGCGGCTACGCCGTAGCCGCCGACGGAAGGAGGCGCTGACTGGATAGGGTGACAGGTTCAGAGTGGTGGCGGGGTTCCGCATCGGTGGGAATCGCAGATTGATTGTGGGGCTCTTTGGCCTTCGGGGGAGCCATTCCGGGCCATCGAATCCGGTAACGGGATGTTGTGTCGCCCGAGTTGAGCTTGTATTCCCTTTATCCAAGTCCACTCGGCACCCAATCCACCCATGACATCGGACTCCATTTCAATTCATTGGAAATCTATTAGGGAGGATCGCCTTGGATCCCAGGTGCCTCGAGCCCATCGGCGTCTGGGCTGGATTCGGATTCTGCTTTGGGTGGGGTGGGCTGTGAATGTCGTGGCCCAGCCCACCCCATACCTCGGCACGCCGCATCCCGTCCCCGGCCTGATCGAGGCGGAACATTATGATCTCGGAGGCGAGGGCGTCGCCTATCATGGACTGGGCCTGCTCACCACCAACTCCGGAGTCAAAGTGAAGTTCCCGACCGGGCGACCTGGGGATGCCATCCCACAGTCCTGGTCCAACGTCGTCTTGCGCACCGGCGAATGGCTCAATTTTTCCGTCCAGTGTCAGCGTGACGGACACTACTCGCTTCAGGTCAAGGCCTCGGGCATACCCAGCTATCAAGAACGGAACTCTTGGCCGCCCGACACGTTCAACACCTATACCGGGGAGGCCCGAGTTCACTTCGACGTCGATGGCCAACGTGCGACCGAAGAGATCCACCTGGAGCGCCAAGACTTCTGCCCGAGGATCTGGATGAGTGCGGGCCCGCATCAGGTCCGTCTGGTTGTTGATCTGGTTTCGGATTTTTTTGAGCACCGGTGGGTGGACGATACTGGTTGGTGGACCTACGAGAATGGATGGCCATGGTTCTCCTTTGTCCTGGATTCGATCCAGCTGCGTCCCGCCCTCGCGCCCCTGTTCGCCACTCCCGTAGCCGGCGGTCAGAACGGATTTCAGGATGGGACGGGGAACGAGGCCCAATTGGGTGCCTTCCCCTTGCTGATCGGGGAACAGCCTGATGGGGATTTGGTGGTTCAGGATACGGCCAATGCGGCGTTGCGCGTTATTTCCCGGGATGGGCACGTCCGAACCCTGGCCGGAGCCCCAGGAAGTCCATTGGAAGATGGTGTTGGGAGCGCCGCCGGGTTTGGAAACCTCCTGCATACCGTGCTCGTGCCGGAAGGACATCTGCTGACGGTGGAGAGTGACGGGATCCGGTCGGATCGTGTCCGGCGCGTGGAGCTGGACGGGACGGTGACCACGCTTTACCGGGGGCGGCCTGAGATCACTGTTTCCAACGCATTTGAGGGAACCACAAATGTTGTCGTGCCGCTGAGTCGGGTGATCCTCCTCTCATCAGGAAAGTTCAGGGTCGCCGGGGAATACACCCGAGATGAGCTGACCTTGGTATACCATGGCTGGCCTGACGGAGGCTCGCTGGAGTATCTCACCGTGACGCGATGTGCCTCCTTCGATCTGATGGGAGGCGTCGCCACTTTGGCGGAAATCGGGCCGCCGCTCCCCCTCGCGGAGCCTCAAGAATGGAGTGACGGATACCGTCGCGAGTCAGGCCTCCACCCTGGTATCATCTATAAGGATCCCGCCGGATTTATGGAGTCCGCCACACCCGATGCCCACCTCGCCTCGGTGCTTCGGGCCAGGGACGGGACCTTTTTCTGCGTCAGCCTCCACAATTCACGCCAGATCTGCCGCCTCGATCCCTCGCCCAATGCGTCCCGCCTCGTGGTTGAATCCATTGGGAAGGGAACCATCAGCGCCACTCCGGCGAGGATGGTTCAACCCGACGAGGAAATTGTATTGGAAGCACAACCCGCGACGCGATTCTCCCAGTTCTTGGGATGGTCGGACGGCTCGACGGAGAACCCGAGGACCTTGCGCCTCCCTCACGACATCCGCCTGACCGGAACCTTTGGACTGGTGTATCCGGAACCGATTGGAGTGCGGGGAGACAAACTGCAGATCGGTGCGGATCGCAGCTTCCAGATGGGGGTTGTCGGTAGCGACCCTCCCTATAAGTACCGGGTGATGGTGTCGCGCGACCTCGTTCACTGGAATCCGCCTCCCGCAGGAACCACGGTTCTGTTCCGGACCGGATTGTACTCGAAGGATGTCCTCACAGCGACGTCCCCGATCACGTGGCTCTCCGTGCCCTACATTGGGAGCTGGCTCTACGTAAGTTTGGAAGTCCTCGACGAATAGAGGTCCGGAAGGGAGGCAATCGTAGCCGCCGACGTGAGAAGGCGCTGACTGGGCCTGCGGTGCTCACCCGACTCCCGGCGACCCCCCACACCGGGGGAAGTCAGCGCGTCGTCCCCTCCGCGGCTACGCCATCGCTGGATAGAGTGACAGGTTCAAAGTTCGCCGCCTCCGCGGCTACGCCATCACTGGATAGGGTGACAGGTTCAATATTCGACGCCCCATTTGCGGAGTTCCGCCCTGGCGGCGCGGGTGGGACCCAATCCGCTTGCCCCGGCCGCGCCTCCGGCGGCACCGTGCGCCGCATGTCCGGCGGCGACCACCCGGTGTCCCCCATTGAGTCCGATCGTCGTGGATCGGCCGTGCTGGCGTGGGTGGGCGGGTTTGTGGATGCCGCCGGATTCCTGGTGCTGATGGGTTTGTTCACGGCCCACATGTCGGGGAACAGCACCGGGCTTGGCGTGGCTCTGGCGACCGGGCATTGGGAGGAGGCGATCCGGCGCGGATTCGTGATCCCCATTTTCGTGCTGGCGACCATGGCGGGGGTGGCCTGGATCGAAATCCGGACGCAGTCGGACGCCTCGGTGGCGGTGCGAAACCGGGCCATCGCCGATGTATTGGGTGCCGAGGTTTTGATGCTGGCGGTGTTTTTCGCGCTGGGCACCTGGATCGGAGCGCCGATCTCCCTGTCGGCGCGCCCTGGGGAGTTCTTCGCCGCGACGTCCGCGGCCGCGATGGCCATGGGACTCCAGAACGCGGCCCTGCGCCGGGTACAGTCCACCTCGGTGCACACCACGTTCGTTACGGGCATGCTGACGGAGTTCGCGGTGGGAACCGTCCGGTGGGTTCTGGCCGCGCGACGTGGCGATGACGGGGAGGCTCGCCGCGCCCGGGGATCCGCCGAGGTTGCGGGACTGGTGTGGTGCGCCTACGCCGTTGGCGCGGTGATGGGGGCCTGGCTCGTCGCGCACCAGGGCGTCCGCATGATCCTGCTGCCCGCTGCAATCCTGGCCTTCGTCGCCCTCCGCCTCGTGCGACGCACGGCGAGCCCCGAGTCATGATGCCCTCGCTGACCACGGCTCCGGACTGGGTCCGGGAGCGCATCGCCGCCGGAATGGTCATCCCGGCGCATCCGCTGGCGCTGTCGTCCGAAGGGCGACTGGACGAACGCCGTCAGCGGGCATTGACCCGGTACTATCACGCGTCGGGTGCGGGTGGTGTTGCGGTGGGTGTGCACACCACCCAGTTCGCCATCCGCGACCCGCGTCATGGATTGTTGCGCCCCGTGTTGGAACTGGCCTCCGAAACGGTGTCCGCATGCGACGCCGCGACCGGACGCCGGACGGTCCGAATCGCCGGGATCTGCGGGGAGACGGCCCAGGCGGTGTCCGAGGCGGTCCTTGCCCGTGAACTTGGATATCATGCCGGACTTGTCTCGCCCGGCGCCCTGCGCGACTGGCCCGAGGACCGGGTGCTGGAGCATTGCCGCGTGGTGGGACTGGAGCTCCCGGTCTTCGGATTCTACCTCCAGACCGCGGTGGGTGGGCGCCTTCTTTCCCGAGACTTCTGGACCCGGTTTGCGGCCCTGCCCTGCGTCGTCGGCATCAAGATCGCCCCGTTCAACCGGTACCAGACGCTCGACGTCCTGCGCGGCGTTGCGGACTCCGGCCGTTGCGGGGAGGTGGCGCTCTACACGGGCAATGACGACCACATCGTGCTCGATTTGTTGTCCACGTGGCGCGTTCCGGGTGGAGGTCGGGAACTGCGGATCGCCGGGGGACTGCTCGGACACTGGGCCTGTTGGACCCGCGCAGCCGTGGATCACTGGCAACGCTGCCAGCGTGCGGTCCAGGCGGCCGCGGTTCCGTCGGAGCTGCATTCCCTGGCGCTCGAAGTGACGGACGCCAATGCGGCGATCTTTGATGCCGCGAACGGTTTCGCGGGATGCATCGCCGGGATTCATGAGGTCCTCCGCCGCCAGGGATTGCTGGAGGGAATCCGTTGCCTGGATCCCGCGGAATCGTTGTCCCCGGGGCAGGCGGAGGAACTCGACCGAATCCACCGCTGCTACCCCCACCTCAACGACGACCCATTTGTGGCGGAGCACCTTGACCGCTGGATGCAATGAATCCGCGGAGCCGGAGAGCGCCCTCCTACCGGGTGGTCGATGAGGCCGCAGCCGCGCGGCGGGTGATCTCCTCCATCTGATCCACCGTCAGGTGGCTACGCACCAGTTTCAGCAGGGGCTGCACTTCGGGGGAGGCCTCCTTTCCGGACAGCGTCAACCAATAGAACGCCTCGGAATACTCCGGTCTCGTCGTAAAGCCATCGCTCAACCGGTCGGCGAGGAGGATCCGGGCCTGCGTATTCCCCTGAGTTGCCGAGCGCCGCAGCCATTGGAGACTTTCCTCCGTTCGGTTCTCACGCTCCGCAATGGCGGCCATATAGTATTGGGCTGCGGGACAGTTCTGTTCCTCGGCTTCGGGCCGGAACCAGCGGATCGCCGTGGGCAGGTCCGGGGTGCCATTCCGGCCCTCAAAGGCGATCCGTCCCAAATCGCATCGCGCGTGCGGCACCCCGGCAGCCGCGGCCCGTTCGAGCCACTGAATGCCTGCCGACTGGTCCACTGGCGTTCCGGCACCGCTGTAAAGGACGAGGCCATATTGCCGTTGCGCCTCGCCGTGTCCGGCTTCCGCGGCCTTTCGGAGGCAGGCGGTGCCCTCCACACGGTCGGAGTCGTCCGCGTCCGTGCCGTGAAGTTGGACGCCCCGCGCGAACAGTGCGTCCGGTTGGGCAAGGTGCGTCGAAGGAGACGCGAGGCTGGCGAGGGACGCGACGAGGGCGGGACGCAGCAGGGGTTCCCAATGGCGCGCAATCACCGGCCATACCGCCTCCCCGGGGGATGATTCCCCGGAGGCGCGAAGACCCAGGACGGCCTGGATCAGGAAGGCCGACTGTTCGGGCGTGAACCTTGGGTAAGTCCGGAATGCCGGGAGATCCGGAGCGGACCGGAGCAGGGCAAGTGCCGCTCCGACGGACCTTCCCATCGCGGTGTTGGTATCGGTGAGAAGATTCCAGTCCTGTCGGAGAGCCTCCAGGCTCGTTCTTCGCTGCCCGAGAAGGGCGAAGCGGCGCGCCCACAGGGGATGCGTCTCCGCGAGGGCGTTCGCGAGGACAAGGCATCCGAAGGGACCGGTCTCCGGGGACTGAAACAGGCGCAGGGCCTGGGGATCGATTCCTCGTTCCGGGGCGATCCGGGTCAGGAGGCTCTCCCGGGCGAGGGTCCAGGTCCAGGAGCCCCGGGGACAAAGCTTGTCGGTCAGGGCCAGCCCCCATCGCGCCACGCTCACGATGGATTGCTCGGTCGACCCAGGTGTCCACGGACTGGCCTCCACAATCTCAAAGTTTGGCCCGGCACCCTCCACGTCCTCCTGGGACAGGACCTCGGAGAGGGGCGCCAGGATCGCGTCCAGCCCTCCCTTCCCCGGGGGACCCGAAGCGACGCCGCGCAGCCACCGAAGAGCATCCTTCGTCTCGTCCACACTCTTGTCCGAAGGCACGGCGTGGTCGGGATCCAATACCGCCGCGAGGAATTCACGTGCCGCATCCGACTCAAGGACTTCGGAGTCCAGAAGGTCGCCTGCCACATGGCTCAGAAAGGAAACCACGCCTCTTCCGGCGACGTAGTCATTGGTGTCGTTCCGGCCGGCGTCCCGGATCGCCCGGGCCGCGGTCTCGCCGGCACGCGCCTTCAGGAAACCCCGGAACTCCATCTCGTTGGTTCCGTCGGAGCCCTTCCAGTCCAGCGACCGCAGGGCGCCGCTCGCCGCGTCCACACGGATCACCAGATTCGTGAGATCCGTCTTGGGTCGAATGACAAGGGTCCGATTTCCCTCCAGGACGGCGGAATGATTTGAGGTGTACGCCGCCTGCGCGAAGGCGGCGGGAGTTCCCCCCAGCCGCAGGGTCAGAAAGGAATTCGAGGATGACGACGAGGTGAAGCCCATCCCCAGCGAGAGCAGGAGCGGATCGCGCACCGGATCCTGGCTGGGGATGAGTTCCGCATAGGCCAGGAGGCCGCCCTCGGCGGAAGGGGCCACAAACTTCCGGTGACGCCCGGGAGCGTAAAGCTCCGGGGCTCCGGTATTGCCGATGAGGCCAAACTGGAGCCTCGGTTCGGAACGGTTGGTGGTTGTGCTCACCGCAATCGTCATGCCCGACGGTCCGGTGGTCACGGTGA
This sequence comes from Verrucomicrobiales bacterium, assembly GCA_016793645.1. Lineage (GTDB taxonomy): Bacteria > Verrucomicrobiota > Verrucomicrobiia > Limisphaerales > UBA9464 > UBA9464. The sequence goes on from JAEUHD010000313.1 coordinate 35,157, forward strand.
CACGCCCGGTTCCCGACCCCGCATGCCGGGTGGACACCAGGACCAGATCCTTGTCCCAGGTCCCGGGAGTGCTGAGCCAGTTTCGAAAGCGGATCAGGGCCTGCTCCGTCGGCGACGACGGCACCGAGATCGGCGGGACCCACGGCAGGGAGGCAAGATCCAGTCGAAGCACTTGGGATCCGGGATCCCGCTGGGGAAGCAGGGCTACATCGTGTCGGACGAAGCGCGCCGAGCTCCAGAGACGGTTGGTGATGCCGGAAAGCAGCGACGGAGTGATCGGCTGGCCCGGGGCAAGGTCGAGGAATCGCAACAGATCGCCGTGCTGCGCGGCGTCCACTCCGTGGATCTCGAATCCCGTCACAACCCCCTGAACGCCGGCGTCGAGAAGGACAATGCCCAGGGTGGCCGTGTCCCGCCCGGAATCAGGCCAGACCATGACGTCCAGCTTCGGACGGATCTGATGGAATTCCGCGAGGACCGCCCCGACGCGATCCCGGATGAGGAGCGCCGTGGCGTCGTCAAAGGGAGCGGGCTGCCCGGCGGGCCAGAGGTCGGGCTGGCTTGGAGTCGTCCCGAAATTCGTTCCGCCATGGAGCGCGGCGGCGACGCGTGCGTGCAATCCTTCGAGTTCCGTGGAGTTGACGCCGCTGATCCGGACGGCTCCGCACCGGTATTGGCCGCCTTCCACGATCTGAAGCCGGATGCGGGTCCGATCCGGCTCGGCATGGACCGTGACCGCTGGGAAACCGCCATGGAGATATCCCTGGCGGACGAGATTCTCGACCAGCGCAGTGAGCGGGCGGAGGGATCCCGCGGGGTCCGACAACTCCTGGAACCCAAGATTGTAGCGCAGGGCCCGCCGGATGGAGTCAGTGTCGAAGGTGGCGTTCCCGGAGGGTTCGATCGCCTCGGACCTGCCCAACGCGCCGACGCGCAATTCGTCAGCGACCTGCGTGGCGGGTCCCGCCTGGGCGGACGCCGGCAACCCCAGGGAGATCCAGGCAAGGAACAGAACCGTCCGGCGAAATTGTGGGCCATTCATGGTGGTGGTGTTGGGTGGGACTCCGACCGGCTTTCAAACCAATCCTCCCCAAGCCATGAACGCTGTGAAGTCGTAAATCTTCCAATAAATGTGCTGAGACACCCCAGGCGGGCGCGGACCCGCGCGGATTCAACCTGCCAGGGGAACGCCTTACATCCAGCCCGAGTCCGGGCCGCAGGCTACTTCAGGTCGTGGTCGTGGACCTTGACGTTCTTGTTGAATTTGTTGAATCCGAACATCAGGGGCTTGTACTCGCCCACCACGGTCACGTCGGCCTTCGCGGGAACCTTGAGTCCGGTGAGATCATACGCGGCGTTGACGAACAGCCGGCGGAGATCGGCGCTTTCCAGGTCCGTCGCGGCGCCGATGGTCGAGCACAGGATCCGGGACGTCTTGCCGTCGGACGTCTTGTAGTCCTTGAGCCACACGATCGGCATGACCGCCTTCTTCAGGTTCGGCGGATCGGCCGGGTTCATTCCGACGAGGGTCTGGCCCTGGAGCAACACGATGGCGTCCTTCGGGAAATCCGGGTTCACCCCGTACACATCGGTCGGTCCCCAAACGTCGGTGACCCCGGTCAGGATCGGATTCTTCTGATTCCGCCCCTCAATGAGCCCGCGCGTGGATTCCCGGCCGTGATCGCCGTGGTGGTAGGTCCACGATTCCCCAACCGCGATCCCGCCAAACCCGCCGCCCGGAGCGGTCCAGGAATAGATCGCGTACGGGCTCTGCTTGTTGCGCTCGTAGTTGAACGCGTGGGTCGCGGTGCGGACCACCATCATCGGCTTTCCCGAATTCAGGTAGTCCACGAAATGCTTCATGTCCGCGTCCGGCAGCTCGCGAAACCGGAACTGGTTGATCACCAGGTCGGCGCTGTCGAGCAGGTGCATGCCCGGGACATTCGTCGAATTGTTGGGATTGATCGTGCCGTCGGCGTCCTGCGCGAAGAGCACGGTGCACTGGAAGCCATGGCGCTGGCTCAGAATCTTCGCGAGCTGCGGAAGGCCTTCCTCGGAGCGGTATTCCTCGTCTCCGGACAGCAGCACGATGGACTTCCCGTTGGCGATCGCCTTGGGCGGCGTGTAGGTGACCCAGGGCTCGGTGCCTGCGCCGAGCAGGGAAAGGGCAAGGACCGGAAGCGAGAGGAGTGCAACGAGCTTCATGCGGCCACGCTACCGGAACCTTCGGGACAGTTGAACTGGAATCCTGACGGAAAGGGGGCGCGGATCCCCGTCGTCGGGTGACGGCGGAGATTGCGGTTGTCTTTCCGCCGCGTCGCCGCCATGGGGATGGGGTGCACCGGCTCCCCGAGATTGTTCGCCGTGGCGCCATCCTGGGGGCGATGGCCCTGGGATTCGGACTACTGCGTCCGTCGTCGATGGGGGCGGAGCGCACCCAGGCGGCGTCCACCAACACCGTTGCTGCGACGTCGATCCTGAAGGATCGGGACCTGCGCCGCTATGAAGGCGTCCGCTCCGCGACCCTGCTGACGTGGATGTCGCGGGAGGATGATCGTCCGTGGTTTGTGGACGATGCACTGCTGCTGCTGGAGATGCCCCGCGGACGCTGGGTGCTGGTCCACGCGGTGCGAAACCCGAGGTTTCCGCCGGGACACCGCGGCGGTTCTACGGAGTGGGGCCTCCACCACGTCATGGACGCGCCGCCGGCAGGGGACCGCAGGTTTGATCATCTCCCGACGTCCGGGGAAATGCATCGGTTCCTCAGGGATACCGCCTGGCCCGCGCCGTCCGATGTCTCCTGGCGGGTCCTTCGCCGCACAGTGGACACGGCGGCCTGGAAGGCGGCGCTGGGATATCCGCCTCCGGACCTCGTCGCACCCCGGAACCCCGGGGGCCCGGCGACGGAAGGGAAGTGACCGGTTCAGGATTCCAAGGACCTTCTCCGGTTTGTGGAGTTGTCTGAGCGTTGACCTGGATCGAGGACGCAGTTGGCGCCTCCTGACGTCGGCGGCTACGGGAGAGAGGGTCGCCGCGGAGGGGACGGCGCTCGGAGCTTCCCCGAATTTACACCGCGCAGGCGGATGCTTCGTGCGGATTGAAAAGGAAAGGGACGCGGGGGGGCATGAGCCTCCCGCGTCCCCGATGGAAGCCGTCCCTGATCGTTCAGGGAGTGGTGATCGTCTTGATGTTGGAGTAGGCGGAGTAGTCCGTCCC
>JAEUHD010000314.1 GCA_016793645.1 Verrucomicrobiales bacterium
GCGCCAATCGGTGCCGCCACCGCGCTCTCCATGAAGGCGCCCACGGAACTGGTGCCGATCAGCGGGGCGGCGACGGACCCCAACGCATCCGCGAGCAGGGCCCGCCGGAACCGCGGATCCTCGTCGGCGGCGCCGGACGCGGCGTCCGGCCGGGTCCGATCCCCACCCACCACTTCGGTCACCGCCAGCAGGGTTCCCGTGGCGTCAAAGAGGATCATGAGAAAGAGCACCAGGGCCCCTGCCCACAGGCGCCGGTCCAACAGTGCCGACCCCTCGAGTCCGAACAGGAGCGGCGACGGGGACGGCGGAGTGGCGAGGAGGGCCGCCGGGGGCGCGAGTCCGGACATCGTGGCGCTGGCCCGGACCGCCGCGTTCTCCGCAATCCCGGCCGGCAGGTGGGGAATCACTGCCCGGGCCGTCCAGCCCAGGCAGAAGGCCACGGCGATGCCCACCAGGACGGCGCTGCGGAATCCGCGCGCGTGCAGGGCCACCGTCACGAGGAGTCCGGCGAGGGCCACGAGAATGTCCGGAGACCACGGATGCGCGGTGAACCCGACCAGGGTTCCCGGATCCGCAACCACGATCCCGGCCGACTTCAGTCCGAGGAACGCGATGAAGATCCCGATGCCTCCCGCTATGGCGTGGACCAGTGTGCGGGGAACGCCCCCGGCGAGGATGCGACGCAATCCCGTGGCGCTCACCGCGAGCAGCGCCAGCGACGCCAGCAACGTGGTGGACAGGGCTGCGCGCCAGGGTTCGGGATAACCGGCGGCGGCGGCGGCCGGAATCAGCGCCGTCACGAAGAAGAAGTTCTCACCCATATACGGCGCTGCCCCGGCGGGGAGGCGCCCGATCCAGCCCATGAGGAAACACGCCACGGCCGCGGCGAGACAGGTGGCGGTGAATGCCGCTCCGGCGGGAATTCCCGTGGTGATGCCGATGGCGCGTCCGGACAACACCGCCGGTTCCACCACGACGATGTACGCCATCGCGAGGAAGATCGCGATGCCGCCCTGCACTTCGGCCCGGACGGTTCCCGACGGCGTCACGACATTCCGTGAATCCATGTCCCGAAACCTCCCGCACCCGCTTTCCCGGTGCAATCCTGGGGATCCCGGACCTTGCTGCGGTGGTCGCGATGCGATGGACGCCACCGGGTTCGGGAAGGCCCGCCGGGACCCTTGCCTCAGGGTCTCCTGACCCAATCGGGGTCAGGGGGCCGGCGACTCAATCAACTTGAAGAATTGGGACGATGCGGGCGCGTCCAACTCGATGGAGACCCGATCTCCCGTGCCCATTCCGCGCCGGATCTCCAGGAAGTTCTCGAGGAGCGAGTTTGCCGCACGCAGGGAATGCACCAAACCGGGCGTGGTGACGAACGACACCTTGAGCCGTCCATTGGAAGCCAACGTCGCATCGAATCGGGGACGTGGATCGAGCAGCGTGCACAAGGCGGTTCCCTTCAGTGGAAGCGTCTCCATCGTCAGCGGAGCTCTCCTGGGGGCGAATGGAGTGGCGGTCAAATTCCAGGCAATGGTTTCCCACTCCACAAGGGTACTCTCGCTTGAAAGTGTCAGTGGCCCGGCGGCATTTGGTCCCGGAACATCCTGAAAGAGACTGCAGGAAGCCCCCGCCTCCAGATTGTTGTCCAGGACGACGACATCGAGGCCCGATTGCAGCCACTCCGTAGGGTCGCCGTTGCTGCCGACAGGCTGCGAGATGTACGTCAAGGTTCTCCGGTCCGCGTCCACATCCACCTCCAGTGAAGGCGGTCCCAGGTAGCGCTTCCATTGGAAGCTGCGAAGATCCGCGGTCGAGGAGCCGATCACGCGCCCCTCCTCCGTGCTGAAGATGAGCTGTCCGAGGTCGTCCAGATCCCCCTCCAGCGAGACGGATTCGGAGAACCTTGCCTGCTGCAGAAACCCATCCACGGCATCGAAGACGGCGAACAGGCTGTGAGGCTCCGCTTCCGTTCCCCTCTCGTCACTGAGCATCACACGTCCCGGGCTCGTGGAACGCACGCTTTCGAACGGATGGTTCAGGCTCCTGCTCCACGAAAGGTTTCCGTCCGGGTCAATGCTCAGCAGCAGGGAGCGTGCTTCCCCGCTTCGTTCGCCGGCGATGAGAAGCAGCAGACCCTCGCCGTGGGCGGCGGCGTCATCCGACACGATCCAGTCGGCATCCAGCTCAGGGATGCCGAGCCTTCGGCTCCAGCGGAGAGATCCGGACCGGTCGAAACACAGCACGAGGGCGACACTCCTTCGGGTTCCTTCGCCCGTGCCGTTGGTGATCCGCATCGATCCGTGGGTGAAGAGATAGAGATGGGAACCGTCCCTGCTTTCGTTTCCAAGGAATGATTCGTCCAAGTCTTCCATGCCGGACGCCTGAAGGAGGGTGGCCGGGTCCACAAGGATCGACCACAACGGTTCCCCGGAGGACGACAGGGCGATCATGTCGATCCCCTTCGTTTGCTCCCGCAGCAGGACCGTGGTGCCGTCCGCCAAGTCCATGGTCTGGAACTCATAGGGACTGTCCGCCGAAACCACGATGCCAGGGGTCGTGGCCTCGATCGTCTGGCCGATGCTGACTCGACCCACCACAAACTCCGATTTTTTGAGATCCGGGACGTGCTGGATGATCAACGCCTGTTTGCGGTCTTCGAGAAGGTTCAGCGAGGAGTATGGAAAACTGATTGCGGATCCGGTCTTCCCGGGTCCCACCAGGCCGATGAACGCGCTCGGTTCAAAGCTGATCTGGGACCAGGTGTCGCCGGTCATGAGACCGAAATCCCGACCCTCCAGCGGCTGGTACTCGAACCTCAACACGGGTCCGACATGATCGCAGCCACTGGCGATCCGTCCCGGGAACGAGATCGGTCCCTCCTGTGGCGGACAGTCGGCCGACAGGGAACGCCAGGGGAGCAGGGCGAGCGCGAACGTGGCCGCCAGCAGGGGCGCCCGTGGGAGGATTCCCTTCGACGCTCTGCCGACCCTCGAAGTGAAGGCCCATGGATCCGACGAGCCGGGGTGATTGGGGTCTTTCACGGTGTTGGCGTTACTAGCCGTGAAATGCCCCGGCGACAATCGAGGATTTCAGGGGCGGGCGCGTTGGATGGGCGCCCATCGTCGCTTCGGGTGCACCCTGCCACCGGGACGTTGGTCCGCTTCCTACAAGAGGGCGTGTCGATCCCGACGAGGCTCGGAATTCAGTTGGCTGCGGGCGGCAGCCCGCGACCACCATTTTTCGCGGTTATTGCACCGACCGTTTGCGGGCGATCCAGGCGTCCACTTTCGGGAGCTCCCGTCCGGCGAACGCGGCGTTGAGCCGGATCTGTTCCGCCGTCTTTGCGGTTTCCGCGGCGGCCTGATCCCCGACCATGCGGGCGACCAGGGACTCCAATTCGGCCGCCCGCGTCGCATCCAGTGAGGGCGCCGCGACGAAGCTGAAGTAGGTGTTGCGCGTTGCGAAGGCGCCGCCATCCGGAACCTTCGCCAGCAACGCCGCCGCGTTCGTCCGGGCGAACTCCCAGGCGAGGTCCGGATGCTCCTCGGCCACGGCGGGCACGATGGGAAACCACTGGGCGGTGGGACGCTCCTCCGTGAGCGCCAGCTCCAGCGTCCGCCGCGCCAACGACGGATCCGCGGCATGCTGGAAGGCATCGTAATAGCGATCGCGTTCCTCGGTGCTGTCCGTGGCCCGGGCGAGGGACCGCAATTGTTCCCACGTGGCCGCGTCCGCATGGCGTCCGACGATCAGACACACCGGAGTGCGGAGATCGGGGGGAAGGGTGGAGGGATCCTTGAGGA
>JAEUHD010000396.1 GCA_016793645.1 Verrucomicrobiales bacterium
GACGTCCTGCGCCCATTCCTTGGCATTGGTGTACTTCGAATTCGTCCCCGTGGGGATGGCCACGATGAAATCGGATCCTCCCAGCGCCACCGGATCGCCGACCACCTGATCGGCGTCATCGAGGAACTCGAGGGTCAGGTCGCTGTAGTCCCCCTGGGTGAGGTAACTGCTGAACCAAGCGGACATCGTGAAGGTCCCCTGGCCCGCATCAATCTTGGCCGGTGTCAGCGTGGTGCCCGAGGTGAGGCTGACTGTCTGTCTCGCCTCCGTGCTGCTCTGCGTGATTCCGTAGGTGCCGGAGGGATACGGCCTCAGGAATCCGGAACCGGAGCTGGCTGGTCCGGGAAGCGTGTACTGCGTGGAATACAGGTAGGTGCTGAAGGTGCTCCAGCCTTGCCCCACCCCGGGATTGGCAACCCCGCCCACCTTGACCAGCGGATTGCTGCTGGCGGAGGCGTTTTCAAAGCTGCCGTCCACGATCAATTCCGTGGCATCCGCGGTTCCAACGAACGCCAAACCACCCGCGAGCACCGCGAGTCCGAGTCTCCCCGAAGAGTAATTTCTGCTCATAGTTCCAAGGATTGAGTTGTGCGACGGAACGGCGTCGATGTGCTGAATCCGGAACCGGGTGCCGATGCTCCAACGTCACTCCGTCCCCTGATGGCGCACGAGCACCGACCCGGGCTATTGAAAGGGCTGATGAACTTGTCCCTATGAATCCAAGGAAGTCATCGGGTTGCAAGTGACGAAGACGTCTCATTTCCCGGAATCGGCGGATTCCTGCGCGACGCCGCCCGCCCCATTGGTGGAACTCAGGAGCAGCGCCGTGGGCTGGAACTTCTCCCAGGGAATCACCGTTGTGGGCTCCTCGACCGGGTGCCACGTCGGCTTGCCCGCACCCGTCACCCAAACCGTCCCGGTCCATCGGTCGGTCCGCACCAGATATCCCACCGGAATGACGGTGGTTTCCCACCGCGAAAGCACCGCCACCATCAAGAGCGTCACAGTCCCCAAAACCACGGCGATTTTGCTCATGACGTCCCGCTCCTGCAGGATTCGTGCTACGAGAACCGCCACGACGGGACGGGACCCTTCCAGGAATTGGGGGCATCCCCCGGTTGCCCGGGCGGATGCCCCCTCACACTCACGGGCGAGAGGCCCGCGCCACGTCAGGGCCGTTCCCGATTCTGGGGACGGACCTGAATTCTGACCGTCTTGATGGAGTCGCCCACGGACGCGGAAACGTCCACCCGACTCGGGGAGGTCACGGAGAAGCTTCGGATCCGAAACACGGCCGAACGCTTCCCTGCCGGGATCCGGACCGACGGCGGCACGCTGATCACTCCGGGGTTCGCGCTGATCAGGCGAACCGTGATGCCACCCGCCGGCGCCCGGGATGTCAGTTCGACTTCACCCAATCCGGTGGAGCCCCCGATCATCACCCGCGGGGCCTCCAGTTCCTCAAGCACCGCAGAGCCCGAACCGGAAACCGGGGCAAAGTTCGCCACCAAGGAACGGTTCGCTCCCGCCGGGAACGTGTAGGCCGCCGTCGCGCTCACCGCGACACCGCCCTCCGTCCAGTTCACGAACGCGTAACCCGGGTTCGCCACCGCCGTCACCGTCACGGGACTGCCGGACGAATAGGTGCCGCCACCCGACGTCGTGCCTCCGGCCACCGGGGACGCCGCGGTGGTGATCGTGTACTGGATCACCACAAAGTTCGCCACCAGCGCACGATTCCCTTCCGCCGCGAACGAGTAGTCCGCCGTCGCGCTCACCGCGACACCGCCTTCGGTCCAGTTCACGAACGCGTAGCCCGGGTTCGCCACCGCCGTCACCGTCACGGGACGGCCGGAAGAATAGGTGCCACCGCCGGAAGTCGTTCCACTCTCCACGGGGGACGAAGTCGTGGACACCACATAGGAGATCGCCTCAAACACGGCGACCAGGGACCGCTCCCCGGTGACCGGAAACGAGTAGTCAGCCAGGGTACTCACCTCAACGCCGCCCTCCGTCCATCGAACGAAATTGAATCCCGGGTTCGCCGCGGCCGACACCGTGACCCCCGTCCCTTCCTCGAAGCTACCGCCGCCCGCGGTGACACCGCCGTCCGCGGGGGACGAACTCGTGGCAATGGAAAACAGCACCGGAGGCGCCGCCTCGCCGGTGATGGTCACCGTGTAGTCCTTGGTCACCACGCTTCCGGAAAGATCCGTCGCCGTCACGGTGAAGGTGAACGTTCCGGCGACCGCGGGGGTTCCCGAAAAGATCCCCGTTACACCATCCAGGGACGTCCCGTCCGGCAGGGTTCCCACCGTCGTCGCAAAGAATGCCGCGCCTCCCGCGACCACAACCGTCCGCTCGGCATAGGGAACGTTCACCTCGCCATCGGGAATATGGTCGATGACCCCCAACGCAGGCGCGACGTCGAATCCGGACATCTGGGCGCCGAAGAATTCGCCGACCACCTCCACCGTGGAGAGGTCCACGGTCACTTCCACCCACTCATCCGCGGCCGCATCAAAATGATCGTTGTAGGTGACGGTTCCAACGCCATGGATGCCGTCGGGTCCCACCTGGTCCGCCATGGCCTCGCCGGATTCGGCGTCCACGGGACCCACATACTTGAAAAACTCATAGCGGCGCGTGATGACTTCGTCGCCGCCCGGCAGATCCTCCGGAATCCCCTTGAGCTCGCCTTTGGGATTCCCGTCATTGGCGAACTCCGTCTGGAGAATGCGCCATTCCGTCTCCACCTCCGCGGGTTCGCCATTGGCCCAGTCCTTCGCGCCGGGATTGGCCGGATCCGGATCCCGCAGGTCCACCAACTCCACCTTGTTGGTGTTGTGGGTCGTGGTCTTGATGTCCTTGACCCAGGTCGGCACGCCGAATCGGAGCACGGGCGGCGCCGGCGGGGGCGGCGGCACGATCACGGCCTGCACCTGGGGAACCGGTTGGGCCGGAACCGGCGGCTGATAGACGAAGGTCGGCGTGGAGACATAGACCGGCGGTCCGTGCACCAGCGCGCCGGTGCCATCGTCGATCAGCCAGTTGTATTTGACCGCCGACGGCGCGCCGTAATAGCCGGCGCCAAAATGTTCGCCGCCGAAGTTGATCGTCGGGTCGGTGAACTGATGTCCGTCGGTGGGCAGGATCGGACCCGACGGCACCGCCGTGTAGGCGGTCCAGGTACCGTCCGGATTCCGGGACGCCGCATACCGGATGAACACCCGCGGATGCAGTGGATCGGCCAGGTCCTCGGTGATCTTCGGAATGCCGTAGTGATTGTAGTCGTAGGTGTAGGTGATGTCCCGGCTCCGGACGTCATCGAGTTCGATCTCGAATCCATGGGCCTCGACCCCGGTGTCATTGACACAGTCGAAATTGTTGAGGGTGCCGTAGGCGGTGCTCGCGGATGCGGCCGGGCCGACTCCCAGCAGGAGCGTTGCGGCCAGCGTCCCCGCGAGTCGCCGGAGGGAGGACAGGAATGCACAGGGTTCGGTTCGGGAACCCGCGGTCCCCAGGGGTGGTTTCATAAGCATGCGTGGAAACGGATTCCTCCCATCGGAGACCGACGTTCGGTACTCGGTGATCCGCAGCCTGGGTCGCTGTGGAGTCGCCGCCGGGGCGGGAGGATGGCCCGTTCCCCGACGCTCCCCGATCCGCATGAAGTCCCCATGAAGTCCGGATGAACAAATGTTCATCGATTCCGGCCGCCTTGGACCTTGCGCGCCCCGACCCCGTTGCAAGAGTTGCCCAATGCGAATGCTGCTCGTCGAGGACGACCGGAAGTCGGCGGCCTTTCTGGCCAAGGCGCTCCGGGCGGAGGGATTCGCGGTGGACCACCTCGACAACGGGGACGAGGCCCTCGCCGCCGTGTCGGGAACCCCCTTTGATGCCGTGATCCTGGACATCATGCTCAAGGGTCGGGACGGCCTGAGCGTCCTGAAACAGATGCGCGAACACGGAAACCGGACCCCGGTCCTCCTGCTCTCCGCGCGCGGTGCGGTCAATGAGCGGGTCGAAGGCCTCAACGCCGGGGCGGACGACTACCTCCCCAAGCCCTACGCCCTCGATGAAGTCATCGCCCGGGTTCGCGCCCTGCTGCGCCGCGGCGGCGACGCCCGGCCGGCGGTTCTCGTTGCGGCCGACCTCTCCCTCGATACCACCACGCGGATCGCCACCCGCTCCGGGCGCCGGGTGGAACTGACGTCGCGCGAATTCCGCCTGCTGGAGTATTTGATGCGCTCGGCGGGACGCGTCTGCAGTCGAATGATGATTCTGGAGAAGGTGTGGGACTACAGCTTCGACCCGGGATCCAACATCGTGGACGTGTACATTGGGAAACTCCGGGAAAAGCTCGACTCCGGCCCCGGCCCGCGGTTGCTCCACAGCGTCCGGGGCGAAGGCTATGTCATCCGGGAGGACGCATGACCATCTCCCGACGCCTGGGAATCGGCTACGCCTCCATCGCCGCAGTGTGTCTCGCGCTGGTGGCCTGGCTCGGCTACCACGAATTCGTCGAGGAACCCGCCGAATACGCCGCCAAGGGCCTGACCAACCTCCATCGGGACACCCAGGCGGAGCTGTCCACCGTGTGCTTCCTCGCCCTGGTCCCCGTGCTCCTGGGAGCGGGCTGGCTCTGGGTCCGTCACGCGCTGTCCCCGCTCAAATCCCTTTCGGAAGCCGTCGAGCGCGTCGATTCCCTCAACCTCGGGAAGCCCCTGCCCCGAAGCCGGCGCGGGGACGAAGTGGACCGCCTCGCCGCGGCCTTCAACGTCATGACCGCGCGTTTGGACGAAGGCATCCGCCACATCCACGAGTTCACGCTCCATGCCTCGCACGAACTCAAAACCCCGCTGACGGTCATGCGGGCGCAACTCGAAACCGTGCTTCGGGAGGCGCCCTTTCCGGTACCGGATCATCTCCAGTGGGTCGAAGGACAAATTGACGAGGTCAATCGACTGACGCGGATCGTGGATTCGCTTTCGCTCCTGACCAAGGCGGACGCCGGCCTGGTCACACTGGAGCAGCGTCCCGTGAATCTCCGCGAACTCGTGGTCGAATCGTACGAGGACGCCCAGGTGCTCGCCTCTCCCCGCGGCCTGACCGTGACGCTGGGGCCCTGCGAGGACGTCACGGTCATCGGTGACCGCCACCGGCTTCGGCAATTGTTCCTCATTCTGGCCGACAACGCCGTGAAATACAGCACCACAGGCGCCACAATCACGATGTCCCTCGGCGTCCACAACGGTGCCGCCGGGTATCAGATCAGCAATCCCGCGGACGACATTTCCGATTCGACGCTCTCCCGAATCTTCGGCCGGTTCGTGCGCGGGGAAAACGCCCGCGGCACGGCCGACGGATGCGGGCTTGGACTGACCATTGCGAAGTGGATCGTCGATTCGCACGGCGGAAGCATCCGACTGGGGCGCGACGATGCCGGCCGGATTGCAGCGCAAATTCGGATCCCCCTGCCGCACGCCGCAACGGCAGGTCCGGAGTCCCCGGGCGCCGCCGGACCTGCCCCGGCGTCCCGTTAGCCAGGATGCCTCAGCCGCGTTCGACGCGAGGCGGAGCGGACGCCCGGGTGGCAGGCCGGCTGAAGCGATTCCGAACCGGACGGCCTGGGGACCACGGTCCGGCGAGAAAGGCGGAGCCAACGACGCCCGTGGGAATGGACGTCGCCACCCCGGCCTTCAGGGAACCCGCACACGGAAGAGACTCGCGGCGTTGGTGTCGGGCACCGCGAGGTAGGAGGTTCCATCCACCGTCGTCGGCTCCTGCGTGATCGCCTCCCACGTTGCCCCCTCGAGGTTCGTCGAGGTTTCCACCACCACCGCGGTCGCGGCGGCCGGCCAACTGAGGATCACCGTCCCCGCGTCCAGACTGACCTGGAGAACGGAGCCGCCCGGCACACCGGGATCCACCGGAACCAGCGGACCCGCAACCGTGACCGTCACCCGTGCAAGGTTGGAATCCACGGATCCATCCCACGCCGCAAAGGTAAAGGAATCCGTTCCGACAAAGCCGGGCTCCGGAAAGTAGGTCGCCACCCGGCCGTTCAGGGCCACCGTCCCGTGGGCCGGCTGGGAGACGATCCGCAGGATCACCGGGTTCCGGTCGGCATCCGACGCCGCAAGCGTCACGGCCTGGGATTTTCCCGTCCGCGTGGACAGGCCGGCGGAGGTCGCCACGGGTGCCCGGTTCGGATTCCGGTCGTCATTCGAGGGACCCCGGTGACAGGCGTAGCAGCCGATCTGAAATCCGCGCCACACGGGCTTTGGTCCCCACTCGGTATTCAGGGTTCGGTCGGCGGAACTGCGGGACAACACGGTTCCCCGAAGATCCGAACCGTGGCAGCGCCGGCACTGCTCCAGGTTCCGCTCCGCCGCGTCCTTGTGGCCTTCAATCCAGACCTGACCCACCGGATGCATGCCGTGCGGCCCACCCTGGAATGCGGTCTCGGGAAGGCGGGCATGACACACCGAACACTCCGCCACGGTGCCCACATGGCCCTGGAGCCGGAGGCTCTGAAGATTGTCGTTCCGATGCGAACTGGGGAACTCCGCATGGGTGGATCCATGGCACGCCGAGCATTGCAATCCGCCATGCCCCGCCGAAAACCGATACAGCGAGAATCCCGCCGCGGGGGTGTTGGTCGTGGTGGCAAAGGTCGCATCCGCCGCCACGCGACGATGCCCCGGACGGTCGAAGACGGACGCAAAGCGGATGCTTCCGGAATTGCGCACCGCCGTTCCCGAGTGGCAGTTCTGGCAGTTCGGCTCATCAAGCCAGCCCACGCGTCCCGCGCGCCCCACCTCCGCCATGGAACCATGGCAGTTCTGACACTGGATCGACATCGAACCGTCCGAGGCCACCGCGTTGCCCATGACCCCGCGCAAACAGCGCGTCTCGGACCCCGGATGGCACCGGTAGCAGGATGCCCGGTTCCCCGAGTCGTCCATGCGCTTCAGGGTGACCGGATCCGTCACGCCCGCATGGTGGGCGTGGATGGCCTGCGTCAGCGGCGGCACCCCGGCAATGCCCGTGCCGGGCAACGCCTCCGAGGCGTGACACCGGGCGCAGAGCACCGGGGCGCCCCCGCCCGCCACCTGGCGGTACATGCCCGCCGGATCGATCCCCGCCTGGACGAGGGCCGCCCGGTAGGCGGGCTTGGACAGGTTCTTCTCATCATGCAACCGGAGGATGTTGAGCTTGTAGTCGCGGACGGGATCCGACGCCGACACCCACCCGCCGGCCGGACGCGCCGCCGCGGACTTCCCGGATCCATGACACACCACGCAGCTCATTTCATCCGACACCGGAAGCACGATGTCCGTGGTCGCGAGGACCCGTCTCGCGGAGTCGCGCGCCACCAGACGCATCATCGGGTAGTAGTTCTTCCGTCCGGCATCGTCGTAAGGAGTGATCGGAATTCCCTCGGCGATGAATCCCTTCGCCGCGGGATCAAACTTCATCGGCTGGGGCGTGTTGGAGGAACCCGGCATCCCGGCTCCCGCAAGACCGGCATCCGGCTTCAACGCCGCCCCGTAGAGACGCTGGACGTACTGGTAGAAGTTGCCCTTTCCCACGGAGGTGCGGTTGATCGAACCATCCGGATCCGCAACCGCCTCATACGTCACCGTCATGCCCTTCGGATCCGTCACCAACTTCCCGTTGACGATCAACTGGGCCTGGATGGTGTTGTAATGGGGCAGGATCGAGAACACGGAGAAGTCGCTGCCATCGGTGCAATGCATCCCCAGGTTGTTCCATCCCACAAGCACGGTGGGGGCCGCGGTCGAACTCATCGGGCACCCAATTCCAAGGAGAACCCACACGGAGAGGAGACGAACAAGGGATTTCATGGTGTCGAAGGTCCGGTAGGTCCGGTCCCTCCAAGGCCATCCTTCCGCCGGACGATGAGTGCCGGGTGAATTCTGGATTAATTTTTGTTCATCCTTCGGACCACGATCGGAAGGCGGCCGCCGCAGAGTCGTCCCGGAGCCACGCGCGTTCCACGACGGCTCCCTTCCGAACCCGCCCCTGGGCGAATGTTCATCCGATTCCGGGAGGCACCTCCCAAAGGAGTTGCCTCTCCCCGCCCGGACGCCTATTCAGCGGGGCGTTGATCCGACGTTCCCCATGGTTCTGGATGGTGATCCTGGCCCTCTGGCTGCCGGGCACCTTCCATTGCTCACTGGAGGCCGCCGGGCTCGTGCCTTCCGAGTGCTGTTCCGCCGGAGAAGACACCGACGCCGATCATTCGCCCCCAGACTCTCCGTCGCATCCGTGTGAGCCCTGTTCCGTGGTCGAACAGTGCGGCGGAACCCAGGTGGCTCCTGCGCGCGACATCACCCCCGCCCCCGTGTGGGTGATCCTCGTGCTTCCCGACGCGGCCCTTTCCCGTCCGGAACCGGTCCCCTGCCGCAGCCTCCAGCGCACCGCCCCGCCCGGGGACTGGTCCACGCGATGGCGCTTCACGCTCCGGACCGCCGCATCCCCGCGCTCCCCGTCCAGGCTCCCCGCCTGACGTTCGTCCCCTGACGGGACGCAACGCCCTTCCTCCGTTCCCGTGCCGCCCCTCCGGCCCGGGGTTTCCCGTTCGTGGCGGATTCCCCGCCCATGCCTCCGATGCCCCTTGTCCATGAAATCCATTTTTCCCGTCCTCAGTGTCCTTCTCGGTGCCCTGCTCAACGCCCGAAGCGACCCCGCTCCCCAACCCACTCCCGCGTCCCTTCCCGCCGTGTCCATCGACGAACTCGTTCGCGACACGGTGGCGCATAATCCGGAACTGAAGTTCTACGAGGCGGAAATCTCCGCAGCCCGGGCCCAGCGGGATGGCTCGGGACTCCCCGCAAATCCGGTGCTCTCCAGCGACGTGGGCCCGATGCGCACCCGGAATCGGGACGGGACGCTGGCCGGCGAGGGAGTCGCCTGGTCGGTCTCCGTGATGCAACCGCTGGAATGGCCGGGACGCATCGGATTGCGGAAAGCCATCGCCAATCGCGACCTGGAACTCGCCGAACTGGGACTGGCCCGCTTCCGCGCCACCCTGGCCGCGCGCACCCGTTCCCTGGCCTTCGGAATCTTCGCCGCCCGGG
This sequence comes from Verrucomicrobiales bacterium, assembly GCA_016793645.1. Taxonomy (GTDB): domain Bacteria; phylum Verrucomicrobiota; class Verrucomicrobiia; order Limisphaerales; family UBA9464; genus UBA9464. The sequence goes on from JAEUHD010000396.1 coordinate 9,108, forward strand.
AGCGTGCCACCGCGGCGGCGGACGTCGCGGCGCGCCTCCGGGAGCTCCGCGATGTCCTCGTCCAGCGCGATCCCGCCGGAATCACGCCGCTGCTGGAAACGCGACTCATGGAAGCCCTGGAACTGACCGCCCAGCGGGCGGCGTCCGATGCCGCCCTGGCCGTGGACCGCGTGCTCCTCGAACTCGCCGCACTCCAGGGAATCCCCACGCCGGAGCCGCGAACCCTGGCCCCGGTGCGACTTGAGTTCCGTCCCCTCACCGATCCGGACCGATTGCAGGCCCTGGCCCGGACCAACAACTTCGAGCTGCGGGTCCGGGCGGTGGAACTGGAGCAGCAGGGATTCCGGGTGGATCTGGCCCGCAACGAACGCTGGCCGGACATCAGTCTCGGACCGCAGATTTGGCAGCAGAACGCGGCCGACAACCAGCGCTCCGTCGGCGTCGGACTCTCCTTTCCCCTGCCGGTCTGGAATCGTAACTCCACCCGGATCGAGGCGGCCCGGGCCCGCCAGATCCAGGCGGAGACCCTCCTGGCCTCCGCGCAGCGGGACATCGCCCGCCAGGTCAGCCAGTCCGCCGCCACCTATTCGGCGAAGGTTCGCGAGATGGAGCGGTGGCGACCGGACACCGTCGCCCACTTCCAGGAGTCGGCGGAACTCGCGGATCGTCACTACCGCCTCGGCGCGGTCCCGGCCGCCACCTACGTCGAACTGCAGCGGCAATACCTCGACGCCGTAACCGCACTCCTCGAGACCCGCCAGGAGGCGCTCGACGCCGCCCAGCAACTGGAGCTGCTCACCGGACTTCCCGAGCCCCTCGTCGTCGCGACCACCCCTGAAGCCCGGCCATGATTCCCCCCCCCCCACGTACCCGCCGCGGTGGGCCCCCTGGTTGTCCCGGACCGCGAATTCTCCGTCCGCCCGCCAACCGTCGGGCGGCGGGCCCCCCGCGTCCCCGGGGCGGTCGGCCGC
>JAEUHD010000007.1 GCA_016793645.1 Verrucomicrobiales bacterium
CCTGAGCTACATCGCGCGCAGCGGGGAAATCCCGCTCGCCGGCGGCAGGAGCGCGCGGTTTTTCCTCAAGGCGGATGGCAGCGTGGTGCTCGCGTCCGTCGAGGATCCCTCCGATTGGGCCGGCTGGGTCGCCGAGCAGGAAGCCCGCGAGGATGTGGCCTCCGGACGCTGAGGGGTGACCGCAGCTACCGGACTCCATGGGCACTTCGGATCCGTTTGGGGATCGTCGTTCGTTCAGGGTTCGAGACAGGCCGCATTGAGGGCCGGGTTGGAATTCCCGCGTATCACTCGTGCCTGGAGTCGTGCCGAAGTCGGCCAAATCCCTCCCGTCTGACGAGGCGTATTGCCGGGATTGCGCTCCTCCGGACTTCCTGTGCGTGGTGGTAAATCAACCACTCGGTGGTGGATTCTCCACGATAAATCCATGGGTTCTCGCAGGAGTAGTGCTGACCGCACTGCGGGCCTGGCCGGTTGAGCATTCGGAGGCGCACACGCGAGGGCCAGAACATGGGTCCCCGCCGCCATCGCTACTTCTACGGAAGGATGTTCCGTCTCCTTCCTCTGATGCTGCAAATGTCACAAGTGCAGATCAGATCCGTTGTGTGATCCGGGATATGAAGCGGAGTAGTTGGCGGCGTCAAAGAGGATGCCTGCGCCGGAGGAGGCGGGTCCTTGGCCGCATTTCTTCCGGCTGAAACTCTTGACTGAAATGGTGGTGAGTTAGTAGTGACTGGCTTGTGGACTCCCAGCAAAGCCATCTCCTTCCCGTTGGAGGCCTCTTCGATGGGTGGTGGTTGAGGGGGAGACGGTGGCGGCGTGGATACATTGGATTTCGGCTGAGGACCCCAACGCTGGTGGCCTTTGCATGCTGGCTGGTGTTGGGCGCTGCCCCGTGGGTCACCGCGCAGGGGTTTCTGGGGAAAGTCATCCCAATTATACCCACAAATCTTGTGACTCCTTCCGGAGGCACGGTTTCGCCTAATCCCGTGACGCCCCCGTCGCAACCGGGACAGGATGGACTGTCGTTGGTCGACTTGATTGGGGGCAACCGGCTCATCACGATCACTCCAAAGCCCTATGTGATCCCTCCGGATCCGAAGCTCGAAAAGCCTCTTGCGAAACCGCCCAAACCCGGTGTTGTCCCCTCAGGCGCCGTCCTCACGGAACCAAGCCGGTATCGGGTCGCGGTGAAGAATTTTGAGCAGCACTTCGCAACCCAAATCACTCCCGAAGTCTGTTGGGCAGCGTGCTCTCAAATGGTCCTTTCGGTTCAGGGGTATTCCGTAACCCAAAGTAACATCCTCGACGTATTCCATGCCAGTCCAGGGCTTTTCTCAAAGGCGAACACTCAAACCAATGATTTTGCCAGCCTGGAGGAAATCTGCCGAGTTCTTGAGCGTTTGGGAAAGGGAACCGATACCCAGCCACACATTCTGGCCACCCCGTTTGAGAAGTCGCTCCATGGTTCCATATGGGACCTTTCCGAAGGACGCCCGGTTATCGCCTGCCTGTCCACAGGTGAGGGCGTTGGGCACGCGTATGTATTGAAGGGAGTGACCGTGGGGTTCTACAGCATTGGATGGGACATCCTCGTGAAGCCCAAAGGCTTTTTCTATGCGCTTCTGCGGGGACCGTGGACCTATGACCCGGCAAATCCCGGCAAGGTCTACGCCCCGGGCGAAGTCGATTTAGTCTCGATCGCGGGCTTCCTTCCAGACATGAACCGCTACCGTGAGTTTTACTTTCGCAAGGACGATCCATTCGCGCAAAGCCAGGTCTGTCTGTACGACGCCACGCTTGCCGATCCGTATCCGGGCAACAATCCGGAGATCACCCTGACCGGCCATGAATTCGGGGAACGAATCCGCTTCCTGATTCGGGTCCGTTACAAGCCCTAATTTTTTGTTTTCATGAACACCCAAACCAGAACCTTGGCCGCCCTGCTGATCCTCATCGCAGCCCTCGTGGCCGGCTGTGCCTCGCAGAAGTTTGGTGGACAGATGTTTTCCGTTACCTTGGAATCGGAACCGCCCGGCGGGCGGGCCTTCGTGGTTCCCCTTTCAACCTGGGATACTTCCGGGCAGATGGCCATCATCGACAATCCCGGTTTGGCATCGAGATATGCCTGCGACTCCCCAACCCCGACGACGCGCTCCATTTACGACATGCCGCATATGTATGTGGTCGTGCTGAACGATGGACGACGGGGGTTGATGGAGATTGATCCGGCCCTCAATTCACCCAACCGTTTCATCATCCGATTTCCATGAACCCGGGGCGGATCCGCGACCGCCCATGGACGCTGTTCGCAGTGGTGGGGTTGGCGGCCTTTGTCGCGGCCTATTCCGGCATGGGTTTGGAGTTGCCACCACGGAGCCGCGGGTTGTTTGTGGTGACATCGGCGGTGCTCATCGCCGGAGCCATGGCTCTGATTGCCGGCTGGAACCCCCGATTCAGGCGACTATCAAGGTCCCGCGGACTTGAGGCTTTGATGGCGGTTGCTTTGATTTTTGCCTTCGGGTTGGCCCTGTTGTACCGGATGGAGACGTCCCTGACTGTTTTCCCGTTCGACAACAGCCAGGATCAGCACAAAGGACAGCCTGCGGAGGCGTTTATGCCCTTATGGTTGCCGGAGAATCTTCAAAGACTGGTCCATGCCAACAATGGAAGCCGGCAGCAGGTGGTGGATCGGTACGCGCCAGGTGGCGTAGAGGCGGAGCTCCAGCAACATCAGATGTCTTTGTTTGTCACCACCGCGGTGATGGCATTGACCTATGGAATGGTCTTTGCGGGAGCATCCGTCGTCGGAGGGCTTGCCGCACGATTGGTGATCGGTGTGACGGTGGCCGGATCCGGTGGGATTGTCCCGGCCGGTGCAGGGACACGCCCCGAACTTGCGGCTCGTCCACTCACTGCCTTCGTTTCGCATTCTTCGCTGGATGCTTCTGCCGCCGAGGCCATTTGCAGCCATATCGAGGACCGGGGACTCCGATGCTGGATCGCGCCCCGCGATATTGATCCGGGAGCCGACTGGTCGGCCCAGATCATGGGCGCCATTGAGGCCTGTCCTGCTTTCCTCGTTTTGATCTCTGACAATGCGAATCACTCCAACTATGTGCCGTGTGAACTGGAGCATGCCATAGAACATCGGAGACGGGTGCTGCCCTTGTTCTTGGAGGCCGTGCAGCCGGTCCCGAGCATCGGACTCTCAATCAAGCGCCTTCATTGTGTTCATGTCGGTGATCCTCCATCCGAACTTGCATTGACGCAGGTTGTACATGTTCTCAATGAGATTGCTGCCAAGGAAATGAAGTGGTGACTCATCGCCCGTTGGGGCCTGATGCCTGAGAATACGGCCCCGTTGGCGGAGTAACGAGCCTGCGATTGGCGGTGCTCTGGCAACGACACCTTCCCCCGCGCCGCCAACACCGCCAGTACCGCTTGCCGCGAAAATCCCTTCTGAGCCCATCCGCCGTCCGGAGCCGCCCCCTCCCGCTCTACTCCCTGCCCAAAAGGACACGGCGGGTCCAAGGAAACCCGCAGGGGCCAGGCTATCGATCGTTGAAGCGGCTGATCTCCGATCAGCACGGTCGTCCCATCCCCGTCACCGTTTACTTTGGCCTGGTGATTGCTAACCGTTTTGGCGCCCCCGTTGCACAATTCCTGGGATCTTATGACGCCTTCCTATTGCCGCTATTTCGCAGGATGGATCTGGCTTTGCGTCACCCTTATTTCGTCTGCGGACCCAGGGGAACTGGATCCGGAGTTTGATTCCGGCCGCCTGGAGCCGGCTTCGGGAGAATTGGCTGTCACGACCGGTCTGGTGCGCGCCAATGGGGATGTGATTCTCGCTCGCTCCGCGTACGGGATCACCGAGTACGGGGACTTGCGCCTTCTTCGGCTTTTACCCGATGGTCGACGCGATTACTCGTTCGCCCAGGACACGAATCTCGTTTTTGTCCACAGCCCGTCGCTGGTGGTGGAACTTGCCGGAGGTCCCCTTCTGTTCGGCGGAGGAATCAAGCCCTCCCTCCTGGCAGTCACTCCGATGGGGCGGCGGGACCCGTCCTTTGCCCTTCACTCGTCCCTGAGACATCTTCGGATTTCGGCCGTTGCCCGGGTTCCGGACGGGTCGTTTCTGCTCGGGGCATCCTCGTTTTCATCCACGCTCTCCAGTTACCCGCTGGTGGTGGCGCGCGTTGCTCCCACGGGAGTCCCGGACCCGAGTTTCAAATGTTCGCTGGCCCCTACGGGATCAGTGACGGCCCTGCGCTCCCTGGATGGAGGCAGTGTCCTCGTCGCCGGTTGGATGACGGATCCTGCCTCCGGTGCCAGCGGCACCTTGTTCCGGTTGCACGCGGACGGGACTGTCGACACCTCATTTGAAGTGCCGCCCTCCATTGTCGGGCGCAGAATTCTCGGTGGGATCGACCTTCCGGACGGGGACTGGATCGCCTTGGTTTCTGATGAACCCGAAGGCGCCGACACAATGATGATCCGATTGCGTGGCGATGGAAGTGTTGCGCCCGGTTATGAGACTTGGGTGGGGCGCCCGGGAATTGGCCGGGTTCGGACTGTGATTCCCGACGGGGACGGGTATTTGGTGGGAGGCTCAGGACTTCTGCGATTGGGTGCGGACGGACTCCCTGACCCATCCGCGGTCCTTCCCAAACTCACGAACTCCGGGGACTTTTTCAGTGTCCTCCTGCGTCTTCCCGACCAATCCGTCGTGGCGGGGGGATCCTTTGACCGGATCCAGACCCCGGGACAGGGATTGGTCCTCCGTCCGTCGTACCTGCGATTCACCCCGGGGGGAATGGTGGACGTCAACTATGGCCGGACGGGTTTGACCCAGGATCTCGAGGGCACCCTGGCACCCGACCGGATTGAGGTGATCCCGTTGCGGGATGGCGGAGTGGTCACGTTCGGAAGCGGGCGTCACGCCAACGGGTCGGCCACGGGAGCCATTGCTCGCTGGGGACCCCAGGGGGCGCTGGACACAAATTTTCCTCCAGGTCGGATTCGTTCCAGTGGGATCACCGGTGTGATGGAACTACCTGGCGGGGGTTGGTTGATTGGTCTTCGAAGTCCGCTCGCCGTGGAGGATGCGCCGGCGGCTTCGCTCCTGATCATCGATGCAGCGGGCCGGGTGTCTCCGTTAACAGAGGCTTTGGGCTTCATTCAGGCGATGGCTCTGTGTTCGGACGGTTCGGTGCTGGTTGCAGGAGATTTTGAGCCGATCAGCCCTCGTGGGGTGCCCGAACTGCGCCGGATCACGATGAGCGGGACCGTGGATCCCCAATTTGATCCCGGTCTGGGTTTTACTCCTTCGGTGAGGCGACCCGGAATGTTGATGGGGCTTCACGCCGATGACCGAATCGTCGTCGGAGTCCGGGAGACCGGCGAAATCCGACGTTTCCTGAAGGACGGATCGGTGGATCCCCAGTTTGAATCCACCCCGCCCATGGAGGGGCCGGGTGAACACCTCGCGAGCCTGGTGGTGATGGAGGACGATTCGATTGTGGCCGTGGGTGGTTCCCTGAAGTCTCCTCGCGGCGAAACCAGCATCGTGATCCGGTGGAAACCCGATGGCACCCGGGATCGCGACTTCCATTCGAGTTTGCGGGGAGCCCCCTCGAAGGTTGCGGCGGCCGGCTCGGGACGTTTCCTGATGCTCGGCAACATCTACGAATCCAATAGACCCTCCAAGGGGCTTTACCGTTGTTTTCCCAATGGCGCCATCGACCCGTCGTTTGAGATGCCCTCGAATCTCAGACCTTTCAATGGATTGGCGAGTCAGGGACGGTGGGCCTACGCTCTGGCGTCCTTGAAACGGAGGACACCATCGACGCTGGCCGATATCGGCCTGGTCCGGTTCGACAATGACGTTCGGCCCCTTGCGAATCCTGAACCCACACCGGCCGGGATCCGTCTTCGTTTGGTGGCGCCCTCCGGCGAGTCCCATCGGGTCGAGGCCAGCGATGATTTGGAGGTCTGGTCGCCGGTCGGGGCATTCGTGATGCCGCCCGACCACCGGATGGAGTGGACTGTGCCCACTCAATTGAGTGGTCCCCGCCAGTTCTTCCGCGATACGCGTCTGGATTGAAGTCGCGCGATTCGGCGCAGACTGGGATGCCGAGAGACAGGGCATTGATCATTGAAACGGATGATCGCCGGACCGAGCAGATGTCCTGTCCCTGTCGGAGTCCTCCTGATCCTACAAATGTCAAAGGTACAGGTCTGATAACCCCGTTGGCACCGTTGGATTCAGCAGGGCGAAAAGTCCGCCCGCAATCGACGGCAGGCGCAAGGTGAAGGACTAGTTGGCTGGTGGTCCCAACTATGGCCCGACGAAACGGCGGCGACAACCTTCGGCTTTTCACTTCTCACCGAATGGGGCAGAAAAGCCCGGCACGCCAGCCCGACCATGAGCGCCGAAGCCTTGCCTTGCGCTTCGACGAGGCGCCCATCAAAGGCTCCGACTCACGAACGTAGGAACGCCATGCCCAAAACTGCTTCCAACAAACCGCGCAATGTTCCGCAGGTCATGGTTTCTAGCACCTTCACGGATTTGCAGGAGCATCGTGCGGCACTCATTGACTCCATCCACGGGCACAAGCTGCACGCCAACGTGATGGAGAATGACTCCGCTCGGCTCGTCGATGTCATTGACTCCTCGCTCCAGATGGTGCGCGACAGCGCCGCTTACATCGGTGTTATCAGCCTGAAATACGGCCAGACACCCGAGTGTCCAACGCGCAATCCTGACAGGCTTTCCATCACCGAATTGGAGTTCAACGAAGCCCAACGCCTTCAACGTCCGATCCTACTTTTCATCATGGGCGACGACCATCCGGTGAAGAAAGCCGACATTGAAAAGGATCCGGAAAAGGAGAAGAAGCTGAACGCTTTTCGGGAGCGCGCCAAAAAGGCCTCGGCGGGTTCTGCCGTGAACCGCGTCTATGCGGTCTTTAACAATCTTGAAGAGTTCAAGGGCAAGCTCGGTTCATCGCTTTCCGAGTTGAAGACGCATCTCGACTCGGGCGCAGGTGACACTCCGGATGAGAGATCGGAGGAGGCCGAAGACACTCCCATTCCAAAGCCCCCCGCCTTCTTCGCCGAGCCCGACTACATCGGCTCGCACAAGTTCGTCGGCCGCGCCGCCGAACTTCAAGTCCTTTCCGACTGGGCCGCGCCCGCCGACCCCACGAACCTCCTCCTCTTCGAAGCTATCGGCGGCAATGGCAAGAGTATGCTCACTTGGGAGTGGACGACCAATCCCCGGCACGCCCTCGCCGCGCGCCCTGCGGAAAAGCCCTGGGCCGGGCGCTTCTGGTATTCGTTTTACGAGGGCGGCGCGAGCATGGAAGACTTCTGCCGCCACGCCCTCGCCTACATGACGGAGCGCCCGCTGGAGGATTTCGCGAAGAAGAGAACCGCCGAGCTGAAGGACGACCTCCTCGCCCAGCTCCACGCCCGGCCCTGGCTGCTCATCCTCGATGGACTCGAGCGCATCCTGGTCGCCTACCACCGCATTGATGCCGCCGAAGTCCCCGACGAGGAGGCGAACATCCCCACCGACAAGATCGTCAACCGCAACCCCTGCGACGCCATCCGCGACGAGGACAACGACCTCCTCCGCGCCCTCGCCGCCGCCACCCCGTCGAAGCTTCTCGTCAGCTCCCGCCTCACCCCGCGGGTCCTGCTGAATCCCTCCGGCCAGCCCATCCCCGGCGCGAAGCGCATCACCCTCCCCGGCCTGCGCCCGCCGGATGCCGAGGCCCTCCTGCGCTCCTGCGGCATCGAGGGGAAAAGCGACGCCATCCGGAGCTACCTTAACACCAACTGCGACAACCACCCCCTCGTCATCGGCATCCTCGGCGGCCTCATCGCGAACTACCTGCCCGCGCGCGGCGACTTCGACATCTGGTCCGCCGCCCCTGACGGCGGAGCTGCGCTCGACCTCGCCAGCCTCGACCTCATCCAGCGCCGCAACCACATCCTGGAGGCTGCGATCCAAAAGCTGTCCGACGCCAGCCGCCAGCTCCTCTCCACCCTCGCCCTGCTCACCGACTCCGTGGACTACGAGACGCTCAAAGCCTTCAATCCCCACCTGCCACCGGAGCCGGAGGGGGTGGCGAAGCCGACGCCGCCGGAGAAGGAGGGCTTCCACCATGTTGATGGAGAATGGATGGGCTGGGAGCAAATGTCCGACGAACAGAAAGCCGGGCCGCAGAAGCAATACGAAGCCGCCCTCGCACGCTGGCAGGACTATGAAAAGGCGGTGCAAGCCCGGCTGGCCTCGGCGGAGTTCCGCGCCGCGCCGAAGAAGCTGGAAGCGACCGTCAAGGACCTGGAGCAGCGCGGACTGCTGCAATGGGATGGCCGCACGCGGAAGTATGACCTGCACCCCGTCGTCCGCGGCGTCGCCTCGGGCGCGATGGCGGCGGCGGACCGCGAACGCCACGGCCAGCGCGTGGTGGACCACTTCACCGCCCAGCCCCACCGCCCCTACGAGGAAGCCGAGACGCTGGAGGACGTGCGCAGCGGCCTGCACGTCGTCCGCACCCTGCTCAAGCTCGGCCACTACCAGCAGGCGGCGGATGCCCTTTGGGGTGACTTGGCGGATGCGCTCATTTTCAACCTCAATGCCTATGCCGAAACCTTGTCCTTGCTGAAGCCTTTCTTCCCCAACGGCTGGGGCGAACTGCCGAACGAGGTGGGAGCAACGGACGGTTCCGCTCTCGCAAATATCGCTGCGAACGCCTTGCTCCTTTGCGGTGAACTGGCTGCCGCCCTCGCCGTTTACGGCGCTAGCCTGCGAGTTGAATTAGAAGCCGAAAACTGGGGCAGGACGGCGATTCGGCTCCGTAACATCTCGCGCAATCTCACCGGCCAGAATCGGCTGGCCCCAGCGCTCCGCACGGATTCCCTCGCCTTGGAGGTCGCCACCTTGAGCGAAGACAAGGAAGGCGTTTTCATCGGCCGCCTCAACCTTTTCGCCGACCAGTCGAGGCTGGGCCAGTGGGCGGAGGCCGCCGCCACCTGGAGCCTGCTCGACCCCATGGGCCGCGCTTGGTCGCGCAACGCCTATCGGCCCGGATGGGCTGAACTGTCCTACGCCGAGTTTCACTTCTGGCAGGGCAGCTTGCAGGAGGCGCACCTGGCCGAGGCCGAGCGCCTGGCGGCCCAGGGCAAAGACCGCGGCATCATCCGCAATCTCCACCGCCTGCGCGGCGACTGGCGGCTCACGCAGTGCGAGTGGGCACTGGCGGCGGCGAGCTACCAGGAGGCCGTGCGCCTGGCCCGCGATACCCGGTCGGTCATTGATGCCGCCTCCGAGACCGGCCTCGCCCTGGCCAAGCACCACCTCGGCCAGCTCGCCAATCCCCGCGAAGAAGCCGAGCGCCTGGCCCAACTCCGCGACCCCGCGCATCGCCTCCTCGCCCAACTCTGGCTGGCCCTCGGAGACCCCGAGCAGGCCAAGCACCACGCTATCGCCGCCTACCAACGGGCCTGGGCCGATGGCGAGCCGTATGTGAACCGCTACGAACTCACCCAGACCACCGAACTGCTCCAGCAGATGAACGTCCCCATCCCCAACCTCCCGCCCTACGACCCCGCGAAGGACGAACCCTTCCCCTGGGAAGCCGACGCCCGTGCCGCCATCGAAAGGCTGCGCGCCGAGAAGGAATCCAAGAAGGGAAAGGCAGAGTGAATCTTGGCAATTATCCGGGTAGCAGAACTTGACCCACGCTGTTCGTGCGCCTGCATCGCAGCGACGCGTTCGATCCAAGGCGAGCTGTGGCGTTACGCGGCCGATTTCAAGACGCTGAGAATCCCAACGGGATCCGAACTCGCATTGTCTCAGGTTGTACAAGTTCTCAGAGGGATTGCGGGGGAGGAAATGAAGGGGTGACCCGTCGCCCATCGCGGCCTGAAATCATGAAGTGGTCAATCCATCACAGATCGCCCCCCGGGCTGTTTGCCGCAACGCCTCCGGGACACGCCTCCGGGACAGTCCATTCCTCCCTTCGGTACTGGGGACAGTGTCCTGATGCGACCCGGCGTTCTCCCCTGGGGTGTCCACGGTGATGGGGGCGTTGCCGCCCGGGCTGTGGACTGCCGTCCTTGTTGCCGAAGGGGGCTGTTGCGGTCTTCGGTCCCGCGGACCACGGCCATCAGCAACCGGCACTTGACACTGCCCGAAGCGCGACGTGCGATCGAAGGGCGGTGAAACCAAATCCTCCCCGTCCGTCGAAGCAACCGAGTTTCCACCCGTCCATGAGAGACGACTTCTTCAAACTCCGATTCATCGCTGCCATCGCCGCAACGCTCTTCACGGTTCCTGGAACGCCGATTCGGGCGGCGGACTTCAAGCCTGACGTCAAGTATGCGCAGGTGGGTGACGTGAAACTGGCCTACTACACCCGGGGTGAAGGAAGACCCCTGGTGATGATCAACGGCTTTGTCTCCACGATGAGCCCATAAACTCCCTGATCATCGCCAATCAGATCCCGTTTTGGTGGCTGGCCTACTTTGAGGGAGGACATGCCTTCTTGTTTCAGGACCACCAGCGGTTTGCCCGGACCCTCGCTTCTTTCCTGCAGTAGCCTGACGGAAGCCGTCGTCGATGCGTTGGCACAATGGGCGCGGTGGGCCCGGTGATTGCGGGAACCCCCCGCAGTCCTACTGGATGACGAGCATCTTCACCGCCTCGACCTCGTTGTCGTCGCTGCTCCGGTGGGGCAGCACGACGACGACGCGATCCCCGCTGCGGACTCTTCCCAGGGCGCGCAATCGTCCGATGGCGCCGTCCACCGAGCCGGCGGGATCATCCTCACAGGCGGGCATGGCGATGGGGCAGACTCCGCGCAGCAGGCACAGGGCGCCGAGAAGGTTTTCGCGAGCGGAAAAGACGAAGATGGGGGAAACGCGGGGACGCAGCCATGCGGCATCCCGGGCGATCCGCCCGTCGCGGGTGAACACCACGAGGGCGGCGGCCTTGAGCTGGTCGGCCAGCATCACGGCGCTGCGCACGAGCATCTCGCGGGCGTTCGCCATTTCGGCGGCTTCATGGTAGTTGGCGCCGCCGCTGCGTTCGATGCGGCGGGCGATGCGGTCCATGACGCGGACGCATTCCACCGGATAGCGTCCTGCCGCGGTTTCGCCGCTGAGCATGATGGCGTCGCTCTGCTCAAACACCGCATTGGCCACATCCGTGATCTCGGCCCGCGTGGGAAACGGATTCTCCGTCATGCTCTCCAGCATCTGGGTTGCGACGATCACCGGACGGCCGACCTGCAGGCAGTGCTTGACGATGCGACGCTGGATGATCGGGAGTTCCTCGTAGGGACATTCAATGCCCAGGTCGCCCCGGGCCACCATGATGGCGTCGGCGGTCGCCGCGATGTCCTCGAAGTGATCCACGGCGAACTGGTGCTCGATCTTGGCGACCAGTTGCAGGGGATGGGCTGCAGCGGCGGTGAGGTCGCGCAGGGCCGCGACATCCGCGGGGTCGCGGACAAAACTCTGGGCCACGAAATCCACGCCCAGTTCCAATCCGAGTGCGACGTCCTCGCGGTCCTTCGGGGTCAGTGCCGGCAGGGAGAGCCGGACTCCGGGAAGGTTGATGTGCCGGCGGCTGCCCATCGCGCCCTCGGTCAGGACCTCGCATTCGACGCGGGTTTCGGTCTTGGACCGGATGCGCATTGCGATGCCCCCGTTGTCCACCAGCAGGGTCCGGCCCACTTCCACGTCGCGCGGGAAATCCAGGTAACTCACCGAGGTGGACTTGACCCCCTCGGCGACCTCATTTCCGGTGGTGAATACAAAGGTGTCACCGACGGCGAGCGGGATGGGGGCCGCGACGTCGCCCGTCCGGATCGACGGGCCCTGGGTGTCCAACAGGACTCCCACCGGAAGGCCGAGACGACGGGCGATGGCGCGGACCTCGGGCACGGTTTTCCGGATCCAGTCCGGCCGCGCGTGGGAGCAATTGATCCGGACGATATTCACTCCGGCGGTCAGCAGGGCTTCAATGGATCCCGGGCTGGAGGTGGCCGGTCCGAGCGTTGCGATGATCTTCGTCTTTCTCATTTCCGCGCGCGGGGGTTATCCGGGAAATCCATGCCTCCGGGAAGGCAAACCGACGGGTGTCGGAAGTCCTCCATTGACGACTCGCGGTGGCTCGCCCAAAGAGAGCGCCGTCCTCATGAAGTCAAAACGGACAGGGGTGGGCGTGCTCGCGGCGGTGGTGGCGGCTGGATGGATTCCCGTCCGGCTGTGCGCGCTCGATGCCGCCGAGTTGGAGGCGCTTTCCCGGTCCGTGACGTCGGCGCGGGTGCCGGAGGTGCCCGCGGTCATTGCCGCCCTGGTGACGTCGGCGGCTCCCAAGGACCGTACGGAGGCCGCGACTACGGCGGTGGTGGCGGCGGTGCGGCTGCATCCGGCCGCCATCGGAGCCTGTGTGCTGGCCGCGGTGCGCGCGGCTCCGGACTCCGCTGAACCGATCGTGGTGGCGGCGCTGGACATTGCGCCGGGAGGGGCGCTCGCCCTGGTCAGCGTGGCGGCGGAACTTGAGGATGACATTGGCGACCGGGTCATCGAGGTGGCCGAGCGGCGATTTCCCAACCGGGCGGCCTCCTTCGAGCGCGAGATCGCCGTGGTGCGCACCCGGCGCCTCACGGGCGTCACCGTGCCTCCCCCAGCCGCAGCCCGGCCGTGAGTGAACTGCCGTCAGAACCGGACGGGAATGCGCCGGCATACCGGGCTTGGGACCGGAAGGCGTGATGAATCCGCGCTCCGGAGGGTTCCTCGACCTGGTGTGGCGGTTGGCGTTGGGGGTTGCCCTGATCCCCTGGTGTGTGGGCGCAACGTGGGCGCTGGCGGGGGTGGTGAGGGCTTCCGGGTCCGCGGCCACGTTCTGGGTGGCGCTTCTGGGGGGGGCGGCGAGCTGGGTGGTGATCTTTCTCCTGCTGCCCAAGCCGCTTTGGCTGTACGTCATTGGACACGAACTCACCCATGCCGTCTGGGCCTGGATGTTCGGGGGGCGGGTCAAGGCCCTGAGGGCGTCCGCGGAAGGGGGGCATGTGGTCGTGACCCGCAGCAACACCCTGATCCTGCTCGCGCCGTATTTCTTTCCGCTTTATGCGGTGCTCTGGGCCCTATTGTGGGGAGTCGGGACCTGGATGTTCCGCACGGAGGGGTTGCGACCCTGGTTCCACTACGGATTGGGATTCACCTACGCGTTCCACGTGACCCTGACGGCGTTCATTCTGCGGATCCGGCAGCCGGACATTGCGGCGGAGGGGTGGTTTCTTTCCGCCGTGGTCATCTGGCTGGGCAACGTGCTGGTGCTCCTCTGGACGCTGCCCCTGTTGACCGG
>JAEUHD010000008.1 GCA_016793645.1 Verrucomicrobiales bacterium
GAGGTAGAGCAGGGAAAGCAGGAGGGCTCCCACAAGAACCGCGGCCGCCGGAGTTGCGTCGCGCCGCTGCTTCCGGAAGGCGACGCAACCGAGATGATGCAGCATGCCGGCCTTCCCTGCGACCGCGGCCAGCAGGAAGGCTGCGGCGAGGAATGGGATGACGAGGATTCCGATTCCCGAAACCAGCAGGAACAGGGTCACCATCGCCCCCAGGGGGAGGGCAAGCAGTCCCATGAGAAATGCGGTGGCTCCGCGGACCCGCAGCGTCTCCCCGACGGACGTGACCATGCGGGGGGCCGCGAAGGCGATCAGGATGTAGAGGCCCAGAAACAGGGCCGCGACCACCCAGACCCACCCGACGGCGAGGGAAAGCAGGCGAAACTTCAGGATCACCTGTCGGAAGGTCGCCTCAATCCATCGGGGGACGCCGCTGTTCCCGTTCTCCAATCCTCCGAAGGGAGGGAACGGAATGGATTGGTCGAGGATCTCCCCGTGCACCACCGCGCCGTTGGCCCGTTGCACCCCGCCCACGATGCCCGTGGCGTTCCCCTGGATGACGGAATTCTCCCCCATCCGGATCCCGCCGAGTACGCCCACGGCATCCCCGGCGATCTCCGCCCCGGGTCCGAGCTGGATTCCCCCGCCGACACTCACCACGTTCCCGCCCACGCTGCCGTTGATCCGTGCGTTGCCGCCCACCACCACGACATCCTCATCCACATGTCCATCGATCGTTGCGGAGGATTGGATCACCACCACCGAGCGTCGGGACTCGCCGGCCGGGATCTGAACCGGTTCCCCGACCCGGACCAATTCCGGTTCCTCGGAGTGGCGGGCCTTCTTCCTGGCCGTGTTCTTGCGGGGCTTGGGCGTCCGGACATCGGGCGACGCGGGCGCATCGGGTGCGGACGGAACCGCGGGGGCTTCAGGGACGGGGTCCGGGGTGGCAACGGGAGCAGGATCCTGCGCGGTGCCCTGTGAAAACGAGCACGGAACCAGCACGGCCACGAGGAGGAGGCACAACCAGCGACCGAAATCGTGGCGCGCCGGGCGCGGGGTTCGAAGAAATGGGAGGGAGGACATGGGGAGGGGAGCGTCAATCACGGCCCGAACCGCCGCCTGCAAGGCGCCAGCAGGCGGTTCCCAAGCCGAGGGTGGTGGACCAAAAGAGGGCAAGGATCCCGACACCGGCAACGGTGACCCAGGAGTTCAAACCGCGAAGGATCAGCAGGAGGGCATTCCCCAACGCGCCGAGCATGCTGGCGAGGGATCCCACGGGACGCACCAGATCCAGTTGGGATGTCGCGAGTTCCGCGGCCGTGGTTCCCACGGCATCGGCACGGGGGAGCAACAAACCCCAGGCGGCGGCGATGGCCGAGAGCATCAAGGCCACGGCCACCCACTGCAGTGCCACCGGCCACTGGACCCAGGGACGCTGGTACCACGGGCGGTTCGCGTGGCGGGCCACGGCGGCCAGGATGCGGGGGGCGAGGGACGGTGGCGCAGTCCGGTCCGGCAACTGTCCAAGGACATTCCCGGCCCAGCGGGCCAGGGGATCCTCGGGATGTCGGGGGTCTTTCATGTCGTCCTTCAGGTTATACACCCACGGAATCGCGGGTGGGTTGCAGTTTTTTCCGCAGTGTCTCGCGGGCGCGGAAGATGTCCGTCTTGACCTTCCCGAGTGAAACACCGAGGTGCGTCGCGATGTCCGCATAATCCATGTCCTCAAAATGGTACAATGCCAGCGCGATCCGCTGGTCGTCGGGAAGCCGCGCCAGGGCGCGTTCGATCAGTTCCCGCTGATCCGCGGTGAGGAGGGTGTCCTGGAACGTGTCCGGCGCCGGGATTTCCCATTCGCGTTCACCGCCCTCGTCGTCCTCCCGGGTGAAGTCACTGAAGACCTTCCAGCGGGCCCGGTGACGTTGCAGATGGTTGAGGCACAGGTTGCGGGTGACCGTCTTGAGCCATCCCCCCGCGGTCGGGCTGCCGGACAGGTTGGGGAAGTGGTTCCACGCCCGCACAAATGCCTCCTGGGCCACATCCTGGGCCTCGGCATCGCTGCCGAGCAGGCGTGTGGCCGTGCTGAACACCATGTCCTGGTAGGCGAGAACAAACGCCTCGAACTGGGCCGGGTCACTCATGAATTCCCCGTCACCGGACGGATTGTAACGTGCCGGAACACCCTGTTCCGTCCGGGAAGGTTTCAGCAATCTTTGCTTCTCGGGCCCCCTTCGTTGTGGGGTGAAGGCGGCGTCCACCGGGGGGCGATTTCCCGGGGTCACTGCGGAACGCTTCCGCTTGCGCTTCCGCCGGGAGTTGATTGGGTTGCGCGGCCCGGAAGTCCGACTTCCGGGGTTTTTGACCATGATTTTGCGAGCGATCCCATCCGTCCCGGAGCCCCGGCAATGAGTCCGGAGCTCCAGAATCTGCTCCGGGACACGTCCCGCTCGTTTTACCTGACCCTGCGGGTTCTTCCGCATTCGGTACGAGCGCAGATCGGACTGGCCTATCTGCTGGCCCGGGCCACCGACACCGTTGCGGACACGGAACTGATTCCGGTTGCGGACCGATTGCGGGCCTTGGATGAACTCCGCGCCCGGATCCTCGGACAGAGGACGAGCCCGGTTGATTTCAGTGGGCTTGCGGCATCGCAGGCTCCCGGAGCCGCGGAGGCGGAACGGAGGTTGCTGGGGCGGTTGGAGGAGGCCATCGGTCGATTGGCCGAGTTGAGTGCCGCCGACCATGCGGATGTCTGCAGGGTCCTGGAGACCATCACCGGGGGGCAGATTCTCGATCTGGAGCGATTTGGGGATCCGCAAGGCGGACTGCGAGCCCTGGCGACGGGCGAGGAGCTTGAGGACTACACCTATCGGGTGGCCGGATGCGTGGGGGAATTCTGGACCCGCATCACCCGGCGCCACTGTTTTCCGGCAGCGGACCTGAACGACGGCACGTTTCTTGAGGACGGGATCCGGCTCGGGAAGGGACTCCAATTGGTCAACATTCTTCGCGACCTGCCACGCGATCTTCGGTCCGGACGCTGCTATCTCCCCCGTGCCGAGTTGGCGGAGTCGGGCATGAAGCCGGAGGATCTGTTGGATTCGGCCCATGAGTGGAAGGTCCGTCCGCTGTATGACCGCTGGTGTGCGCGGGCACTGGACCACCTGACCGCCGGGTGGCGGTACACCAACCGCCTGCCGGGGGATCAATGGAGGTTGCGCCTGGCGTGCGCCTGGCCGGTGCTCCTGGGAGTGCGGACCCTGGAAAAGCTCCGCTCCGGCGAATTCCTCGAGTCCTCCCGCAGGATCAAGGTGTCCCGCCCGGAGGTGCGGTCGATTCTGTTCCGGTCGGTCGTGCGCCTTCCCTTTCGGGGTTCCTGGCAGCGCCTGTTTCCAGCGTTCCCGAACTCCTGATCAGTAGACCCGGCGCAGATGGCTCGGGAGGACGTTCAGTTCGGAGCGGTATTTGGCGACGGTCCGTCGGGCAATCATCGTCCCCGCGGCCTTCAATCGGACCACAAGTTCCTCGTCGGAAAGCGGGGCGGACTTGTCCTCACCGGCAATCAGTTCCGCGAGCATGGTCTTGACGCTCTTGTTCGAAACCTGGTCTCCGGAGGCCGTGGCGAGACCCGAAGTGAAGAAGTACTTGAGCTCAAAGACCCCCTGCGGACAGATCATGTATTTTCCGGCGACGGCCCGGCTGACGGTCGTCTCGTGAACACCGACCACCTCGGCCACCTGGAGCATGGTCATCGGACGCAGATGGGCCACTCCGTGCTCCATGAACTCCCGCTGCCGCTTCACAATCTCCTGCGCGATGTTCAGGATGGTGCTCTGTCGCTGGTGGAGGCTCTTGATGAGAAATTTTCCGGCCTTGATCTTCTCCCGCACGTATTCCCGGACCTCGGATGAGGTCTCCGCCTGGGACAGGAGGTCCTTGTAGAGATTGCTGATTCGAATGTGGGGAAGATGGTCGTTGACCGTCGTCACGACGTACTCGCCATCGGGTCCCCGCGTCACGGTCACCTCGGGGACGACATAATGTTCGGGCTCGGTCGAGTAGGATCTACCGGGCCGGGGATCGAGACGGGCGATCCGTCCCGCGACGGCCTGGGCGTCGAGAACACTGATCCCCAGCTGGCGCGCAATATCCGGGAATCGTCGCTTCCCCAGGGACTCCATGTGATCCCGGAGCACCCGGTATTCGAGGGAGTCCTTTTTGCCGATCCGCTCCAGTTGGAGCATGAGGCATTCACGGAGATCCCGCGCACCGACGCCGGGTGGTTGAAAGGCCTGGACCGTGGTCAGCGCCTCCTCGAGTTCCTGAACCGGGATTCCCGTGGAGAAGGAAAGTTCCGCGATGGAGGACTGCAGGTAGCCGTGGTCGTCAATATTCCCGACAATCAGTTCGGCCACCTGTTGCTGGCGGTCATCCAGGTCCGCATTCCGGACCTGATCCAGCAGTTCCTCCTGAAGTGAGGTCCCGGTGGTCAGGGAATCGAGCATGAACTGCCGCCGTTCCTCGTCCTCCGGACTCGGCTTGCCGGAGCGCTGCGCGGTGCTGAAGAAGTCCCTCCACTCCTGGTCGAGATGCATCAGTCGTTGCATCTCGGCGTCGAGACGGTCGACCGGTTCATTGGACGGCTTTTCGGTCGCGGGATCGTACTGGGTGTCGGCGGGAGGTTCCGCCGGATCCGCCATGACATTGGGAAGATCCCGGTCCTCGCGGTCTTCGGAACCGGACTCCAGAGCGGGAGCCTCCTCCAGGACCGGATTCTGCTGGAGCTCCTGCTCCACCATCGCCTTGAGCTCCAGGACCGGGGCCTGCAGCAATGCCAGCGACTGCTGGAGCTGTGGGGACAGCACCAGCTGTTGCGACAGGCGTTGCGAAAGATGAATTCCCTGGGACACCCGCGGCAGAGCGTATCGACCCACCCATTGGAAACAAGCTGTGGCCGCAGGAAAAGTGCCAGACAAAGGATTCAGGGATGAACACGGGCCTTCCCATTCAGGGGTGGCGTCGCGCACCGTGGGTCCATCATGGCGGTGCGGTTCACCATTCTGGGCAGCGGCAGCGGAGGCAACTGTGCCTATCTGGAGGCGGGGGAAACCCGACTGTTGATTGATGCGGGTTTCAGCGCCCGGCAGATCCGGGAGCGCCTGGCGTCCATCGGGCGGGCTCCCGAGGGCCTCCATGGGATCCTGATCACCCATGAGCATGGTGACCACGTGCAGGGGCTCGGGGTGCTCGCCGGGAAACTGGGGATCCCCGTCTTTGCGAACCGGTTGACCCGCGAAGCGATCGAACGCCAGTTTGCCGGCGTGCGCCTTCCCTTCACACTGTTCGAGACGGGCAGCACCTTTTCGTTGGGCGAGGTGGAGGTCCGGACCTTCAGCATTCCCCATGACGCGATGGATCCCGTGGGCTTTGTTCTGGCGACCGCGGCGGGCGAGTTGGGATTCCTCACCGATCTGGGACACGTGACCCGCCTCATTCTGGAACGGGTCCGGTCTTCCCGCTGGCTGGTGTTGGAAGCGAACCACGACCTGAAGCTTCTCCAGGAGGACACCCGGCGTCCGTGGAGCACCAAGCAGCGGATCCTGAGCCGGCATGGACACCTGTCGAACGAGGCCGCGGCCGAGGTGGCCGCCCAGCTTGCGGAGGGAGGCCTGAGGCGCATCTACCTCGGGCACTTGAGCCGGGATTGCAACCGCCCGGATCTGGCCCGGCGCGTCGTCCGAGCCCGTCTGGATTCCATCGGGGCGACGGCCATCGAGGTTCACGACACCTCGCAGGAAACACCCTGCCCGACGCTGGATCTGGTTGCCCGGCCCGGATAGCCCGTCCGTGGCGTCGGCTTCGTGTCCCTCGCGTCCCTGTCTTTTCCCCCTCGTTTCGGCCAGGGGTGAACCCTCCGGCGTTGGCGCTCACGGCGCGGAACGGTTCTCAGGCGGGACGCCGGCCCGCCATCATGAAATCGAGGTAATAGACCAGTCGTGCCCGCATATCGCGACGGGGGACAATGGCATCAATGAGTCCGTGTTCCTGGAGGAACTCGGACGTTTGGAACCCCTCCGGAAGGTCGGCCTGGGTGGTGTCCTTGATGACCCGCGGACCGGCGAAGCCGATCATGGCCGCGGGTTCCGCGAGGATGAGGTCCCCGACGGTGGCAAAGCTGGCGATGACGCCGGCGTAGGTCGGGTTGGTGAGGACGGAAATGTAGGGCAACCCCAGCTTGCCGTGCAACGCGAGCGCCCCGCAGGTCTTGGCCATCTGCATGAGGCTGAACATGCCTTCATACATGCGGGCACCACCGCTCGTGGAAATGATGATGACGGGCAGGCCCCGGGAGGAACCGGTTTCAATCAGTCGCGTCAGCTTCTCCCCGACCACCGATCCCATGGAACCTCCGAGAAAACTGAAATCCATGACGCCGAGGGCCACGCGGTGGGTCCCAATGACCCCGACACCGGTGACCACGGCATCCTTGAGGAGGGACGACTTCTTCTTGTACGCCGCGAGCTTCGCCTCGTAGCTCGCGGCTCCGGTAAACTTCAGGATGTCCAGCGACTGCATCTCCGCGTCCATCTCCTCGAAGGAGCAGGTTTCCACCAGGGAGTGGATGCGTTCCCGCGCCCCGATGGGAAGGTGGTGGCCGCACTTTGGACAGACCTTCAGATTGTCATCCAATTCCTTGTCGTAGATGAGGGACTCGCAGGACGGACACTTGGTCCAGAGACCTTCGGGCATGTCCCGCTTCCGGGAGCGGGCCGCGATCTTGGGCTTCGTGAGAAAGGTCGTGTCGGTGGACAGCGGCGGCGGCGTGACCATCGGTTCCACCGGATCGGTCACGACGCTCTTTCGTTTGACGGTGCGCGAAGCCATTTCGGTGAGATGGGTAGCAAAGCAAATCCACGTTGGCCAGCGTGTGAAACTAGACCTTGGGGTAGGCGAGGTGCGCCCCGGGAGCCGTCCGTCCGGGGCCGGTGCGGTCGCATTCATGCCATCGGAGGTTCACGAAGGATGGCGCGGGCCACCGACCAGACACAGATGCGTCCGGCACCGCACCGCTTGAGCGCGCCCGCCACGGCGTTCGTCGTCGCGCCGGTGGTGAGGATGTCATCCAGGACGATGATCGAATCCCCGTCCATGTGGGCATGCCGTGCCGGTTGGAATGCGCGGGAGACATTGCGGGACCGTTCAGACCGGGAGAGGTGGGTCTGGGTCCGGGTCGCGGTGGTGCGCCGAACGAGGTCCCGGCGAACGGGGATTCCGAGCGCGCGGGCGAGGGGAAGCGCCAGAAGTTCCGCCTGATTGTATTCCCGCTCGCGTTGCCGAACGGGATGCAGGGGCACGGGCACCACGGCGGTCCAGCCTCCTCCGGCAAGGGCCGGGAGGGCTGCGGTGACAAGGAGATCCGCCAGCAGGGGACGAAACCACAGCGCCCGGTCATATTTGAAGCGGTGGATGACCTCGAGGGCGACGCCTTCGGCAACGACGGCGGCGCGGGCGGACTCGAAGGCCAGCGACAGGCCCTCGCAATTGGAACAGGTGAATTCCCGGGTGGTTGCCGTGGAATGCGGCAGGCCGCATCGGGAGCAGAAGGGCCATTCAATCGCCCTCAGACTTCTGCGGCACCGGTCTCCGACAAAACCGAGGGCCGCCGACGAGGGTTCGTTGTGGCAGATCTGGCACCGGTTGGGGTAGACGAGTCCCAAACCCAGTTCGAGGAGTCCCCGACAGAGGGGCAATCCTGGTCGCGCGGGGTGCATGCCCGGGAGGATCCCATGAAGCCGTGCCCCGGGGGATATCGCAGGATTTGGGGACCCTGCGGCTGGGCCTCGAAAGGCGGAAAATTCGTCCGATGTCCGGCCCGTGTATTGCTAGGAGGGTGATTTTCAGGAACGCGACCCTTTTCCCGTCCGGGACGCTGTGGTAGCTACCCGCCGCCGTTCATCAAATGCCGACGTCCGGAGACAAGCTGGGCCCGTACACCCTGCACGAATTGATCAATTCGGGCGGGCAGTCGGAGATTTGGCTGGCGACCGACGAGGCGGGCCAGTCCTTTGCCGTCCGCCTTCTGCTCAATGACACCCTGTTCGCCTTCACGGACAAGGCGCGCTTTTCGACGGGTGCCGAAACGCTGAAGGCGTGTCAGGACGGCCGGTACATCATCGGCTATGTGGATCACGGCAAGTTTGGGGGGCATCGGGCCCTGATCATGGAGTACGTCGAGGGTGCCAACCTCAAGTTGCTGCTGACGGCGGGGGACCCGGTGTTGACTGAGAACATTGCGCAGGTGTTGATCGATTTCGCGTCCGCCCTCGAGGTGGTGCACGACCGCGGGTACATGCACCTGGACGTGAAGCCGGAGAACGTCCTGCTGTCCCGCAACGGAAGCCTCCGGCTCATCGACTTTGACCTCGCCCAGCCGATTCCGAATCCTCCCCGGAAAATGGACAAACTCTCGGGAACCCCGGCCTACATGGCTCCGGAACAGCTCCTCAAGCAGCCGGTGGATCAACGGGCCGACGTCTGGGCCTACGGCGTCAGCGCCTACGAGTTGCTCACGATGAAGAAGCCGTTTCCGGGCGAGAACGCGGATGAAGTGCTCCGCCGCCAGGTGGACCGGAAGGACTTCATTGCGCCCCGTGAACTCAATGGGGACCTGCCCTCGGAACTGCAGCGGATCATCCTTCGCTGCCTGGAGCGCGAACCCGACCGCCGATACCCGGTCACGAGTGTCCTGGTTCATGAATTGAAACAGGCGCTGTACGTGAACTGATGTCCCCATGAACCCGGTGGCCGCAGGTTGGCTGGCGCTCCTCGGTGCCTTCGGCGTCATCGCGCAAACGGGGCAGGATCCGGTGCCCCGCTGCCTGGACCCGGAATTGCGTCTGGAACTGGTCGCAGGGGCGCCGGTGTTGGTGACTCCCATCGGCTGCACCGTGGATGCCCGCGGGCGCGTTTATGTCCTGGAGTCCCACACCCACTTCCCCAAGCCGGACGCGCCCGGGCCGAAGACGGATCGGATCCTGATGTTTCCGTCCGCGACCGGGGGAACACCTTCGGTTTTTGCGGAGGGTTTCCGGTGGGGAATGAACCTCGCTGCCGGTCCGGGCGGATCGATCTACCTGACCCACCGCAATGGGGTCCTCCGCCTTGATGGCCCGGATGGCCAGGGGCGGTCGACGGGTCGACAGCCGGTCGTCGAGATGGAGACGGCGGGTGAGTATCCGCACAACGGATTGGGTGGAATCGCGTTTGGACCGGACGCCGGGTTGTATCTCGGGACTGGCGAGAACCTGGGATTGCCGTATGTGATTCGAGGTTCGGACGGATCCCGGGTTGTCCGGAACGCGGGGGCGGGGGGCGTGGTGGTCCGGTGCCAGCCGGATGGATCCCGGCTGGAATTGTTCGCGACTGGTTTCTGGAATGCCTTCGGGCTGGGTTTTGACGGACAGGGCCGACTCCTGCTCGTGGACAACGACCCGGATGCGCGTCCGCCCTGTCGTCTGTTGCATGTCATCCCCGGCGGGAACTACGGCTTCCAGTTCCGCCATGGTCGCGACGGACTCAGTCCGCTGATCGCCTGGGATGGGGAACTTCCGGGGACCCTGGGGATGGTGGCGGGAACCGGCGAGGCACCGAGCTCGGTCCTGGATGCGGCGCGGACCCGTTTTCCGCCCCGGTACGGGGGGACGTTGCTCGTCGCCGCCACGTGGGATCATCGCCTGGAGATGTTCCGTCCGGTCCCGGTGGGGGCTTCATTTCGGTCCGAGCGGGAGGTTTTGTTGGAGGGGGATGCTTCGTTTCGCCCGGTCAGCCTTGCCGCCGCCCCCGACGGCTCCGTCGTGTTTACGGACTGGGTCAAACCCGACTATTCGATTCACGGTGCCGGGAGACTTTGGTGCCTTGCCGCGAGGGATCCGTCCCGGGGGGCGCCCGCCTCGCTTCCGGCTCCCCAGGGGATGGAACGTTCCCGGGCTGAGTTGGAAGCCCTCCGCCCCGGCGATGGATTTGAACGGCTGATGGCGGCGGCGGGGTCGCCCGATGCCTTTCTTCGATCCACGGCGGTGTCGCGGCTGTCGGAAGCCGGTGAACGGCGTCTGGACGCGGCGTGGTCTTCGGGATCCCCGGAGGCGCGCACCTCCCTCCTCCTGGCCGCACGAAAAGGACTCGCACCCAGGTCTTCGGGAGATCGGAGCGCGGCGGATTGGATCCGGAGGGGGCTTGTCGACGGCGATCCCCGCGTCCGTACGGCGGCCCTGATCTGGGCTGCGGAGGACGGTGTCCGTGAGGTGATGGAGGAGGTGCGGCGGGCGTTGGAGGGTACGACGCCCACTCCCCGTCTGGCGGAACTTCAGCCGGTGGCGCTTCGAATGCTCCAAGGCACCAACGTCGTGGGGGAGACTCCGGGGGGCGCGGGTGCGGAGGGGGTTCGGAGGACCGCGGCGCCTCAGACCGCGACCGCGGCGACGGTGGAGGAACTCGTGGCTCCCCTTCGGGATCGGTCCACCGCCCGGTTCCTTCGGGAGGAATTCGCCAGGGATTTGGCAGGCACCCAGGATCCCAGGGCCATTGAGGCGCTCCAGGCCCTGGCTCTCGACACCCGGGAGCCGGTCGATCTCCGGTGCGAGGCCATCCTTTCCCTCCGGGGAACCCACCGCGACTCCGTGACCGTGCTGCTTCCGCTCCTTCAGGATCCGGAGGAGGCCGTGGCCATTGAACTGGCGCGGTCCCTGCAACCGTGGCTGGAAAGCGGCGGGACGCGGGCTGCGCTGGAGAAGGCGGCGGCCTCGGGACGTGTGGGGGTTCGCACGGCGGCGCTGCGGGCGATGGGGAATGGGGAACCGCGGCCAGCCACGGTCGGGGATTGGATGCGGCTCCTGGAGGGACGACCCGGGGATCCGGCGAAGGGGGACCGGATCTTCCGTTCCCCCGAGGCGGGTTGTTCCCGTTGTCATCGTGTGTTGAAACGCGGGGGAAACCTCGGACCCGATTTGTCGGTGGTGAGCCGCGGCTCCAGCCGCGAGCGCCTGCTGCGGTCCCTGCTCGAACCGTCCCGCGACATCGCGCCTCAATTCGCGGAACATCGGGTTGAGACCCGGGATGGGGAGGTCTTTGCCGGGAGGTTGGTATCCGAGGAGCCTGGGGGAACCGTTACGCTGTTGACGGGTGTTGGTCAGCGGGTCCGGATTCCAGGAGCGCTGGTCGTCCGGAATGACCCCTCGGCCGTGTCGCTGATGCCGGAGGGATTGCTGGATGCCCTGTCCACGGACGACGTCGGGAATCTGGTCGCCTATCTGGAGTCCCTGAAATAGGACGCCGGCGGCCTGGATCCGTCGCCCCCGCGGGTTGCTGGGGGGGCGAAGTCCCGTGCGGCGGGTCCGACACCGCGAGAGGGTCCCGCAGCGAGCCGGTTTGAAATGGGTGCGATCGATCCGGGTCAGTTCCGGACCGCGTTCAATCCCGTGACGAAATCGAGTCCCCGGGCCAGCGCGGGGTCCTGGACCCGGGCGGCATTCCCGGTCTGGGGGGCATGTTCCGGATCCGATGCCTGGGGGAGGTCGGGGAGTCCGAGGGACTGGCGTTTGTTCCGGATCAGTTCCGCCTCGGAGACCCGGCGCCGTCCGGAGGTCGCCTGGGCCGGATCGGAAGGACCGGCCGCGGATCCGGGCGGGGCGGCGAAGGGGTCCAGAACAAACCGGCGTTCGGCTTCGGCCGGGGTCGTCACCCGGATGTCCGGACTGAGACCCTCCGTGGCGATCGGTTGGCCATCCCCGGTCCGCACCGGAGCCACCGCCAGGCGAAGGACGCGTCCGGTGGACAGCGTGAAGTCCCGCATCTGGGAGGCTTCCCCGGCGGTTCGGTCCCCGACGACCACCGCTCGCCCTGCGGAGCGCAGGGCGGCGGCAAGCGCCTCGGCGGCGCCGCGGGTGTGGGAATTGACGAGAACGGCCACGGGAGCGGAGAAATGGTTGCTGCGCCCCGGGGCGGCAAAGACCCCGTCGCCCCAATCCAGGACGGGTTCGCCGCCCGACAGGAACAGTGAGGAAACCCGCGCGGACGCTCCGAAATCGCGACCTCCCGCGAAGCGCAGGTCCAACACCAGTCCCTGAAGCGCCCCCTCCTTCTGAAGGTCGTCCAGCGCGGAGGAAAGTCTGGTGTCGGCATCCCCGGAGATGCTGGTGAGTTGGATGTACCCAATATTTCCGTCGTGGCGCCGGGGTGCCGTCACGGGGGCCGGATCCTTCGCCTGGTGGGTCTCCGGTTCCGTCCAACGGACCCGCGGGGCGAGCCTCGCCAGCAGTTCATCGACCGTGGGTGCCGCCAGTTGGTCCGGACTCAGGGCGGGCAGGTTGGTGCTGACCAGGCGCTGGATTTCGATCAATTCCGTGGACGCCAGGATCGGAAACGAGGCCAGGCTGCACAGGGCGAGCAGCAGCGAAAGTGGGTGTCGCGGAATCATGCGGTGGGGGCGTGGTGCTGGAGTGCCTGGGCAGCGATGTCGCGCCGGTATTGCATTCCGTCAAATGCAATTGTGGCAACCGCTTCGTAGGCCCGGTCGCGGGCCTCGGCCAGCGTTCCGGCGGTGGCGGTGACTCCCAGGACCCTTCCGCCGTTGGTGACCACCCGGCCGTCCTGGAGCGCGGTACCGGCATGGAACACCTTGACGCCCGGAAGTCGGGCGGCCCCGGCGAGGCCCTCGATGGGTTTGCCCTTGGGTGAGGTGCCGGGATATCCGGCGCTGGCGGCGACCACGCATACGCTGGCATTGGGAGACCAGCGAAGGGCATGTTGTCCGAGAGTGCCCTCCACGCAGGCCTCCAGGAGATCGAGCAGGTCGTTCTCGAGGCGGGTCAGGTAGACCTGCGTTTCGGGATCCCCGAACCGGGCGTTGAATTCAATCACCCGGGGCCCGTCCACGGTCAGCATCACTCCGGGGTAGATGAGTCCCCGAAAATCAATTCCCTCGGCGCGGCATCCCCGAAGCCAGGGGTCGAGGATGGCCGCCCCGACCCGGGACAGTTCCTCATCACTCAGAAACGGGGCGGGGGAATAGGTGCCCATGCCCCCGGTATTCGGTCCCTGGTCGCCATCCTGAATCCGCTTGTGATCCTGGGACGTCGGAAACAGCCGGTAGCAGGAACCGTCCGTCAGGGCGTGCAAGGAGACCTCGCGCCCGTGGAGGCGCTCCTGAATGACAATGTGGGATCCCGCGTTTCCGAAGGCGCCGCGCACCAGCATTTCGTCCACGGCGCGGTGGGCCGACGCGGGATCCGAGGTGACCACGACGCCCTTTCCGAGGGCGAGTCCGTCGGCCTTGACGGCGCATTGGCCCTGGAGCTCATCGCAAAACCTCCGGGCCTGGGCGGGATCGGTGAAGGAGGCCGCCCGGGCCGTGGGGATGCCATGGCGTTGCATGAACTCCTGTGAAAACGCCTTGGAGGATTCAAAGCGGGCGGCCTTTTGGTTGGGACCCCAGATCCGGAATCCCGCCTCCCGGAACCGGTCCACGATTCCGAGCGCCAGGGGATTGTCGGGACCCACGACGATGAAGTCCGGTTGATGGATTCGAGACCAGTCGAGCAGCCCCGGAAGATCGTCCGCGGCAAGGGACACGTTCTCCACGGGGTCTCCGGATCCTGAAAGTCGTTCCTCCCGGGTCCCGGCATTGCCGGGGGCCACCCACATCCGGGTGATCCGGGGCGACTGCGCGAGCTTCCAGGTCAGCGCGTGTTCGCGTCCGCCGGATCCGATCACAAGAACCTTCATCGTCCGCCGAGTGAAGCAGTGGGCGTGTCCGGGGCAAACCGGTTTCTGCGGATCCGACGTCTCCCCTTTCGGGGTTCCATTCGACTTGGGTACCCGACGATGCTAGGATTGCGGACCGTTTCCTTCTGCACATGAATTCTACCACTGTTCTTGTCGCCGGCGCACTCCTGATGGGATTTGGCACGGCGGCCTTCGGGGCGACCACGGTCTATTCCTTTGAGGATGGCACCACCCAGGGTTGGCGGGTGAATGACGCGTCGTGGGCGTCCGGATTCACCACCCTGGGCGTCGCGGACGAGCATGCCACCGACGGGAACCGAAGCCTCCGGATCGATTTCGTCGGCCAATCCTTCAAATGGGGTGCCGTTGTGGAGAACCAGTCGGATCCGACGTTGCTCGAGGCGATTTCCCGGGGTGGAAAGCTGATTCTCGACCTGCACGTTCCGGAATCGAGCGCGGGGATCTCGCAGTTGGGATTCGTGATCCAGCAGCCGGATGTCAGCGGGGACAAGAACTGGCAGCAGGTTTGGTACTGGATCGGCGGGGCCACGGGGGATTTTACCGTGGAACTTCCGTTCGAGCGGCTGGGATCGGGTCCGGTCAACCTTCACCTCGGACAGAATGCCACCGAGAACCAAGCGTTCTCCGTGTATGTCGATCACATCCGGGTGGAGTCCAATCCCCCGTCCGGTCCGGAGCCGATCTCCCTGCAGACCTTCGAGGACGGAACGACGCAGGGCTGGGCGGTGAATGCCGAGGACTGGGGCAAGGGGTTTTCGTCGCTGGAGAATTCGACCGCCGATGCGTCCCAGGGCACGCACTCCCTCAGGATCTCGATGCAGGGCCAGAACTACAAATGGGGTGCCTACAACCGGGACCTTTCCGATCCGGCGTTGCTTCAGGCCATCCAGTATGGGGGCAAGTTTCAACTCGACCTGTTCATTCCGGAGGACAGCGACGGGATCCAGAATCTCGGATTCTCCTTCCAGCAGGCTGGCGTGGAGGGTGCCCTCGGATGGCAGCAGGTCTGGTTTGCGGTGAATGGCGCGACGGGCCGTTTCACGGTGGAGCTTCCGTTCCAGCGGTCGGCCAGCGGACCGGTCACCTTCAATCTCGGCCAGAACGCCAATGCCGAAAAGAACTACACCGTGTACGTGGATCATCTGCGGGTGATCCCCAACGCACCCCCTCCGGCAGGGGTGACGGTGACGCGGACGGCGCGGATCCTGTCGTTTGAGGACGGCACCTCGGAAGGGTTTGTCGCCAATGAACAGGGCTGGGGACTCGCCTTCACCTCGGTGGACTCCGCGGAGGGCAACGCAACCGACGGGATTCGGAGCTTGAAGACCACCTTTCCCGCGGGTGATTTCAAATGGGGGGCGTACGCCAATGGACTGAATCGGGCGGACCTCCTGAGCGCGTTGTCGGAGAATGGAACCCTGCTGGTGGACGTCTTCATCCCCGGGGACTCCAGCACCATCCAGCACCTGGGAGTTTCCCTGTCGCAGCCGGGCGCGTCCGGCGGGAAGGACTGGCAGCAGACCTGGTTCTTCGTTGGAGGGAAGTCCGGACGGTTCACGATTGATGTTCCCTACACCCGGGAGAATGACGGCGCGGTGAACTTGAACCTGGGGCGGAATTCAACCGGGGAGGGCGATTCGGAAGTCTATTGGGATAATTTCCGTGTCGTGACCTCGGAACTGGTGGGTGCGGAACCGGGCAGCGTCCAGGTGACGGCGATTGAGGGAGGCAAGGCCCGGGTGGATTACCGCGGCAACCTCTCGTCGTCTTCGGGGCTGGCGGGCCCGTTTTCCCCGGAGAACGGTCCGAGTCCCCTCACCGTGGATCCGGCGGTTTCGGGAACCACCCGGTATTACCGGGCGGAAGGCAAACCCATCGTCTACTTTCAGGATGATTTTGAAGGGGCGACCTCGGGATGGAAGACGTCGGGCACGGGACCGGCGTGGGAGCGGGGGACGCCGGGTTATCCGGACGAAATCACCGAAGCCCACAGCGGCAGTTCCGTCTGGGCCACCAGCCTGTCCACGCCCTATGGAACGGATGTCTCCCCGGTGCTGACCTCGCCCGTCATCGACCTGGGTTCGGCGACGACGGCTGCGCGGCTTTCCTTCTACGACATGCTGGATGTGGGCGGCGATGGGGACGGCGATCAGGCGGAGGTTTATGTCCGCAGCGAAACCGGGGCCGTGCTGGTCGGTGCGGAAGCCCCTGTCTGGAAGGGATCCCGAGCGTCCTCGGGCCCGTATTTCTTCCAGCGCAGGGTGGTCAATCTCCCGGCCGTTGCGTCCGGTAAAAAGGTTCGCCTGGAGTTCCGCCTGCAGAGTGACGCCACCGGCGACGGCGTTCGCAAGGGCTGGATGCTGGACGATGTCATCGTCTACGCCCAGCCGTAGGCGGAGGACTTCGAGGGTCTCGGGGCGCGAACTCAGGGATCAGGACCCGGCCCCGAGGATCATGCGGCGGGACTGCTCCAGGAGTTCGCCCCGTGCGCCCGGGGGCCAATGGGCGGGCAGTTGGGCGTAGCCCAGAATTCGCCGCAGGATTTCACAGCCGGCAAGGCGGGTGACCAGGCGGTCATCGAAATCGGATGACGGCCGGTAATTCGTCCGAAACCGGGCCAGGCGGTCGGCGGGTTGGCGCGCCAGGATGAGATGCGCCGAAAAGACGGCGACATCGTATTCGGGACGGCCAAAGAAGCAGAACTCCGGATCGATCACCCGGGGTCCGGCCGGGGTTCGGACCAGGCTCCCCGGAAAGAAGTCGCCGTGCAGGAGGCACGGGCCGTCGGCCAGGTAGGCGTCCCTCCCGAGACGCTCCATCGCCGCGACCAGGGGTGGTTCCCGCTTCAAATGATCCGCGGCGGCCTGGAGTCCGGGTTCGATGCGGTCGAGATCCAGGCCGTTGTCCGGTTGCAGCGGAATCCGAAAGATGTGGGCGTGGTTGAGTTCGCGCATCTCCCGATTTTCCAGACCGGGACCCGGGCCCCGGGGCGCGGGGCACTCCCGGTGCAGGACGGTCAGGAACTCCGCGATGGACTCCAGGTCGGTGTCCGGAAATGGGGCTCCGCGATAGATGTCGGAGTAGTCCCCGCCGTCGCCGAGATCCGAAAGGACCAGGATCCGGGCTTCGGGATCGCCGTGCAGCAGGCGGGGCAGGGACGCCGCCAGGAGCGGAACCTCCTGGGTGCGCCGATAGAATTCCATTTCCCGACACGCGCGATCCCAGGGCGCGGCGAACTGGGGGTATTTTTCAACCCAGGGTCTCGACTGCTTCAGGATCAGGGACCTTCTGGGGGTTCGAACCCGAAGTACGCAGTTCATGTTGCCGTCCCCCGCCTTCGAGATGGCCGTGATGGTTTCACCCGCGGCGAGGACCCCGTGGCGTCGCAGGTAGTCGTCGACACCGGAGTGGTCCGGGGTTCCGAGCGCGATTCCTCCGGGGGGGCACTTGAAGAATTCCTGGGGAGTCATGGGGATGTCGTGAAAACACTAGGGATCGACGGCTCCGGGAACAATGTCGCTGCCCGGATTGTGGGCCGGGGGAAGGGATCCTCCCGAAGTTTTCGTCCTGCCATCCGTCGGTGCGGGGTTGCCTTTGGGATCCGGCTTTGCATCACTTGCCCGCGGAACCCTTCATTTGCTGATGTCCTCCCTGATCTCTCGTCGTGGTGCCCTGATGGGCCTGGGCGCGGCATTCGCCGCGGGTGGCCGGTTGATGGCCGCTTCCGCGGAGAAGTTTCTTCCGTTGCCTGTCGGCAGGTTTTCGAAGAATTCGGGAACCGGCCCTTCCCTCATGAAACTGGATCAATTGCCTTTCGGACGCCTTCCGGACGGGGGCGAGGCCGTACTGTTCACGGTCTCCAACGCCCGCGGCGTCACCGTCAAATTCACCAACTACGGGCTCATCCTCACGGAGATTCTGGTTCCGGATCGGGCCGGGAAGCCGGGAAACATCGTGCTCGGGTTCGACACCCTGGATCGCTACCTGAAGGGACATCCGTTCTTCGGGGCCATTGCCGGCCGGGTGGCCAACCGGATCGGCAAGGGGCAGTTCACCCTCGATGGAAAGTCCTACCAGTTGGCGACCAACAACGGTGCGAACCATCTCCATGGGGGGAATGTCGGGTTCGACAAGAAGCTCTGGAAGGTGGAGGGGTATGAACTCACGCCGGAGAAGGCCTCCGTCCGCCTGACGTATCTCAGTCCGGATGGGGAGGAGGGGTATCCGGGTAACCTCCGCGTGGCGGTGACCTACTCGCTGGATCAGGAAAACGACCTGCGGATCCATTATTCCGCGACCACCGACCGGGCCACCCCCATCAACCTGACCAATCACAGCTACTTCAATCTCGCGGGCAGGGGCTCGATTGATGATCAGGTCGCCGAGATCTTCGCTGCGCGTTACACCCCGGTGGATGAAGGGCTCATCCCGCTGGGCACCGTCGCGCCCGTGTCGGGAACGCCGCTCGACTTCACCTCGCCGCACCGTTTTGGCGAGCGGATCAACAGCACTGGATTGCAACCTCCCGGATACGACCATAACTACGTGTTGGATTCCGGTGGAAAGAGCGTCGCCCTGGCGGCGCGGGTGACCGATCCGGGCTCCGGCCGGGTCCTCGAGGTGCTGACTGATCGGCCCGGGATCCAGTTGTACACGGCCAATCACTTTCCGGCCGATGGCTACGAGTGCAATGGCGGCCTGAAGTTTCCGCCCCACGGCGCGTTTTGTCTCGAAACGCAGAACTTTCCCGACGCCATCAACAAGCCGTCCTTTCCCAAGGCGGTCCTGCGGCCGGGAGAAACCTACGACACCACGACGGTGTTCCGATTCGGGCGTCCGCGCTGATCCTGCGGTCCTCCCGAAGACCGGTTCCGGGATTTCCGGGGGCGTCGGCGATGTCGTGTCCGTCCTGTTGCCACCGGAGCGGCGTCCCGGGTAGGCTGGTGCTTCATGAGTTTGCCCACCGACTCCGCCGCGGCCCGGGGCGACGGTCGCCGTCCCGATCAGATCCGTTCCGTTCGATTCCAGAACCACATCGCCCCCCACGCCACGGGATCCACGCTGGTGGAGTGGGGAAACACGCGGGTGATTTGTGCGGTCATGGTGGAGGAATCGGTGCCGGGCTGGATGAAGGCGCAGAAGGTGGACGGCGGGTGGCTCACCGCGGAGTATTCGATGCTTCCCTATTCCACCCTGGACCGGAAGGCGCGCGACATTGCGAAGCTGAAACTGGACGGGCGATCGCAGGAGATCCAGCGACTCATCGGACGCTCGCTCCGCGCCGTCGTGGACCTCCAGAAGCTGGGGCCGCGGACGGTCTGGGTCGATTGCGACGTGCTCCAGGCCGATGGCGGCACCCGCACGGCAAGCATTACCGGGGCGTATGTGGCCCTGAGCCTCGCGGTTCGGAAACTGCAGGGGGAGGGGTTGGTCACGGCGGACCCGTTTCGGAGTCCGGTGGCGGCGGTCAGCCTGGGAGTGGTGGAGGGACGGCCGGTGTTGGATCTGAACTATGTCGAGGACAGCGGGGCCGAAGTGGACATGAATCTCGTGATGAATGGGGCCGGGGAGTTCATTGAACTTCAGGCCAGCGGGGAGGAGTCCACCTTCAGCGACGCGCACCTGTCGGAGTTGCTCCGCCTGGGGCGCCTCGGCATTCGACAACTGCTCGACCTCCAGCAAGCCGCCCTCGCGTCCGCGTGAAGACGAGTCTTTATCTCATCCGCCACGGCGAGGTGGAAAACCGGTACCACCGGATCTTTGGCGGCAGCCGCATTGACATGGAGTTGTCGGAGCGGGGACGTCACCAGGCCGAATGCCTTGCGGGCTGGTTGAGCCGGGTGCCGTTGGACGCGGTGTATGCAAGTCCCATGCGCCGGGTGCAGCAGACCTGGGAGCCGTCGCGGGGCTCCTTCCCGTCCGAGCCGCAGATCCTGCCCGGGCTTCGGGAGATCGATTTTGGCGACTGGACAGGACTGGGCTGGGACGAGGTGGAGTCCCGGCATGGGATGTCCGCCTACGACTGGCTCCATCATCTCGAGGAGGATCGCATGACCGGGGCGGAGACGCTGAAGACGTTTCGGACGCGGCTTGCCGGATGCCTGGAGGAGATTCTCGGGACGCACGAGGACCGGACGGTGGCGGTGTTCTGCCATGGCGGTGTCATTCGGGGACTGCTGTCCCAGCTCCTTCACCAACCGCTGCGGTGGTTCGAGCATGTGGAGGTGGACTACGCCAGCGTGACCTGGGTGGACGTGGGGATTCCGAAGGCGGGCCGTCTTCGCAATGAGGTTCAATTGCTGAATTTCACCCCCTGGAGGGATCTCGGAACCGATTCCGTCCGTTCCCATTGAAGGAGGGGCGCGGGGTGGGAACACAGGACGACATGAAGACTTCTGAACTGTTGCGACAGATCTCCATCACGGTGGCGCCGGAGGCGGAGGAGGATGTGGCTGAGCTTCTCCGGGAGGAATTTGGCCAGCCGCCGTCCAGCCATCTCGACCTCGCCACGGGATTGTGCACGGTGAGCGTCTATTGGGGTCTGCCCGCGTCGGAGATTCCGGCGGCCCGGGCGTCACTGCGGGAAGGGTTGAAGGATCTGGTCCTGGGAGGACTGGACATTCGACCCGGGAGGATTGGCATACGAAAGGTGCCGCCTCGGGATTGGAGTGAATCGTGGAAGCGGCATTTCCGCCCCATTGAGGTGGGACGGACCCTGTTGGTCCAGCCAACCTGGAGCCGTCGGAAGCCGAAGGCCGGTCAGGCCCTGGTGTTGCTCGATCCCGGGCTCAGCTTTGGAACCGGTCAGCATGCGACCACCCGCTATTGTCTGGAGCGGATCACGCAATTGCGGCGGCCGGGTAGCCCCCAGTCGATGCTCGATGCCGGGAGTGGCAGCGGCATCCTGGCGATTGCGGCGGCCAAGTTGGGCTACTCCCCGGTGGCGGCGTTCGACTACGACGCCGAGGCGGTGAGGATCTCGCGGACCAATTGCCGCCTGAATGGAGTGGAGGGGCAGGTTCAACCGGAGTTGAAGGACCTGACGAAGATGCCGAGGAAAACCGGGGAACGCTTCGACGTGGTCTGCGCCAATCTCATCTGCGACCTGCTGGTCGCGGAACACGGCCGGCTTCTGGCCCGGCTCAAGCCGCGGGGCTCGCTGGTGGTCGCCGGGATCCTGGAATCCCAGTTTCCGGAGGTGGAGCGGGCGCTCACGGCTTCCGGGTTGCGGAAGCGTGGGGCCCGGACCGAGGGGGAATGGCGCTCGGGATGGTTTGAAGCGCCGTGATGCCCGCGGTGGCGCCGGCGAGCGTGAATGCCGTCCACGCCAGCGCCGGAACGTAGAGCCCGAATTCACTGACCCCCTGGGCGAACCAGGCTGCGGTGCCGAGAAAGGCGGACACCACGAGGGGATCGTTGCTGGCCCAGCATCGGCGGCCGACCAGCAACATCCAGCCTCCCACCCAGATCCCGTAAAGGACACCTCCCGGAATCCCCGAGTCCGAGAACTGTTCGAGGTAGTCATTGTGGGCCAGGCGCGCCATCTCGGAATCGGGGGACTTCAGGCGGGCGTAGGGGCGCTGAAAGGTGCCGGGGCCCGTCCCGAGGATGGGTTCCGCAAGGGTCGTCTTCCACGCGGCGCTCCAGTAGTCCATGCGGGCCCCGACACTGGTGGCGCCCGCGGCGAAGTAGCCGCGGAAGCGGATGGCGAACGCAAGAATGCCGGCGATGGCCAGGAGGGCCAGTGCCCCGGTCCTGAGCCGGCGGGGCAGCGGCTGTCGCCACCCCAGGGCTCCGAGGAGGAGCAGCGCGATCAGCCAGCCCGACTTCGAGCCGCTCCACACGAGCGCAACGACACCCAATCCCGACACCAGTCCGAGCGCGGCCCACCGGGTGACCGGCCTTGCGGAGCGCGTGAGATCGGACACCAGCGTCCACGACAAGGGCAGCAGCAGGAGGACCACGGAGGCGAGGGCGTTGGGATAGACGAGGGTTCCGTAGACCCGCTCCCGTTCGAGTTTCACCAGGATGAGCGGATTGGCCCGGCGAACGCCGTTGGTGGAAATGATGAATTGCTGGCGTTCCAAATCGAGGACGGTGGCCGGGGGAAAATTGGTCCAGTCCGTCCGCTCCCCCTCCAGCAGCGCGGCCCGCATCTGGGGGAATTCAAGCCGCTGGTTTACCGAGCGCATCAGGCAGAGACAAAACGCGGCGACCACGGCGGCCATTGCCCAGGACAGGCGTTGCCGGTTCGTGATGAGGGTGAGGCCCGTTCCGTAGGCGACCAGGACCCCCGCGAACTGGGTGATCGCGAGGGCCGACAACGGCCGGTCCACGGTCTGCGCCATGGACAGGACCTGCCATCCGAACCAGAGCACCGCGGGGACCCAGAGCCACCGGTTGAGGTGCCGAAACTGGGTTCGCCCCTCGCGGATCATCCAGGGAATGGCGGGCAGGACGAGCGGAAGCAACAGCCACCACGCCCAACGAACCGGCCAGGGATCCGACATCGCATCGCTCCAGGATCCGGGAGCGGGGATCTGTCGGTCGAGGACGACTGGGTTCCCGAATTTGAGGACGCTGAGACCGAGGAGTCCTCCCCACAGCAGCAGCCAGACCCGGATTCTTCGTTCCGTGTCGGAGGGGGCGGCGGTGGGCGCGCTCACAGGGAAAGACGCAGGATTCCCACTTCCAACACCAGGGATTCCTGGGCGTTGGTGCCCAGCAGCAGCCGCTGGGTGCGTTCCCAGGCTTCCAGATTGGCCCGGGCGGCCGCGGAGGAAATCCGGCGGGCGATGACGGTTGAGGCCTCCTGAAACCGGGGAAGGAAGAGGGTGCCGGCGGGCTCGACCGTCCGGAACCAAACGTCGCGGAGCCAGGCGTGGATGCCTGCCAGGTAGTGGGCCCGTCGTCGCCGGTACTCGGCCTCGATGGCCGCCTCCAGTTCATCCTCCCAACGTTCGCGCCGGTCGGCGTCCGCATCGGCGTATCGCTTCAGCGGGGATGCGGCGGTCAGCGCGTCGTCGATGGATTCCCGGGCGGCGGTGAGGGCCTGGAGGAGGGATTCCACGAGACGGTAGCGGTCGAGCAGGGATGAGGAGGATCCCGCCACCCCGGCCGTGAATCCGCTCAACCATTCCGAGACTTCCGGTTCAATCCGGATCCCGCCGCCGGCGAAGCTGAGCCGCAGGCATCGGGAGAGAATGGTTTCGAGAACCTGGTCGGCATCGAGCGTCAGGAGAATGAAGATGGAGTCCCGGGGCGGTTCCTCGAGGGTTTTCAGGAAGGCGTTGGCGGCTTCGAGGCGGAGACGCTCGGTGGTGGTGATGATGCCGATCTTGTGGCGGGACTCCGTGGGCCGCAGGGAAACCGTCTGGTTCAGATCCCGGATCTGATCAATGGAAATGATGCGGCTCTTCTTTCCCGGACGAACCCAGGTGACGTCCGGATGCTGAAACCCGGCGGTCCTCCGGCAGGCGGAGCAGGTGCCGCAGGGTTCCGATGCAGGGACCCCTGGATTCCCGGGGCTGTTGCGGCTGCAGGTGAGGGTTTGGGACAGTCGGACGGCGGCCTCCTCGAGGGTCCCGGAATCGTCGCCGACAAAGAGGTAGGCATGCCCGAGGCGCCCGCGGGCGATGCTGCGGGTGAGAAGCTCCGTGGCGTGGGCGGCGGGAGTGGTCTCCGGGCTCATGTGCGGGGCTGTTTAACGGGAGGACGTGGAGGCGACAAGGATTCGCGCGTGCGACGGCCCGGGATCCCGCACACCGGGGCGGATCGTTGGGACGGTTTCCGGTGCAACACCGTGCGACTGCGGTAGAATTGCATGAGAATTGGCTTGCTGGAAGCCGGGGATTCGCGCTTTCCTTTCGGCACTTGTCGCCAATGGCGGCAGACCCGGTTTTCGAATCGACATGGTTAATTTCAAAAAGGAGAGGGCAGCTTGAGTCGTCCGTTTCCCTCCCGCCACGCTCCTCCGCCTCCCCAGTTCCGCGTTAACGGGAAGATTCGTGCCCGTGAAGTCCGGGTGATCGGTTCCGATGGTTCCCAGGTCGGGGTCATGGACCTTGGGGCTGCCATCAACATGGCGCGCAATCAGGGGTACGATCTCGTCGAGGTTTCCGCCTCGGCCAATCCGCCGGTGTGCCGGATTGTGGATTTCGGCAAGTTCAAGTACGAGCAGTCGAAGCGGGATCGCGAATCCAAGAAGCATCATCACGCCAATATCGTGAAGGAGGTGCAGCTCACCCCGCGCATTGATCCCCACGATCTGGGGATCAAACAGGAGCATGCCATCGAGTTCCTGTGCGAGGACATGAAGGTGAAGGTTGCCCTCCGGTTCCGCGGCCGTGAAATGGCCCACACGGAAATTGGAATGGCCGTGGTGGAGAAGTTTTTGAAGGACATCGCCCCCTGGGGACACCCCGACTTCACTCCGAAGCTTGTGGGACGTTCGATCAACGTCATGGTGAGCCCCCTGCCGCGAGCCAAGCGGGCGCGGAATCCCAAGGCGGTGGATCGGCCCCCCGGACCCGCCAAGGTTCGCGAAGGGGATGACCACGGGGAGCCCCCGCGTTCCGCGCCCAGCTCCGGACCTGCGCCCTCGGCGCGACCGGTTGCGGAGACCGGTTCCGAAGCCCCTCCCTCGGAGGCGGCCTGAGCCGGGGATGGATTCCCGGACTCAGTCCAGGTTTCCGGAACGGACCCGTTCCTTTTTCTCCTCGAGTTCGGCCTCGAGGGATTGCCTTTCAGCGGCGAATTGCGCTTGGGCCCCGGCCGCCTTTTCCGTCTCGCCTGCGGAGGTCCATCGCAGGACCTCATCGCGGGTGGCGAGTTCACGGCCGGCGATTCGGGCACGGTACAAGGACTCCAGTTCCGCGATCCGCTCCTTTTGTGCCGCACTCAGGGTGCGGGTCGGGGCCTGACGACTGAGACGTTCCATGGCGAGTTCATAGGCGGACTTCATGAGACCAGACTACCCGAGGACAGGTCTCGCTGCACGCGGAACCCGATGGCTTGGATTTCCATGATCCCGCGAGTGGACGGAAGTCCCCGGATGTCCGCCTCCGCCGGGGAGCCATCCTCATTGGCGGCCAGGCTCCACCCGGGGGGGCTGGTGTTTTGCGCGGGGGTCGGTGTTGTGCTGGGGATGATGCTGGCGGGGGTGGGTCGGGACGGGATTCGCAACGTCGGCATCCCGCTGATCTGGGGATCGGCCGCGGTGGCCCTCGTGCTGGAAATGGGCCGTCATCAGCCGTACCAGTATGTCCTGACTGCGGCCGCAATCGCCGGTGGAGCCGGAACCCTCCTTTTCCCACGGACGCCCACGGGCATGGTGCCGGTTTATGGCGCGACCGCGGTCTGGGTGACGGCCGTTTTCGGGGCGCGCGGAACCGCCCGATGGATCCTGCAGCGATGGGCGGGAGGCGGGAACTTCGGACTTGGGGTCCTCGCTCTCAGCAGCGCGATCACATCGGGGGTGGTGGTGGCGGCGTTGGGCGGCCTTCCCTCGATTCCCGGCGTCCCGTCTCCCGTCTCGGCATGGATGGCCGCGGCGGCCATTCAGGTGATGGCCACCCCCTGGTTTCTTGAGAAACGAACCCTGCTTCCGGTGATCCGTCCCGGACCGGCGGTCCTGCTGGGATCGGCCGTGGCCGTCGTCGTCGTCGTCCGGATCCTGCTTGTCCGGTAATGGACGTGTGCGGTGGGGTTACCGCTCGGCCTCGGCCTCCGGCAGCCAGAGCGAGGCGATCGCGGCGGGAAGAAAGAGGAATCCGGCGTAGAACAGGGCTTGCCGGGTGTAGCCTTCCCCTACCGGGGCGAGCAAACCGAAGACCACGACGCCGGCCGCCGACAGGATTCGCCCAAAGTTGTAGCAGAATCCCGCCCCCGTGGTGCGGAGCAGGACCGGGAACAGGGGCGGCAGGCACATGGTGAAGAGGGCGAAGACACCCTGCCACGCCCCGATCAACACCAGCAGGAATCGCAGTTCCCTCCATTCCAGCGGCTGGACATAGGTGGCCACCATCGTCACGAAGTACCCCGATAGAAACAGCAGGATCGCCCGGCGATACCCGACGCACTTGGCCAGCCAGCCCGCCACGAAATTTCCCGCAATGGATCCGGCCATGACGAGAAACAGGGCGGCCGTCGTGTAGTGGTTCTGCCCCGTGGCATCCAGTCGGGATACCTCGGGGAGCTGTCGGACATTCGCCTGTTGCCAGAACATGAACGTCCAGTGGGCGGTAAGACTGAGGGCGCACAGGATCAGCACCGGGATGGTGATGCGAACGACCGGGGGACGAAACAAGTCGGGCAGTCCGAGCGCCGGACCGGAGCTTGCCTGTTTTGCAGCGTGCCATCCCTCCGGTTCGGGAACCGCCCGCCGGATCCACAGGACCAGAAGGGCGGGGCAGATTCCCACCAGGAAGATCCATCGCGGGGGCTGGCTGGCGAGCAGGAATCCGGCAAGACAGGCGAGGAGGACCCCGCAATTGACGCCGGTTTGCAGGATGGCGGCCAGCCATGGACGCCAGGATTTGGGCCATGTCTCTGAAATCAGCGAGGCGCCGACGGCCCATTCTCCCCCGATTCCCAGGGCGGCAAGGAAACGGAAGATCATGAGATGCCACCATTCCGTCGCGAAGAAGGACAACCCCGTGAACACCGCGTAGGTGAGGATGGTGAGGCTGAGTGCCCGGCTGCGCCCCAGCAGATCCCCGAGGCGTCCGAAAAAGGCCCCACCCAGGGCCCAGCCGGTGAGAAAGGCGGCCTGCACCACGGCACCGTGGGACCCTACGGAGGGATCCTTCGCACCGGTGCGCAGCAGTTCGGCCACAAACGGCGTCGCCACCAGGGTGTACAAATGCATGTCGAGGCCGTCGAACATCCATCCCAGCCAGGCGGCCAGGCCTGAGCGCCATTGTGAGGGCGTGAGGTCGCGAAGGCGGGGCGCCGTGGCGGAATTGGACGAAGTCATGGGAGCGCCGTGCAGTGAAGCAGGGGCCGGCCCTGCGATTCAAGGTGGGGTCTTCGGAATCGACTCGCATGGACGACTTCGCGGGAGGACCCTTCGGACATGCATCGGTCCCGATTCATTGCCCGCGCCCCCCTTTGGCTCGCCGCCTTGGCCGCCCTGTGCGGCAGCCTCCATCCGCTGCACGCCGGGGAGGGTTCGGACGGTTCGCCCCGGGCGTTCATCGACGGGAGCGGACCGGGATGGCGCGCCTGGGGGGAGGCGGATTTCCAGAACGTCAATTGTGCCTCGAACACGTGGACCTGGTCCGGGGGGATCCTCCACTGCACCGGCAAACCGGTGGGAGTCCTTCGGTCACGGCAAATGATGACCAACGTGGAGCTGGTCGTGGAATGGCGGCATCTCCAGTCCGGAGGGAATTCCGGGGTCTTTCTCTGGGCGTCCGCAAAATCGATCGGTGAGTTGGAGCAGGGAAAAGGACGCCTCCCGGAAGGCATCGAGGTTCAGGTGCTGGACCACGGATACACCGCACAATATGAGCGGGACTCGGGCAGGAAGGCGGACTGGTTTACGACCCACGGGGATGTTTTCCCCACGGGGAATGCGGTGATGAAGCCATTCCCTCCGGTCGCCCCGGACGGGCGTCGCAGCTTTCCCCGGAAGAATCTCAGTCGGGGCGTCAACGAGTGGAACCACTACTACGTGCGCGCCGTCAACGGGGAGGTCCGACTTTGGGTCAATGGGGAGGAGGTTTCGGGAGGCAGCGGATGCAGTCCCGCGTTCGGGTACCTGTGCCTGGAGTCCGAGGGAGCGCCGGTGGAGTTTCGAAATCTTCGAATCCGGGAACTGCCCTAGACGGACGGAGGATGAATCCCGGGTCCCTCCGAATCGTGGCCGCTCGGTTGGATCGTGTCCACCGGACCGGACTGTGCGCGTTTCTGCTGGTCGGAGGGATCCTTCTGGGATGGTGCGTCTCCCGACTTGGGACGGGAAGTTCCCCTGGAAGAACAGCGCTGGTTGAGGCGCTGCTCGCCGACCCGGGGGCGGGCGCCCTGATTCCCAACGATGTCTACGGCCATCTTCACGACGAATTGGAGGAACTGCTGGAGTCGGGGACGTCGCCGGATGCGGCCCAGATGCAGAGTCCTGAGGCGGTCGTCCTGCTGCCGAGTCCCGTTCCGGAGACTGCGGGGGCGCGGGCGCTGCGGGAGGCTGGGGCCGAGGCTGGGCCCGTCCTTCTCGAATTGCTGATGGCCCGCCCGACTCCGTGGGAGCGGATCCGGGAGCGTCTCGGCGCACGGCTTCCCATTCCCGCGCTCCGCTTCAGCGCCGGTGCCGCGGCGGAGCGCCGGCGGATGGCCGGATTGCTCGGATTTGGAATCCTGCGCGAACGGGGTGTCGGTGCCCTGCCGGGTCTCAGCAATCTGTTGCATCATGCGGGGGCTCCGATGGAGGCGGGGTTGGCCCTGGGCGACCTGGGGGAGGCGGGACGACGACAACTGATTGACGCCCTGGCGAGCCCGGATCCCCAGGTGCGGGGCACGGCCGCCTTGGCGCTGGGATTGGAGGGCTCGGGGGATCGGAGGGTCTTGAAGGGCCTGTTGTCCGCCCTGGATCAAGGATTCTGGGAGTATCACATCCTGGGCGCGATCGGCCGCGTGGGGGGCGATCCCGGCGAGATTGGGCGCTCGGTTTCGAGAGTCCTCCTCCTGGACCCGGGGCCGCCCGCGTGCTCGGTGGAGGAGGGGATGCTGGTTTGTCTTGCGGGATGGTGTGGTCCGCATGCCGTGACGGCGCTCCCGGCATTGGAGCGTCGGCGGGGAAGCTGTGACGATCCACGCCGAGGTCTGGTCGAGCGCGCCATTCAACGCATCACGGTTCCGGCCGCTCGGTTGGGGGCGGGAAATGGCAATCGGGACTGGTGAAGGCGCCAGGGGCGAAGAGTCGGCTTCGGGGACGTGTTTCGGAAGATTTGTTCAGGGACATACAAAAGGCCGCGGGTGCGGGGTCTTGTTCATGAAATGAAGAACGGGTCATTCTCTGCAGCGGGGATTCGGTGGAGTCTGGTCGGGGCTCTGGGGGTGCTCCTGGTCTGGGGCCTCCTCCCATCCCGGCGGGAAGGGGGATCGCCATGGACGCCCGCGGAAGAGGATCTGCCGGTCGAAGCGGCGGCGCGGGATCCGCGTCCACGGATGGATGTCCGGCACCCTCCGGCGGGGCGGATGCCGACGGCGGCGGAGCAGGTGGCGGAGCGGTTGGACCGTTTTGTGCGCGGTCGTTGGGAGGTGGTTCAGCGCCTCGCGACTTCCGCGGGGGTGCCGGTTCCGCCGGAGGTGGTCCGATTCTATGAGCTCGCGGAGGCGGGACGATGGGACGAAGTGGATTTCCTCTACGCTGCGCTGGTTGAACGCCGGGAAGGGGAGGGCGACGCCTCGGGTCTGACGCGATTCATGCCCGCGCTGCTGGAGACCCTGGGAGTCCATGAGGCCGTTCGCGATTGGCCCGCCCAGGCGCTTCTGGACTACGGGAAGGCCGTGTTGGATTCCGTGCCTCCGGGGGGCGTGTATCTGGGGGGCTCGGATTCGGGCCGGTTCATTCCAACACTCCTGGCGGATGCTGGAGAGGGGAATGGTCCCATCGTCCTGACCCAGAGTGCCCTCGCTG
Organism: Verrucomicrobiales bacterium; assembly: GCA_016793645.1. Classification (GTDB taxonomy): domain Bacteria; phylum Verrucomicrobiota; class Verrucomicrobiia; order Limisphaerales; family UBA9464; genus UBA9464. The sequence continues at coordinate 29,438 of JAEUHD010000008.1, forward strand.
CGCTGAACTATGTGGATTACGCCCGGGCTCTTTATGGGGATCGCCTGAATCTTCCGACCCCGGAGGATTCCCGGCAGGCCTTCGACGACTATCTCGCGGATGCGGGGCGCCGACTGAGGCACGACCGGGATCATCCGGAGGAACCGCGCCAGGTCTTGCCGGGCGAGGATATCCGCCTGACGGAGGGAGGGGTTCAGGTCAGTGGCGCCAAGGCCGTCATGTCCATCAACGAGCGGCTGGCCCGGATGCTCCTGGAGGCCAACCCGGGGATCACGCTTTCCATGGAGGAGACCTATCCCTTCGATTCGCTGCATGACTCGGCGACTCCGCGGGGGCCGTTGCTTGAAGTCTCGGCGAAGGGGGAGGGAACGGCGCCGATGACGCCGGAACAGGCCGTGGATTCGGTCAGCTATTGGCAGGATCTGAGTCGGCAGCTGATGTCGGATTCGGAGGTTTCTGGTTCCCCATCCGCCCGGGATGCCTATGCCACGCTCCTGCTGGCGCAGGGGGGGCTGCTGGAACAGAACCAATTCTCAACGGAAGCGGAGTCCGTGTTCCGCCTGGCGCGGGAGATGGCCCCGGAAAATGTCTCCATGGCCCTCCAGTACTCCCGGTGGCTGGTCAACCACGGGCGCACCGCGGAGGCCATCCCCATTGTCGAGGAGACCGTGCGATACCATCCGTCCGACCATCCGCAGCTTCAGACCCTGCTGGAGCAGCTTCGGGGCGCACCGACTCCGTAAGTTTCCGCGATTCCGGTTTGCCGGATGACGTCGCCGGGGGTAAGGCAGGCGCGCCATGAGCAACATCCTGGATCTGGTGGCGGGACTTCCCCGCAGGGCGGCCGCTGCGGGCGACGTGGTCCTGGAACAGGGACAGCGGGGCGGAAGTCTGCTGATCCTGGCGTCGGGAGAGGTGGAGGTGCTCCGCGACGATGTCCGGGTGGCCAGGACGTCCGAGGTTGGGGCGGTTTTTGGGGAGATGTCGGCGCTCCTGGGCAGTCCGTGCACCGCGAGCGTTCGTGCCCTGTCCCCCTGCGAATTTGTGGTCGTGGACGATGCCGACCAGTTCCTGCGCTCCACGCCGGAGGCGACCATCTTGGTGGCGCGCCTTTTGGCCCGGCGACTCGATTCCCTCAACAAGTACCTGATCGACGTGAAGGCCCAGTATGAGGGGCACGACCATCTGTCGATGGTGGATGACGTTTTGGACACCCTCATGCACCGCCAACCGCGGACGGCGCGGGGCTGAGGGGCGAGGGTTCGGCTTCCAAAAGGGACCGGCGGACCGGTCCCTCAAAGCTCGTCCATTCCACGGTCAACGTTTCCAGGTCCAGGGAGATGGAAGTGGGGGCGGCTCCAATCTGGCGTCCCGGGTTGAACACCCAGGTTTTGCCCAGGCGGTCCAGCCAGGAGCCCCGGTCCAGGAACGGGGCGTTGTGAATGTGGCCGGAGAACACAAAGTCCGGCTGGTATTTTTCAATCCAGCCCGGAAGAAATTCATCCCCACCAAATCGTCTTCCCGCCCAGCTCACGGGGGATTGGTCCGGGGGAGCGTGATGGATCCAGATCCACCGGTTTCGTGGACGGGTGGCATCCCGCTCCAGTTGGGCTTCCAGCGCCGCCCGGGAGACGGGGCCGTCCCACCAGGGACAAACGGTGAACAGGGTCCCTTGGAGTTCGACGCTGTCCCCGTCGACGTAAAGCTGTTCCCCCCGGAGTTCCTGGAGCCATCCGGCGACGGACTCATCCGCCTCGGAGCGCCGATCCCCATCATGGTTTCCGGAACTCACAATCAGCGGCCTCTGGCTGGCAATGCGGGCGAGGTACTTTTCGACCACGAGGGTCTGGACCTGGGGTTCCAGGACCGAGGCGACATCCAGAAGGTCCCCGCTGATGACCACGAGGTCATGTCGCGACGCCTCCTCCACCAGCCAGTCAAACTGCTTCAGCGTGTAGTGAAGGTCTGCGACGAGCAGGATGCGCATGTGCGGGTTAAGGAGTCACGACGCCGAAGGGAGCGTCGACAAAAAAGGATAACCTGGGATCCGGTTTACGCGATCACCTCCTGAATCACCTCGCCGTGGACGTCCGTGAGGCGCCGGTTGGTGCCGGCGTGGAGCCAGGTGAGGCGGGTGTGGTCGAGACCGAGAAGATGGAGCACCGTGGCGTGAAAATCGTAGTTGGTGGTCACATCTCGGGACGCCTTCCACGACCATTCATCACTTTCCCCGTAGCTGGTTCCGGCCCGGATTCCCGCCCCGGCCATCCATCCCACAAACGTGCCTCCATTGTGGTCCCGTCCCTCGCCTCCCTGGGAAAAGGGCATCCGGCCGAATTCCGTGTTCCAGAGCACCAGGGTGTCGTCGAGCAGCCCCCGGGCGCGAAGATCCCTGAGCAGCGCGGCGACCGGCTGGTCGGTGGCGGCGCACATGGGGGGCAGTTCCTTGGCGATGCTGGAATGGTTGTCCCAGTTCCCGGTCGGACCGCCGGCGCCACTCCAGACCTGGACGAAGCGGACACCCCTCTCGACCAGCCGGCGCGCGAGCAGGCAGCGGCGTCCAAACTCCGCAGTCGTCGGCTGGTCGAGGCCGTAGAGCCGGCGGGTTGCCGGGGTCTCTCCCCCGAGGGAGAATGCCTCGGGTGCGCTCAGTTGCATTCGGGCGGCGAGTTCGTAGGCCTCAATCCGTGCCTCCAGCCTCGAGTCGCCCGGGTTCGAGTGGAGGTGTGCCGCGTTGAGTTGCTGGAGCAGTTCCAGTCCTTCGGCATTGGACGCGGGCGTGATGTATGCGGCGGAATCCGGCGGGCGAAGTCCGGGAATGGGTCCGGACGGACCGCCATCGATGACCGTCCCCTGGTGTGTGACTGGAAGAAAGCCGGCACTGAAATTTCCCTTTTGATTGTAGGGAAGGCCCCGGGCGTCCGGCAGGACGATGAACGTGGGCAGGTCCTCGGACTCGTTTCCGAGGGCGTAGCTGACCCACGCGCCGAGGCAGGGGAAGCCGGGGAGGAGAAATCCCGTGTTCATGAGGTAGCTCCCGGGCCCGTGGACATTGGTCCGGGACTGCATCGCCATCAGAAAGGCCATCTGGTCCACGCATTGGGCCGTGTGAGGAAGCAGGTCGCTGACCCACCGGCCGGATTCGCCGTGCTGGCGGAAGGGAAACGGCGGTCGCAACACCTTCCCCGGTTCGCTGGTGGCCGCTTCCACCCGCACTCCGCGACCCGGGTCGAAGGCCTCGCCGGCATGCCGGAACAGGGCGGGTTTGTAGTCGAAGAGGTCCATCTGGCTTGCGCCGCCATTCATGAACAGTTGGATGACCCGCTTCGCGCGCGGCGGAACGTGGGGACGGCGGAAGCCGGGGGATCCCGGCGGTGGTCCGCCCGGTGAGGCGGGATCGGCACCGAGAAGCTGGGCAAGGGCCACGCCTCCCAGCCCGCCGCCGCAGCGCCAGAGGAATTCCCGTCGGGAACCGGGAACGCAGATCCTCCGATCAGTTGATGAACAGGAACTCATTGCTGTTGAGTAGAAGCCGGCAGAGTCCGGCCATGCCGTGCCGATCCGCGTACCGCTGCAGCAATGCGCGCTCGTCCGGACTGGGCGGTCGCCCCCAGACGCACTGGCACGCGCGCACGATCCGATCGGTCTCGGTGACGGATGCGAGGCGCTCCGCAAAATGTTCCGCCTGGCGCACCACAAAGCGGTCATTCCAGAGCGCAAGGGCCTGCTGGACCGTCACCGAATTGTTTCTCGCGGCGGTGATCTGATCCCCGGCGGGACAGTCCAAGGCGCTCATGAACGGGTCCGGCAGGGTTCGAAAGAGGAATCGATAAACACTCCGGCGGCTCCCGGCGGCGGAGTCTACATCAAAGACCGAATAATCGACCTTGGGCGTGACGTGGATGCCGGGCTGGAGTCCGAACTGCCGGTCGCTCGGACCGCCCATGGTACGGTCGAGACGTCCCGAGAAGTGGAGGATGGAGTCCCGAACGCATTCGGCGTCCTGCCGGGTTCGATTCATTCGCCAATAGAGTCGATTGTCGGGATCGGAGGTCTCCATGGCCTTGGAATGGGATTCCGGCGGCGCGCAGGACTGCCGGTAGGTTCCGCTCGTGACCAGAAGCCGGTGAAGTTGTTTGAGCGAACCGTGCGCGTCGTCCCGAAACCAGGCGGCGAGCCAGTCCAGAAGGTCCGCATGGCTCGGTTGGGCACCCATGGAGCCGAAATCATTCAGGGTGGCCACGAGCCCGGAACCAAAATGGAGGGCCCACACCCGATTGACCACCGACCGCCAGGTCAGCGGGTTTGCATCCGAGGCGAGCCACTCGGCAAGGGCCGCTCGGCGACGTCCCTCATCCGGGGACTGATCCGCGGCGAATCGGGCCGGAAGGACGGGAATGCAGGCGAGGGCCCCGGGTTCGGCGGCGATCGTGGGCTGCGTGATTTCTCCCCGTTTCAGGATCGAAACCGGCCGGGGCCGGTCCGAGGGTTTGAGTCCGCCATCCGGTTCGAAGTCACTGGCCGCCGCGTAGACGCGCGACGGCGGAGGAAGGGTGGCGAGTTCGGATCGGACCCGGTTGCCGAAGACCCAGGCGGTGAGGGTGCCTTGTTCCTCCGCGGTGCGTTCGGAAGGGGACCGGGAAATGATGGTGGCGATCCGGTCCGGAGGATCCGTGACCGGGGAGGCGTGGTCCGTGACGGACAGCCGCAGGCGTCCAATTTCGTGGCCCCCGCCATGACGCTGCTGCAGTTTGAACTCCAGCCGGGCACCGGGCGCCGGACGCAGGGGCTTCCTCAGAATGAAAATGGCGTGGTGGGACCTGCCTTCCTCGGGATGGACACCCCAGGCGGTGGTGTCCACACGGTCCACGGAATGTTGGATCGTCCACGATTCCTGGTTGTGATCCGCGAGGACGTCGGCGAAATCCATATCTTCCGCCGATCCGGTCCCGGGCACGGTAATCCGGAACTGAAACTCCGAGAGGTGCAGATTCCCGTTGTCAGCCCGGCCGGGTCCCCCCTGAGGAAGGCTGGGATCGGTGAGCACATCCAGCCGGATTGCCGAAATGACGATTCCCGGCGGGGGAGTCGCCGTGATGGAGTAGGTATCCCTTTCCGGGCGGATCCCGGCCGCGAGCAGGGAGTCGTCGGGGAGGCGGCTCAGGGAGGCGCCGCCTTCGGAGGTGAACTCGATCGGGACGATCGGGACCCAGGTGGAGGCATGTTCCCGGCGATCGCGTTCCCAGCGGGTCACCGCCTCGGTCGCCTCGGTCCCGGTCAGCACCGCGGGGTCCATGGACTCGATTCCCCGCTGCCACTTCCGGAGTTCCTGCCGCCGTCGATGTACCGCCGGTTCCCGATCGAACAGCCGATTGGCCCGGTCCACCCCGGCAAAGTCCGCCTGGAGGGCGTAGTAGTCCGCCTGGGGGATCGGATCGAACTTGTGGTCATGGCAGCGGGCGCAATGCACGGTGCTGCTCGCCAGAACGCTCATGACCGTGGTGATCATGTCGTCCCGATCCAGATACCGTCCGATCTGGCGATCCAGGGTGTCCTCACGGATGTCCCGCAGCGAACTCTCGTCCCAGGGACCCGCGGCAAGGAAACCAAGGGCGACCGTGGCCTGGGGATCCCCTGGGAACAATACGTCACCGGCAATCTGCTCCCGCACGAACCGGGCGTAGGGGACGTCCGCGTTGAAGGATGCGATGAGGTAGTCCCGGTACGGCCAGGCGTTCGTACGGATCCGATCCTGATCGTGCCCGTGGGTCTCCGCGAAATGGGCGGCGTCCATCCAGTGTCTGGCCCACCGCTCACCATAGGCGGGGGATTGAAGCAGGCGGTCCACCCAACGCTCGTAGGCATCGGGAGCCGGATCCGCGACAAAAAGGTCCACCGACGCGGGATCGGGCGGGAGTCCGGTCAGGTCGAGGGTTACCCGGCGAATCAGGGTGCGCCGGTCAGCCTCCGGTGCCGGGATCCCTCCTGCCCGGGCCAGGGAACGTCGAATGAATGCGTCCACCGGGTTTGCACCTCCGGCATCGGCCGGCGGGGGCACGGAGCGGACCGCCTGGTAGGCCCAGTGTTCACGGCTCTGCCGGGGAGTTTCGGAACTGCCGGCAACCGCGGGCCAGGACACCCAGAGGGCCATCACCCAGGTTCGAAGCCGGTGGAACACCTGCGAATCCTACTCCCGGACGGAGGCGGGTCTCAACCGCGATCCGATCACTCCGGGGGTTCACCGGACTCGAAGGCGGGGGTGGCCGGGGCGGCAGGGAAGGGTGGCAGGGAAGGATTGGCGGGACACGGGAGTGCGGGTACCCTGGGTGCGTGAGTCAGACCGAATGGGAGGGGCAGTTCAGGGCGGTGTATGACCGTTCCGTGGAGGCTTGGAATCAGGGAAAGCGTAGGCCGCCCGAGGTGGTGCCCCCCTCGGATCACGCGTTTCTGGCCTCCATCGGGTGTTCCGCCCAGGAGTTGTTCGACTTTGTGGAGGATGGGCAGTCGTTTGGGGAACCTGATTTTGAAACGGTTCTGGCCGTCCAGTCCATTCGTCGCGAGTACTTCCTGAAGGAGATGCACGGGAGGTCGTCCGGGCAGGTTGGTTCGTCCGCCGCGCTGCCGGCCAAGGATGCCGCGATGGAGGGGATCCCGTGGCTGCCCCGCATCATCGCCAAGGCCCGACTGAAGCTCCGGGGGGAAATGCCGCCGGAGATCATGTATGGCTGCGGGGGAGACCGGGCGTTTCTGAAGCGTGTCCACATGACCATTCCCCAGTTTCTCAAGAGTGTCCGGGACGCCGGCAGCGACGACCGCAAGATCATGGAGGCGGTCAAGCGCTGGTCCCGGGTTTGAGGGGCTCATGGTCCGGGGTCGATGGGACGATTCAAAACGGACAAACCGCGGGGGGTTCATGCCCTTCCTGCGGCGGATTACCGCCCGCCGGCCGGCCGGGGGGTGGCCCCGGGTTCGACGTCGGACCGGAAATCCCCCCACAACCCGGGCCGAACCGCTTCGACCGCCTTGCCTGACGGGATGGCGCCCAGCCCTGCGACCAGCGCGGGTGAAATATCCGGACTAGGCAAGGCGACCCCGGGCGTCCTAGCGTCCCCGCGGTGTCCAAGTCCGCCAAGACCGCCCCACCGGAGTCCGATCCGGCTGTTCCTTTCGAGGAGGCGCTGCAGAAACTGGAATCCATCGTGGAAGCGATGGAGTCCGGTGAGCTGTCCTTGGAACAGTTGCTCTCGAAGTTCGAGGAGGGGGCGCGGTTGGCCAGGACCTGCCAGACGCAACTGGAAGCCGCCGAAGTTCGGGTCCAGCGGCTGGAGCAGTCCCTCGCCGGGGATCTGGCCACCCGTCCGGCCGCCCTTCCGGGGGAGGAAGCCGGTGCCTGAGTCCGGTGCGAACCCGAAGCCCCTGCAAACGCTTCCGCATTTTTCGTTTGTTGCCTACCTTACACTGAAGCATGAGTCGCTATCTCGACATGGTTGATCATCCCTCGCACGTCCGGAAACTCACCCCCGAGCAACTGTCCGAGCTCGCCACGGAAATCCGGCAGGAACTGATCACGAAACTGGCCCGAAACGGGGGGCATCTGGGGCCCAATCTGGGCGTCGTGGAGCTCACGATCGCGTTGCACCGCTGTTTTGAGACGCCGCGGGACAAGTTCGTCTGGGACGTCAGCCACCAGGTCTACGTCCACAAGCTCCTGACGGGGCGGAAGGACCGGTTCCACACCATGCGCACGACGGACGGCTTGAACGGCTTCGCCCTTCGCACCGAAAGCGAGCATGACTGCTATGGCGCCGGACACGCCGGGACCGCCCTTTCCGCGGCGCTCGGCATGTGTGCCGCCCGGGACCAGCGCGGCGGCATGGAGCACGTGGTCTGCGTCTTTGGGGACGCGGCGCTCACCAACGGAATTTCCTTCGAGGCGCTGAACAACATCTCGGTCACCACCAAGAAGTTCATCGGGATCCTGAACGACAATGAGTGGTCCATCGCCAAGAACGTCGGGGCCATTTCCACCTACCTTGGGAAACTGACCACCAACCCCCGGTACAACCGTCTCCGGGAGGAATTCGGCAGTTGGCTGAAACGCCTGCCCCAGGGGCAGACCGTGTCCATGCTCGGCCAGAAGGCGGAGGAGGCTCTGAAGGGGGTGGTCAATTCACTGGCCTTGGAGCACACGGGTTCACCCGGAGGGTCGGATGGACGGGGAGGCCACGGTTCCGCAATGCTGTTTGAGGAATTTGGTCTCCGGTACCTCGGGCCCATCGATGGACACGACCTCCCCCTGTTGATCAGCACCCTGGAATTTGCCAAGACCTGCCAGGAACCGGTGGTCATCCATGTCCTGACCCAGAAGGGGCGGGGATTTGATGCCGCCCTGAAGTTCCCGGAGAAGTTTCACGGCCTGGGACCCTACGACGTGGTCACCGGCCAGACCCCGTCCCCGAAACCCGGCGCCGCGCCGCTGTGGCAGGAGGTGTTCGGAAGGTCCATGGTGAAGATTTGTTCCCAAAACAAGAACGTGGTGGGAATCACGGCCGCGATGCCCAGCGGCACCAGCCTCAAGCTCCTCGAGCAGGCGCTGCCGGGACAGTACTATGATGTGGGAATCGCGGAGGAGCATGCGGTGATTTTTGCGGCCGGGATGGCCACCATGGGTTTCCACCCGGTGGTTGCGATTTACAGCACGTTCCTGCAGCGGGCCTACGACTGCATCCACCACGACGTCTGTCTCCAGGACCTGCCGGTGATCTTCTGCATGGACCGGTCGAGCCTGAGTGCCAACGACGGTCCCACCCACCATGGCCTGTTCGACATTGCCTATCTCCGGTGCCTCCCGCGGATTATCGGCATGGCGCCGTCGAATGAGGACGAGCTTCAGGACATGATGTTCACCGCCACCTTCCAACCCCATCCGGTGGCCATCCGCTACCCGCGGGGCAATGGGGAAGGGGTCCCGGTCAAGGATCAGCCGGTGGTGCTGGACATCGGAAAGGCGGAGGTCATCCGAAACTTTGAGAACCGTTCCGGTGCCCGCAAGGTGGCGCTGTTTGGACTGGGACCGATGCTCCGGTTGGCGCGGGAGGCGGCGGAGTTGCTGGCGGGAAAGGGACTCGACGTTGCGGTGATCAACCCGCGTTACTTCAAGCCGCTGGACCGGGGCGTCCACGAATTCTTTGCCGGCGCGTCGGATGTCGCGGTCACCCTCGAGGATCATGTGGCCATGGGCGGCTACGGCAGCGCTGTTTTGGAGACCCTCAGCGAAGCCGGCATTTCCACGCCCGTGGTCCGAATTGCCTGGCCCGACGAGTTCATCGAACACGCCAGCACGGTCGAGCATCTGCGCTCCAAGTATGGCCTGACGGTCGAGGCCCTGGTTCAGAAGGTGGAGGCGGAACTCGAACGCCGGTCCGCTCCGTCCCGCGCCTCGGTCGCGAGGGGATGATGGGTCCCCCGACGCGACGTCGCGGGTCCCACCACTGAGCCAACGTGTGCCGTTCCGGTGCCCTGGGGCTCCACCCCCGCGCCACGAGGGACAGGGCGGGAGACCGGATCGCCTCCGGACGCCCGCCCACAGGCGATGGCGGCTCCTTGCGTTCCTTCCGCGATGCGACCCGACATTTTGGACGCTCTTCGCCGGGGGTTGCGGACCTCGGCGAGCCCAATGTCTTTGTACGACGATGGGGAATTGTCGGGAGTTTCGCGGGCGGGCGGATCCGGAATTGAACCGCGTGCGGAGGACACGTCGACCCTTCCTGGCTGGAATTGTCAGGAATCTGGAAAAACTCCCCGAACTGGCGCTGGTATTGCTGGGAAACGGTTGTGCCAGGAACCGAAGGCCGGGGTGAAAGCCCGGATCGTTGCCAAGATTGAACGAAGCAACGGCATTCGGTTCGAAGGTGCAGAACAAGGAGTTCCGATGAAGGCCAATCCTCACGTCACCCAAGACCCGGTGGACACCCGTCCGTCTGCCCGCCGGCACCGTCCCCTCCGGAGTGGAACAACCGTCCCGGGTCGACGGATGTCCCCCCCACAGGATCCTGCGCCTCCCCACGAAGTTCGCGGGGTATTGGCGGGATCCGCAGGTCGGATGCCCCTCAAGACCATTCGTGTGGAGCGGAAGGGGCAGATCGACGTGTCCCGGACGGCGATGGGTACCGTCCCCGAGGTGCCGCGGGTCCAGGTGGATCCGCCGCCGGCCGAGAAGCCCCGCGCGACGTGGGATGAGAACTCCTCATTGCGCCTGTACCTGCGGCAGGCTGTGGAGACCCCTCTGTTGACCCTCGACGAGGAAGTCCAGTTGGCCCGCAGAGTGCAGGCGGGCGATGCGGAGGCCCGGGAGCACATGATCAAGGCCAACCTCAGGCTGGTGGTGAAGATCGCCCGGGAATACGAGGATTACGGGCTTCCACTGCTCGACCTGATCAATGAGGGCAATATCGGATTGATGCGGGCCGTGGAGCGGTTCGACCCCACCAAGGGTGCCAAGCTTTCGACCTACGCCGCGTGGTGGATCAAGCAGTCCATCAAGCGGGCTCTCTCCAACCAGGTGAAGGCGATCCGCCTTCCCATCCATCTGGTGCAGCAGATCGCCCAGATGCGGCGCGCGGAGACGGCCTTCGAGGCGAGGCATGGGAGACCGCCCCGGGACGAGGAGTTGGCCGTGCTGCTCAACGTATCCGAGGATGACATCGCCCATTGGCGGGAAAGCGCGACGGTTGGCACCACATCCCTGGAGGCTCCGCTGGGGACGGATCCGGACGCCGGCAAGGTCGCGGACTTGATCCCCGACGAGAACGCCCTGATGCCCTGGAACGGGGTCAGCGAGGAGACCAACGCGGAGTTGATCCGCGAACTGGTGGGCACGTTGAACGGACGCGAGCAACGCATCCTGCGGGAGCGCTTCGCCCTCGATGGAGGGGATCCGCGGACGCTGGAGGAGATCGGAGTCGATTTCGGTCTCACCCGCGAACGCATCCGCCAGTTGGAAGCCGCGGCCCTGCGGAAGCTTCGGGACCGGATGGAATCGCGGGAGCGACTGTCGGTCGCCTGACATCGGGCGGGATGGGATGGATCTGGAGCGGCGGTCGATGACCGCCGCTCCTTTTTTGTCGGCGGAAACGGCCGCGGAGTTCTTCCCCGCATTGACGCCGACCCGGAGGCATCCGCAAGCTGTCCGCGTCTTTCCTGTCCATGAGTTCCAAGCCTGCGAAGCCATCGGCCACTTCGAAGAACATTTCCTCCCTCCTTCAGGAGAAACGGGTGTTTCCCCCGCCTTCCGAGTTTTCCGCGCGGGCGCATCTCAAATCCATGGCGGGTTACCGGAAGTTGTGGAAGGAGTCGGTGACCCGGCCGGAGTCCTTTTGGGGGAAGCAGGCCAGGCAGGAACTCCAATGGCAGCGCCCATTCAAGAAGGTCCTGCAATGGAAGGAGCCCTTTGCGCGGTGGTTTGTGGGCGGGCAGTTGAATGTATCCGCCAATTGCCTGGATCGCTGGCTGGGGACGGCGACGGCCAACAAGGCGGCGCTGATCTGGGAGGGGGAACCGGCCACCGACGGAAAGCCCGGCGAGGAGCGGGTGTTGACCTACGCCCAGTTGCACCGTGAGGTCTGCCGATTTGCCAATGTCCTGAAGCGTCAGGGGATCGGCCGCGGGGACCGGGTGTTGCTGTACCTGCCGATGATTCCCGAGGCCGCGATCGCCATGCTGGCCTGCACCCGGATCGGGGCGGTGCACAGCGTTGTGTTTGGCGGGTTCAGTGCGCAGTCCGTCGCCGACCGCATCCAGGATTCCGGCGCCCGCCTGGTGGTGACGGCGGATGGCGGCTATCGGCGCGGGGCCGTCGTGCCCTTGAAGAAGAATGTGGACGAAGCCCTGGTGCTGCAGGGACCCGATGGCGAACGCCTTGCCAAGTCGGTGGAAAAGGTGGTGGTGGTCCGACGGTGTGGCAATGAGGTCCACATGGCCGAAGGGCGGGACCTGTGGTGGCATCGGGAACTGGAATACGTCACCCCGGTGTGCCCGGCGGCGCGCATGGATTCCGAGGCGCCCCTGTTCATCCTGTACACAAGCGGTTCGACGGGGAAACCCAAGGGCATCCTCCACAGCACCGCCGGATACCTCCTGGGCGCGAAACTGACGTCCAAGTATGTCTTCGATCTCCGGGATGAGGATGTGTACTGGTGCACGGCGGACGTGGGCTGGGTGACCGGACACAGCTACATTGTCTACGGACCGCTCGCCAACGGGGCCACGGCCGTCATGTACGAGGGGGCGCCCAACTGGCCGGAGGCGGATCGCTTCTGGCGGATCATTGAGAAGTATCGGGTCAGCATCCTGTATACGGCCCCGACGGCGATCCGGGCCTTCATGAAGTGGGGCGACGAATGGCCCAAGAAGCATGACCTGTCGTCCCTGCGACTCCTGGGATCGGTGGGAGAGCCGATCAATCCCGAGGCCTGGATGTGGTATCATTCGGTGATCGGTGGCGGGCGCTGCCCGATTGTCGACACCTGGTGGCAGACGGAGACGGGGAGCATCATGATTTCCCCGCTGCCCGGGGTGACTCCCACCAAGCCCGGCACCGCCACGCTCCCGTTCTTTGGGATTCTTCCCGAAGTTGTGGACGATCAGGGACGACGCGTGCCCAAGGGCTCCGGCGGAAAGCTGGTGGTTCGGAAACCCTGGCCCTCCATGCTTCGGGGAATCTGGGGGGACCCGAAGCGATTCAAGGAGGTCTATTGGAGCGAGGTCAAGGGCAGCTACTTCACCGGCGACGGGTGCCGGTGTGATGAGGACGGCTATTTCTGGATCGTGGGTCGCATCGATGACGTGCTCAACGTCGCGGGGCACCGCATCGGAACGGCCGAGATCGAGAGCGCGCTGGTCAGCCACCCCTCGGTGGCTGAGGCGGCGGTCGTTGGGCGACCGGACGAACTCAAGGGACAGGCGCTCGTTTGTTTTGTCACGCTGAAGTCCGGTCAGAAGGCCAGTGCCGACCTGAAGAACACGCTTCGGAACCACATCGGGAAGGAGATCGGCCCGGTGGCGAAGCCGGACGAGATCCGATTCGCCGAGGCGCTTCCCAAGACCCGATCGGGAAAGATCATGAGGCGGCTCCTCAAGCAGGTCGCGAGCGGGGTCGAGATCCGGGGGGATACCACGACGCTGGAGGACCTCAGCGTTCTCGCGAAGCTCTCCGCGGCCGAGGATTGACCGCGGCGTCAGCGCGAGTGACGCGGACGAAACCGCCGGAATTGATTTCGCCCGGACGGAGCCTGGGGCCCCCGTGGCTGGGAACGATGCTGCGCTTCGCGGGGCCGGTCCGCGGCCGGCTGGGGGCGCTGCGAGTAGTCAAAGCCCTCGGCGCGCTTCCGGACGATCCCCCGTCCGATGAAGCGCTCCAGGCGGCGCAGATCCTCCTGATCCTCCGGTGCGACGAAACTGACGGCATCTCCGACCGCATGGGCCCGTCCAGTCCTTCCAATGCGATGCACGTAGTCTTCGGGATGCATGGGGAAGTCGTAGTTCACCACGTGCGAGATGCCGTCCACATCAATGCCCCGTGCGGCGATGTCCGTCGCCACCAGGACGCGAACCGCGCCCGACTTGAAATCCGCGAGCGCTCGCAGCCGCTGATTCTGGGAGCGGTTGGAATGAAGCGTCGCCGTCGGGATCCCGCTTTGCTCCAGACGCCGGGCGATCCGGTCCGCCCCGTGTTTCATGCGGGAGAAGACGAGCACCATGTTCAGTCCGGGATCCCTCAGGAGGTGGAGCAGGAGGGCGGATTTGAGATGGGCCGGGACCTCGTAGACCAACTGGGTGACGGTTTCCGCCGGATTGGACCTTCGCCCGATCTGGACCTTTCTAGGCTGGTTCAGGAACTCGCGGGTCAATTGTTCGATTTCAGCGGACAGCGTGGCGGAGAACAGGAGCGTCTGGCGCTGCCGGGGCAGGGCGCGGATGATCTTCCGGATCGATGGAAGGAATCCCATGTCGAGCATCCGGTCGGCCTCGTCGAGGACGAGATGCTGGAGTCCCGCGAAATTGGCGAATCCCTGGCCCATCAGGTCCAGCAACCGGCCGGGACAGGCGATGATGATGGGGCATCCGGCGCGGAGTGCGGATTTCTGGGGTCCTTCGCCAACCCCGCCGAACACGGTGGCCGTGCGGAGGGGCAGGTTTTTGCCGTAGATCCGGATGTTGTCCTCGATCTGGACGGCCAATTCCCGCGTGGGTGCGAGCACCAGGGCGCGGGTTCCCGGCGGCCGGCCGGGAGCGGGGGGAGTTCCCATCAGCCGGGTCAGGATGGGCAGGGTGAACGCCGCCGTCTTTCCGGTTCCGGTCTGGGCGATTCCGATCAGGTCATGTCCCTCCAGCACGGGTGGGATGGCCGAAGCCTGAATCGGGGTGGGCTCGGTGTAGCCGGCTTCCTGGACGGCCTTGAGAATTCTGGGGTCGAGTCCCAGCGCGCTGAACGACATCGGGCCAGAATGAGCCGGAGGTCGCGATAAATCACGGACCATCGCCGGAAATCGGAGCGTTGGTAGTGCAGGCTTCAGCCTGAGGTTCGGGGCCGCCCTGCGGCGGTTGGGCGGGGAGCAGCCTGAAGGCCGGATTACCCGCAGGGGTCGTTTCGGGATGCGGCCGGAAGGGTGGGCTCGTCTCCGATGCCGCCGCTCACGGCAGACGGATCCGGCGGACCCATTGCTGGTTCGCCTCCCAATAGGTTGCCTTCTGCTTCATCGACGGATCGTCGGCCGCGGGCTGGACACGGCCATCCCCGTCCTCCGCCCGGGAGACCACCGAGTGATCCCCGGGAGTGGGATCCGTCCAATCATAGTGCCAGAAGGTCCACGAAAAGGTCCGGTCCGCACCCCGGGCGGGCTTCTTTTCCAGGACGGCGGTCCGCCAGGGGCCGTCATCCACCCGGATTTCGACCTTGCGGATGGGAGTTCCATCGCTCCAGGCGGCTCCCGTAAATCGAATGGCTCCTCCCGGAAGACGGACCGCCCGTGCGGTCACGGATTTGCAGCACAGGTTGCAGACGCTGGTTTCCCTCCAATTGGTCCAGTCTGACTCGGGTTTCGATTCCCCGCGCAGGGTGACGTATTCGCGGGCCATCCATTTTCCCATGAAGCGGCGATCCAGAAGGTCCACCCGCTTCAGCCACTTCACCCAGGCGACTCCGAACCATCCTGGAACGACCAACCGCAGGGGGAAGCCGTGTGCGGCACCCAGCGGTTCCCCGTTCATGGCCCAGGCCAGCAGGACCTCGTCCTGAAGGGCGTGCTCGATGGGCAGACTGCGGGCGAAGTTCTGCGGGTAATCCTTGTCCCGGATCTTTTCCACCTTCTCGTCGCTGCCGTAGAAGACCACCTCACGGGAGCGCCGGTTCAAGCCCAGTTCCCGGAGCAGCGGCCCAAGTCGGGTGCCCGTCCAGCGGATGTTTCCACAGGCTCCGCTGAAGCCGGGATTGGATCCGTTTCCGCCACATTCCAGGGTGGCGACAATGGAGTGGTGCGGACGCTTCTGAAGGTCCACGAGGGTCAGGGTCGTGGGGTGCTTCAGATATCCGGTGAACTCCACCTTCCAATCCCCGGGGCGGGTGGCGGGATCGATCGTGGGCCTCGGATAGTGGCTCACCTCATAGAGTTCCTCGTTGGGGGTCATCCACTGGGTGAGATTCGCCCATCGCAGCATCGGGCGCTTCGGATCATACGGTTGGGGATCCAGAAACGGGATGAGTTCCTCCCCCGGGGCGGGACTCAGTCCAAAGGCGGACAACGGTCGTGCCGCCAGCGTATAGGCGGCGAGGGCCACGGACCCCCGGATCAGGTCGCGTCGGGAGATGGAAGGGGAACGCATGCGGCAGGGTTGCGGGTGCCGGCGGGGAATTGAAGTGGAAACGGCTCGGGTATCTCACCCGGATCCGGCGCTGCCGGCGGACTTGCCTGCGGGAAATCCGGTGTCACTCTGCGGCCGTCATGAATGCCACTGTCGAAAAGCCGCGCATTGTCGCCTGGATGAAGCCTTCCTGCGGATGGAGCCAGGGAGTGCGCGCCGTCCTTCGGAAATACGACCTTCCGTTCGAGGACCGCGACATCATCAACAATCCCGACAACTATCAGGAGATGGTGGCCAAGACCGGGCAGATGCTGCAGCCCTCCCTGGAGATCAACGGGAAGATCCTCGCCGACGTGAGCGGTGAGGAGGTGGAAGCCTGGCTGTTGCGGAACGGATTGGTGAGGCCGAACAACGCGGTTCCCGAGGTTCCGATTAACCAGCCGTGTGCCCACGAACTTCCGGGTGCCGCTGCCGCCGCCTCCGGCGTCACCTTCCGCCGCTGAGCCGGCGGTGGCCGAACGGCCCCAGTTTCAGAATGTGCCCGGAGGCTCATCGGCATCTTTCCAAGGTTGATCCGGTCCTGAGGGCACTCATCCGGCGTGTTGGACCCTGCACCCTGAGCCCGAAGGCGCGAACCCCGTTTGAGGCGCTCGTTTCGGCGGTGGCTCATCAGCAATTGAATGGGACGGCCGCCGGGACAATCCTGAAGCGGTTCAAGCGGTTCTCTCCGAACAGGAGGTTTCCAACGCCGGACGATGTGGACCGGTTGTCGGACGAAACGATCCGATCCGCGGGCTTCTCCCGCGCAAAATTGGCGGCGATCCGCGATCTCGCGTCCCGTGCCCGCTCGGGCGCCCTCCCGCCCAGGAAACGCCTGGGTGGAATGGAGGATGAGGACGTGATTGCCTGCCTGACGGAATGCCGCGGAGTCGGGCGCTGGACTGCGGAAATGTTTCTGATGTTCACGCTCGGGCGACCGGACGTCCTGCCTGTGGACGACTTCGGGATTCGGAACGGATTCCGTCTG
Organism: Verrucomicrobiales bacterium; assembly: GCA_016793645.1. Classification (GTDB taxonomy): domain Bacteria; phylum Verrucomicrobiota; class Verrucomicrobiia; order Limisphaerales; family UBA9464; genus UBA9464. Next base: position 46,323 of record JAEUHD010000008.1, read on the forward strand.
GCGTACGGGCTCCCGGAAATGCCTTCGCCCAAGGAGCTCGGCTCGTTCGGGGAGCGCTGGCGTCCCCACCGGACCACAGCCAGTTGGTACCTTTGGCGCGCCGTCGACCTCGCGAAACAGGAGGCTTCGGCTTAGCGGCCATGTCCCCGGCCGCTGGGGAATTTGCTTCATCCGCGATCCCCGCTTGGGCACCGTTCCGCAGTGAAGCCACTGTTCGAGAAATGGGTCCTCCCCTGGATGGCCACAGGCCTTGTGATGTCCATGCACGCCGAGCCACTCCCAGTGTTTGTGGGCACCTACACCGGGCCGAAAAGCGAGGGGATCTACGCATTCACCTTTGATCCGGAGACCGGGAAGGCGACACCCCGCGGCCTCGTGGCCAAGTCGGTCAATCCGTCGTTCCTCGCGGTGCATCCGTCGGGGCGCTTCCTCTATGCCGCCAACGAGACGGATCGATGGAAGGGAACCCCGGGAGGATACGTCACGTCATTCTCGATTTCCCCCACGGATTCGGGCCTGCGCGAACTGAACCAGCAATCCTCCGGAGGCGCGGCGCCCTGTTTCGTTTCGGTGGATGCCACGGGGAAAAATTTGCTGGTGGCCAACTACTTTGGTGGGAGCGTCGCCTGCCTCCCCATCCAGACCGACGGTGCGCTCAAATCCCGCAGTGCGTTCGACCAGCACCGGGGTTCCAGTGTGGATCCGCAACGCCAGAAGGAACCCCACGCCCACTCCATCTATCCGTCGCCCGACAACCGGTTCGCCCTTTCCGCGGACCTCGGATTGGACCAGGTGCTGGTGTACCGGCTTGATCCGGCGGCGGGGACCCTGACGCCAAACACTCCTCCCTTTGCCCGCGTCGCCCCGGGGAGTGGACCCCGTCACCTCGCGTTCGCCCCCGATGGGCGGCATCTGTTCGTCATCAATGAAATGCTGTCCACACTGACCAGCATGTCCTATGACCCGGCTGCCGGGACGCTTCAGGAAATACAGACGGTATCCACGCTGCCGACGGGCATCGCGAGGCCGGACACCTCCACCGCCCAGGTGTGCGTCCATCCCAATGGACGCTTCGTCTATGGCTCCAACCGCGGGGATGATTCGATCGCCGTTTTGTCGGTGGAGCCCGGTGGTCGCCTGAAGTGGGTGGAACGGGTAAGCACCCAGGGGAAGGTTCCGAGGAACTTCCAGATCGATCCCACGGGACACTACCTGTGGGCCGCCAACCAGAATTCGGATTCGATCGTTCTGTTCCGGGTGGACGGTGCCACGGGGAAGTTGACGCCCACCGGTCAGACGTTGTCCGTGGGTTCCCCGGTGTGCGTCGTCTTTGCTCCTCGTCCCCATTGATGTCGGGTGGAACGCTCCGGGGGCTCAGGGGGATTTCGCGTCGACGGTGGCCCCGATGTCCGTAAGAAACTGCCGGTAGTTGGCGTTGTCCCGGAGCAGGCGGCTCCCGGCACTCACCAGTTTGTCCACGTCGGTCCCGGGGAGGACAAAACTGGTGGGGAGATTCAGGAAGAAGCGGCGCTCGTTCGCGTCCTTGAAATTGGTGAAGTTGATCATGACCGGATAGAACTGGATGTCTCCATTTCCCCCAAGCTGTTGCTTCCAGTTGTCGATGGTTTCCTGCATGAGTTCCAGGGTCTCAAAGGAGAAGCGGTCGAGCGTGTGACTGGTGGCGGCAATCGCCGTGGAGAAGGTGCCCGGCGGCGATTCCTTCCGGTCCCAGTCCCGGTCCGGGGAGGAGTAGGCGTTGGCGCTGAGGATCACCACCCGCTTCAGACGTGAGATGTCCACGGACTTTCTCAGATCAGGAGTCAGCTGGAAGTAGGTGACATCGTCGAGGATCTCACGAAGTCCGAGATTGTCGCTGACCCCGCCGTCCACGAGGTGAAGGTAGGGATGGTTGGTGCGGTCCAGTGTTGTCCGGAGCTCCCGGGCCATCAGTCGCACCCGGGAGGGCAGCTTCTTGTCGGGGCGAAGCACCCACTCCGGCGGAGTGAAACCGCAGGTGCCGGCGTAATTGTTGAGGGTGATGGGGGAGAGGACGCCCGGAACCGCGGACGACGCCGCGCATGCCCGGGAAATGGGATAGGTGGAGAGGTCGGAGCAGAGGTAGTTGAAGCGCTGTTGGGTGAAGCTGAACCGGGCGCCGCTCGTGATGTCGGTGGCATTGATCACGATGAAGGGGCCGGGCCGGTTCTGGAGATCGGCGTAGGTGGCGTTCGTGAACAGGATCTTGTCGTAGTAGCGCGCCGCCATGTCCGAGCGTCCCCAATGCGGGGACATCAGTCCCGGCCATCGGAACGGGTTCAGCGTTTTCCAGACGAGCACCTTTTGGACGTCGCGCTTGAGGAATGCCTCCGGAAACGTCTGGAACATTTCGTCCCCATAGAGGCCGTAGGCTGCCGCGGTAAAGCTTCCCCCGGATACGGCGGAAATCGCGTCCACTTCATCCAGCATGCGTCGTGATTGGCCCTCGACGAGATAGGTGGCCTGCCGAAGTTCCTCCAGGACGCCGAAGCTCAGGGCGGCCGCACGGGTGCCTCCCCCCGAGAAGGCGAGGATGAAGAGGATCTCCGGTGAGTTGTTGGGCCGCGGATGGGTTTGGAAATAGTAACCCTCGTTGGGCGTCACCTGGGTGAGCGGGATATTTTCCCGCCGATGGGCGCATCCTGCGGCCAGTAACAGGGTAAGGAGCGGTACCAGGCACCGGAAGGGGGAAGGGAGGCGCATCGGTGCCGGGACACTCCCGAGGGAGGCATCCCGGGGTCAAGGGGATCTGTTGCACCCAATCCATGGACCGACGGTGAATCCCCTAAGGGGACCCGGTCACCGGGCCGCGGATTCTCGACATTGAGTCCGGCTCCCGACAGAATCGCCACCGTTGTGAAGATCCTCGTGCTCAATGGACCCAACCTGAATCTCCTCGGAACCCGCCAGCCGGAGATTTATGGACGCACGAGCCTTGCGGACATCGAGGCGCGACTTCGCGCGCGGGCTGCGGAACTGGGGGTGGAACTCGATTTCCGTCAGTCCAACCACGAGGGTCAGCTCGTGGATTGGATCCAGGCAGCCCGGGGAACGGTTCATGCCATCGTCCTCAATGCGGCCGCGTACACTCACACCAGCGTGGCGCTGCGGGACGCCATCACCGCTGTGGAGCTTCCTGTGGTCGAGGTGCACCTGTCCAACATCCATGCCCGGGAGGAATTCCGGCACCGGTCCCTGATTGCTGCGGTCTGCCGGGGGCAGATCTGCGGGTTTGGTCCGGAGTCCTACCGACTTGGCCTGGAGGCGGCCGTGTCGCTGGCGTCGGCGTCCTGAGCCGGGTGCCATCCGCTCCTCGTGAGGACCATGGCGCCGGGATTCATTGTACGCGGTCGCCGGGGGGCGGGAGTCCTGGTGATGACGCTGCTGCTGGGGACCGTCGTTCGCGCCATGGCTGCGTCCGGATTGACGGTATCCCCGGACGGAAACCTCCTGCTGCAGGGCAGGCCGGTGCGGGCCGCTGGGGTCAACTATTACGATGTTTTTGTCCGGACCTTGTCCTCGCCGTCCCGTCCCCATCCGGACGAGGGATTTCGGGAGCTTTCCCGGCGGGGGATTCCCTTCCTCCGTTTCTCCGCAGGCGGCTATTGGCCTGTGGAGTGGGGATTGTATCGGACCAACCGGGACTCGTATTTCCAACGGCTCGACACCCTGGTGCGCTCGGCGGAAAGCCATCACCTGGGATTGATTCCCTCCCTGTTCTGGAATCTGGCCACCATTCCCGACGTAGTCGGCGAACCCGTCGGGTCCTGGGGAGATCCCTCCAGCCGCACCGTGGAGTTCATGCGGGAGTATACCCGGTTGGTGGTGGGGCGCTACCGTGGGTCGCCGGCAATCTGGGGATGGGAGTTCGGCAACGAATACAACCTGCCCGCGGACCTTCCCAACGCCGCGGAGCATCGTCCGCCCATCGTTCCCTCACTCGGGACGCCTGCCGGCCGCGGCGCGTCCGATGACCTGACGCATGCCCAGTTTCGTTCGGCGCTGGCGGAGTTCGCCCGGGAGGTGCGCCGATGGGATCCGGATCGGGCGGTGTTCAGCGGGAATGCCTTTCCGCGGGGTTCAGCGTGGCATCAGATGCGGGAGCATCGGTGGGAACGGGATTCCCCGGAGCAATGGGAAACGATGCTGGCCGCCGACAATCCGGACCCGATCAACACGCTGTCGGGTCGGCTCTACACGCCGGAGGATGCCACCCGGATCCGAACGGCCGTCAACCTGGGGGTCAGGCTTCGCAAGCCCCTGTTTGTCGGTGAATTCGGCGTGCCGGCGGGACCGGCGGATCCGATGATGAGCCGGTTCCGCGAACAGGTCGCCCTTCTCGATGCGTCGGGGGTTCGCCTCGCAGCCCTGTGGGTGTACGACTTCGACGGGCAGGCGGCGGACTGGAGCGTCACCTCGGCGAATGATCGCGGGGCGATGTTGAATGCCGTGGCCGAATTGAATTCCCGATGGCGGACGAATGCGGTGCCCCGCCGGGATCGATAGGCGTTGGAGGCGGGCATTTTCCTCGCCTGGATTCGTGAGGCGGGGACAGTCTGGATCCGTGAATCGAACGTCGGATCTTCGGATCACCTATTTTCTGGATGTCACGTCCTCGTGGTGCTGGTGGGCGGAGCCGGCATGGATCGCCTTGAAGGACGAGTTTCGGGACCGGGCCACCTTCGACTGGAAGATCGCGCTGATGGATCCCGCCGGGTACCCGACCTCCCGTTCGCAGTGCGACTGGTTCTATCGACGAAGCGGCACCCTGGTGCGGTCTGCGGAAATGTTGAATTCTGGCTGGTGGGAGTCAGGACTCGGGGAATACCTCGCCGCGAATCTGGTGCCGGAGGCTGCGCGGGACCTGGGATTTCCCGACGATCGGGTTCGTTTGGCCGTGGCCCACGCGGGGCTGCGCGAGGGCAGGAGAATCTCGGACTGGAATCTTTGCGCGGCCGTGGCCGCCTCGGTCACCGGACTGCCGGCGGAGCAAATCCTGGAGCGTGCCCGCTCGCCCGAGGTGGAGGCGCGGGTGCGGGAGGATACGAAGACCTTCCACTCGTTTCGGGCCACCCAGCGTCCCTCGTTCCTTCTGGAGAATCGAATCGGGGATCGGGCGATGGTGTCCGGACTCGTATCGACAGCGCCGCTTCGAGCCCTGGCGGAATCGATGTTATCGGACGTCGCGGGGTACGCCTCGTTCGCCGCCCATTTTGGGGAACCCCCGAAGTAATCCGCACGCGCGGCGGGGGCGTCCGGTCACTTCGAGACGTTGACCGTGATCTGGAACGTCTGGCTCGGAGACGTCTCGGGGATCCACGGACGGGTATAGGAAAGCTCAACGGGGCTGGTCCCGGTCCCGACCGCCTCATAGGACATGGAGAAGGTGCCCCCGGCACCGATCAGGGGGGCTACATTGGTCCCGGGAGCACCGGAAACAAAGTTGGGGCGGCCGAGGGGTGCCAACACCCAGGAGTTGATCTTCACGGTCTGCCAGGAATAGCCGGTGCTCGGATTCCCGGGCAGTTGGATCTCCAGCCGGTCGTGGCGGGAGAGGGTGATGGTCGATCCGTTGTCGGACTGCGTCACCGTCCGCGTCGAACCGGAGTGCATGCACCCGGTCAGGACCGGCAGGGAAAGAAGGGAGAGGAGGGCGAGGCGGCTCGGAAGGTTCATGGCGTACGAGGGATGCGGATGGTCAGGACGTTTTTCAGCGCAGTTCCTAGCGTGTCCGCCCGGTGCAAGACCAGCACAGAGAATCGGATTCCTCGGGGTTGACGATCTCGGTGGCTGCGGGCTGCCGCCGCCGGGTGACGATTCCGAAGCGCTGCGGCGCGCAGGAGCAATGCCTGAGCGGTTTTCCTTCGGGCAGGCCGGATTGCGGGTCCCCTTCGCCCCGGGCATCAGTGGGCGGCCTCGTGGTCGCGGATGTAGTCCTGGCGGAGGCCGAGGGCCTCGGGGGCGTGGAGGACGAGCATTTTCTCGCGGATGTCCTTGGGGACGGAGTGGCGGGTGAGGCGTGAAACCACGATCATGAGGAGGATGGCCAGGGGCACGGCCCAGAGCGCGGGCTGTTCGCCGAGAATGCGCAGGAGGGGATGGGCGGCCCAGAAGTCGGCGAGGGAGTAGGGTTTGAGGGCGGCGAACCAGTCGGGTTCGGGACGGCCGAGGGCCTTGAACTTGGCGGCCTGGGTGGTG
>JAEUHD010000019.1 GCA_016793645.1 Verrucomicrobiales bacterium
GCACCAAGTCACTGGACCAGTCGCGAGTGAACTGCGGCTTCTCCTGATCCTTGGCAAAAATCCGGATCCTGTCGTCACCGAACTGAACCGCCAGCCGGGACGCATCGCGGCTCCAGGCCGCCCTCCCTGCAGTGGTTGACGCAGCGGTTCCGGCGGTGATTCGGGCGGTGGACGTCCAGGTTGCGGTGTCCACCATGTGTCCGGCACCCACCAGGGTGGTTACTGCCAACCGGCTGCCATCCGCGGATACCGCCAGGTCGTAGGGGCGCTCGGTCGGCAAGGAGGCATCAATGATCCCCGTGGCTGGCCGGTAGCGTACGAGATGGGTGGTGTTGCTGGCGTAGGCAAGCCACTGCCCGTCGGGAGCCGCGACGAGGTCAAGAACAGGACTGCCCGCGTCCACGCGTCGAAAGACCTCGCCGTCATCCAGACGCCGGAGTTCCACCGACCCGCCCGACGCCGTGGATTGAAGGGCCGTCGCCACGAAGTTTCCGGACTGACTCACCGCAGTCTGCCGGGCCGCCCCACCCGATTCCGACAAGGATTCCCAGTCCGCGTCACCTTCCAGACGGAGCAAATGAATCCCCTGCCGGTGACCGCAGGCCAGCAGGGTGCCGTCCGGCGAGAAAGCCAGGACCGGTAGCTGGAACGGGCTGGGCACGGTGCGCAGCAGTGTCCCATCGGCGGCCGCACGAATCTCCAGACGACCTTCCGAGCCCTGCACCGCGGAGAAGGCCAGGACGAATCGACTGCCGTCCGCGGTGAACCGCGCAGAGCCCGAATTGGTGACGCCTTCGGGACGCTCCCAAACCACGAAGCCGTTGGCGGAGTCCAACAATTTCAGGCGATCATCCTCAACCACCAGCAGACGGCTCCGGTCGGGGGTGATGGCCTTGAAGGACATGCTGCCGCGGAACGGAGGGCTGCGACTCCAGAGAACCGTGCCATCGACTCTCCAACGCAAAATCTCCTGCAGGGAACCCAGGATGAGCTCGTCTTCAGACGCGAATTCAATCCGGTCCATCCAGTCGATACCGGCCAGACTGTTGGTGGGAAGGGCGGCCACCTCGAGGCCATCGAACACGCTCCAGACCCGCAAGTCCCGGACGCCGGCACCCACGAAATCCGTGCCGCTGGCCGCAACCCTGCGACCCGAAGGGGAGACGGCATTCACCCGCGCCGGAGCCAGCATCGAACCCACGCGGAGGGATGGGTATTCTCCCGACAACAACCGGACCAGGACATTCGTGCTGCTGCTGCCCTCGGCGGAGAGAAAGAAGCGACCGTCGGGGGAGATGGTCACCCCGGGGTCGCCAAATCGACCGGTGGAGAAGCTCAAGGCAAGTCGTCGCCGGGGAACATCCCAGAGCTTCACGTCGGTCGAGGAATTTGCGGAAAGCAGGCGTTGTCCGTCGGGCAGAAAATCCACGGAGGTGACGCCAAGGAAATGTCCACCCGCGAGCCACCGGATCTCGGGCTCCGCCACAACCCATGTCAGCGGGAGGATGCTGCCCAGCAGCAGCGCCAGCCATCGGGGGACATTCAGCCTGCGTGGGTACATGCCCAGAATCTCCGGGGGCCAATCTCCAGCGTCAAGCGCCGACCCGGTGTCCCAGAACCACAGGCTAAAGCCTGCACTACAAGCACCCGTTCGTAGTCCAGCCTTTAGGCTGTTCGCTCCCGCGCCACCCATTCCACGACGCACCGTCCACCCGAAGAACAGGCTGAAGCCTGCACTACAAACCCGCTCGTTCGTAGTCTCGACTTCAGGCGGTTCGGGCATGAACGCAGTCCGGCAACGGAACTGCCTCACTCCGGGCCACCGGCTCCCGGTACGCGGATGCAGGGTCCCGATGCGCCCGGTGACGGCAGCGGACGGCCTATCGCAGAGCCCGCAGTATCTGCCCGGGAAAATGCGGCAGGGCCCGGACCAGTTCCTTCAGCATCCGCGGCGACATCTGCGAGGGAACCGTTGCGCGCACATACGCCCGCGGGTGCACGAGATCCGTTGGCCAGGGCTTCGACGCCGCAACCGCAGCAGGGAATTCCGCCAATCGGGATTCCCGGACAAAGGCGAACAGGTTCTGGACGTACCACCACGCCACCGTGGCGTTGCCCCACAACTGCGGGCGCAGGCAATCCAGGGCCACGAAACCCGACGCGCGAAACTTCGGATGCCAGTAGCTCGGCCATTGCTCGTTGACGTGGTGCGTCCCGCCTTGGCCGGGAATTGCCGCGGAGAAGACCACCACATCGGCAAGGCGACAGAGATCCGCAACCAAGCCGTCGGCACGTCCCTCATCCAGGTGCTCCGCCACCTCCAGGCAGTTCACCAGATCGAAGCGCCGATCCAGCGCCAGGGGACTTCCCAGATCCCGCCGGAGAAACCGATCGCCGGGAATCACCAATTGGTCCTCGCGGACAAAATGTCCGTCGATCCCCAGAATCTCGCACCCCGCAGCAGCGTACTCCCGCGCCCAGGTCCCGGAACCGCAGCCCACGTCCACCACCGACCGGGCGGGAAACAGGTTCAGGATCAGGGGCACCGTGGCACGGGCCGACGCGGCGGAATCCTCCTTCAAACCCTCGTAGTAGCGCGACGAATACGGGAGCGGCATGCGTAAGATGAGCATGCGGTCACGTCCCGCGAGGTGCCAGCGGGAATCCGCAGCCCCACCACCACTTCGGATTAGTTCACGCGGAGAATCCGAAACACCCGCGGCGCACCCCCGGAATCCAGCCGAATCGTCTCCCCGGCCCTTCTGCCCAACACCTGTCGTCCCAGGGGCGACTGGGGCGTGAGCACCGTGACCTCCTCTTTTCCCACCATCACCTCCGTCCCGCCGGCGCCCGGCCCGAGGAAGTAGGTGGAGCTTCCGCCGGGCCCCTCGAGAACGAAGACCGCCCCGAGGTCCACGGGATCCCCCGCCCCAAATTTTCGGGGCACCAGGGACTGGTATTGAAGGAGCGTCTCCTCCAGGGCCGCCGCCTGGCGGGACTGGCCCCGTGCCAGGTAGGACGCCTCCAGACCCCGGGTGTCATACTTGTTCTCCGCCCGGCTCTGCTCGTGCGTCGCCTCCGCATGCGCCGCACGCGCCGCCCGGCCATAGGTCTCCAGTTCCCCGGTCAGATGGTCGATGATCTTTTTCAGCAGGACGGACTTGTTCACGCCGGGCGAATCCAATCCCGCCCGCGTCCGAAGGGCAATCCGGGAGGCGCCTCCGCCGAACTTGGGCATTGGTGGACGAGGACGCGTCCCGTACGGTCCACCGCGACATGAGTTCCAACACGACCGACGCCACCATGGCGGTGTTTCTCGACCTTGAGAACATCGCGCTCGGCGCCCGCGACGCTCGATACCCGCGGTTCAGCATCCAGAAGATCCTCGAACGCCTCCTCCTGAAGGGGCACATCGTCGTCAAGAAGGCCTACTGCGATTTCGACCGGTACAAGGAGTTCAAGCGCGACCTGCACGAAGCCGCCTTCGAGATGATTGAGATCCCGCACCTGCGAATGTCGGGAAAGAATTCCGCCGACATCCGGATGGTCGTGGATGCCCTCGACCTCTGCTACACCAAGGGACACGTCGACACCTTTGCCATCATCAGCGGGGACTCCGATTTCTCCCCCCTTGTCAGCAAACTGCGTGAGAACGCCAAGACCGTCATCGGCATCGGCGTGAAGCAGTCGTCGTCCGACCTGTTCATCAACAACTGCGACGAGTTCCTCTATTATGACGACCTGGTCCGCAAGGACAGCGCGCGCTCGCGTCAACGAACCGCAGTCTCCACCGCGTCCGGCTCACCGGGTCCCGCCGTGCCCGTCGTCACCGAGTCCGCCGCCCCGCGTGTCGTCACCGAGGAACCCAAGGGTCCTCCGCTGATTGACGCCCTGGAGCAGGTCGTGGTCACGCTCGAGGCCCTGACCGAGGAACGCGAGGGCGACGACCCGATCTGGGGATCCATGATCAAGCAGGCCATCAAGCGTCGAAACCCCGGGTTCAACGAGCGCGCCTATGGATTCCGATCCTTCAACGATCTGCTTCTCGATGCACAAAAGCGGAATCTCATCCGGCTCGAATCCGATGAGAAGTCCGGCGGATACATCGTCCGGGTGGCGGACTAAACCGCGCCCGGTAGCCGCGGAGGGTACGACAACGCCGCGCTTCGATCCTCTGCGCAGTTGACAGGCGCGGGGGGCTCGGCGGAACGTTCTCGCACCATGCCCGCTGAAGAATCCCCCATACTCCTGCCGTCGCGTCGCGACTTCCTCAAGAGCACCAGCACCCTCGCGGCCGCCGGCGCCCTCTCCGGAGTGGCGTTGCCCCACGTCCACGCCGCCGAGAACAACACCATCCGCGTCGCCCTCGTGGGCTGCGGCGGCCGCGGCACCGGCGCCGCCGCCAATGCGATGAATGCCCGCAATGGTCCGGTGAAACTCGTCGCGATGGCCGACGTCTTTTCGGACCGACTCAAGTCCAGCTACAAGGGACTGAAGGAGCAGTTCGGGGACAAGGTCGATGTCCCGGAGGATCGTCAGTTCATCGGCTTCGATGGTTACAAGAAGGCCATGGACGTTCTCGGCAGCGGCGACATCGCCCTGTTCGCCACGCCGCCCGCCTTCCGCTGGGTCTGCTTCAAGTACGCCATTGAAAAGGGACTGAACGTCTTCATGGAAAAGCCGGTGGCGGTGGACGCCCCGACCGGCAAGCGGATGCTCGGACTCTCAGCCGAGGCCGACAAGAAGGGCATCAAGGTCGGTGTCGGACTCATGTGCCGCCACTGCCGCTCCCGCCAGGAATTGTTCCGCAAGGTGCAGGATGGTGCCATCGGGCAGATCATCACCATGCGCGCCTACCGCATGCACGGCCCGGTTGGATCGGCGTTCTCGCAGCCCATGCCGGATTCCGAGGACAGCGAACTGCTGTGGCAGATCAAGCGGTTCCACAGCTTCCTGTGGGCTTCCGGCGGCTGCTTCAGCGACTTCTACATCCACAACATCGATGAATGCTGCTGGATCAAGAACGCCTGGCCCGTCGAGGTGCAGGCCAGCGGCGGACGCAATTACCGCGGGGACAACGTCGACCAGAACTTCGACAACTATTCGGTCGAGTACACGTTCGACGACGGCTCGAAATTCTTCCTGTTCGGCCGCACCATGGCGGGCTGCCACGATGAGTTCGCCAGCTACGCCCACGGACAGAACGGCCTCGCGGTGATCTCGTCGGCCGGTCACTGGCCCTCGAACGCCCGCATCTACAAGACCCAGAAGATGGTCAATTCCGACATCGTTTGGCGAACGCCGAAGGAAGGTCCGATGATGGATCCCTACCTGCTCGAGTGGGAGGACCTCATCGACGCCATCCGCAACAACAAGCCCTACAACGAGGTCGAGCGCGGCGCCAAGGCCAGCATCATCACGGCGATGGGTCGCTTTGCCGCCCACACCGGACAGGTGGTCCGCTACGACGACTACATCAACAATCCCCAGGAATTCGCCCCGAATGTGGAGTCCTTCGACATGAAGTCGGCCGCCCCGATCACCGCTGAAGGCGGCAAGTACCTGATTCCGCGGCCGGGCATGCTCAAGGACCGCGAATACTGAGTCCCACCCGGGATTCGACAGAACGGCCCGCGCCAGGGATTCTGGCGGCGGGCCGTTTTCGCGTCGCAGTCCGGGATCACCCTCCCGGGACCCGCCGGGAATCCGGAACCTCTCACTGTCATGAACCGCCGAACCTTCCTTACGGTCGCCTCGATCGCCGCCCTTGCTGCCGGATGCTCCGGGAAATCCAAGCGCACGCCACACATTCGCGTGGAGGATTTCCAGACCTACCAGTCCGGAGACCCTGAAATCCGAATCGCCTGCGTCGGCGACAGCATCACCTATGGGGCGGGAATCCAGGACCGCGAGAAGTATGCCTATCCCTCGCAACTGGGCGCCCTGCTCGGACCCCGGTTCACGGTGCGAAACCTCGGCCACAGTGGCGCTACGGCGAGTCCCAAGGGCGACCTTCCCTACATCGGAACCACCGAATACCAGGAACTCGAAAAGTTCCAGCCTGAGGTCGTGATCCTCATGCTGGGCACCAACGATACAAAGCCGCAGAACTGGAAGGGGCGCGAGGTCTTCGAACAGGAGTACCGGTCGCTGATTGCAGACATTCGGAACCTGAAGTCCCGTCCCAAGATCTGGGCCTGCTTCCCGCCGCCGGTGTACAAGGACGCCTGGGGTATCAACGCCGTGACCCTCGACGAAATGATCGAGGCCACGGAACGCGCCTGTGATCGGGACAAGGTCCCGGTCATCGACCTGAACGACGCGCTCGCCGGACACCCCGACTTTTTTCCGGACGGCGTCCATCCCAATGCGAAGGGTTCCGAACTGATGGCCAAGACGGTCTATCAGGCGGTCCGTCCATAGGTGCGCGTTCCCGACACGACCCCGCTCGTTCGTAGTGCAGGCTTTAGCCTGTCCTCCGGTTGGCACACCCACCTCAATGCGGATGGTGGAGCGGGAACAGCCTGAAGGCTGGACTACAAACAAGCGTTCGTAGTGCAGGCTTTAGCCTGTCCCTCGGGGAGCACACCCACCTCGTGCGGATGGTGGATCGGGAACAGCCTTAAGGCTGGACTACGAACAAACGCTCGTAGTGCGGGCTTCAGCCTGTCCCTCAGGTGGGACGTCTGCCAAAGGCCCTGTCCGTTTTTCCAGAGTGACAGGAACGGGCGGGCTCACCAGCATTCCCCGGTCACCGTGGCAACCACCCCCGACTCCACCGCTGCCGCACCGGCGAGTCCCGTCGCTACGCTCCGGCTCGCGTCGATGGACGCCTACCGCGGGTTCGTAATGTTCCTGATGATGGCCGAGGTCCTCCACCTGGGCCGGGTCGCTGAGAACCTTCAGGCTTTGGGGACGCCGAGCGCACTGTGGGATTTCCTCTCCCATCACCAGGATCACGTGGACTGGGTCGGATGCGTGCTGCACGACATGATCCAGCCGTCCTTCTCGTTCCTGGTCGGCGTCGCGCTCCCCTTCTCCATCGCCTCGCGCCTCGCGCGAGGCCAGGCTCCCGTCCGCCTCTGGCTCCACGCCCTGGCGCGTTCCGTCATCCTGGTGATGCTGGGGGTAGCCCTGCGCTCCACCGGGGCCGGACAGACGAACTGGACGTTTGAGGACACATTGTCCCAAATCGGCCTGGGCTACCCCTTCCTGTTCCTCCTCGGCTTTGCGACCCGTCGCACCCAATGGGTCGCCTTCGCCATCCTGCTGGTCGGCTACTGGGCGGCATTCGCCCTCTACCCGGTGGTGCCCGGCTTCGATTATGCGTCCGTGGGCGTCTCGGCCGACTGGCTTCGTGAGCACGGGCACACGGGTTTTGCGGCGCACTGGCAGAAGAACAGCAACTTCGCCTGGGCCGGGGACCGCGTGATCCTCAACTGGTTTCCCCGGGCAAAGCCCTGGACCTACAACGGCGGAGGGTACTCCACCCTGTCGTTCATCCCCACCCTGGCCACCATGGTGTTCGGTCTTCTCGCAGGATCCGTCATTCGGGATGCACGTCCTGCCAGGGACAAGCTGCGATGGCTGGTGATCGCGGGAATCCTGGGCCTCGCCTCCGGCTGGCTCCTCGGAGTCCTCGGGATCTGCCCCGTCGTGAAACGCATCTGGACCCCGAGTTGGGTCCTGTTCAGCGGAGGCTGGTGCTGCCTGTTCCTCGCCTTCTTCTACGGAGTCATCGACGTCGCCCAGCGCGGCGCCTGGTCCTTCCCGCTCCGGGTGATCGGCATGAACTCCATCGCGGCCTACTGCATGGCCCACCTGTTTGACGGATTCATCGGGAAAAACCTCCGCACCCATCTCGGACAGGACTTCTTCGCGTTCGCCGGCAAGACCTACGAGCCCTTTGTCCACGGAGCCGCCGTGCTGTTCGTGCTCTGGCTCATCCTCTATTGGATGTATCGCCGGAAGCTGTTCCTCCGGATCTGAATCCCCACCCCGGATCCCCCGGGCCAGGCCGCCGGGCTCCTCCAACCCGGTTGCGGTGAAGCCGGGAAGCCTCCAACCTCCGGCCCGTGTTGAACAATCCGGAAGCCTCGGCGGGCGACGCGCGTACCCCGGGATGCATTGCCGTCCGGGGAGCCCGGGAGCACAACCTCCGGAACCTCTCGGTGGACATCCCGCGGGGAAAGTTCGTGGTGGTCACCGGAGTGAGCGGCAGCGGCAAGAGCACCCTCGCATTCGATCTCCTGTTCGCCGAAGGCCAGCGGCGATTCCTTGACTCCATGAGCGCCTATGCCCGGCAGTTCGTGGAGGCGATGGCGCGTCCCGATGTGGACCTCATCACGGGACTGCCCCCAACGGTCAGCATCGAGCAAAGCACCACGCGCGGTGGCGGTAAAAGCACGGTCGCCACGGTCACCGAGATCCACCATTTCCTTCGCCTGCTCTTCGCCCGCATCGGAACCCAGTACTGCCCGGACTGCCAGGTTCCCGTCGCAGCGCAGTCCCGGGACGAACTGGTGGCCACCCTCAAGTTCGCCGCCCGCGAGCGGGGGGAACTGACGCTGCTGGCCCCGCTCATCCGGAACCGGAAGGGCTTCCACACCGAGATCGCGGACTGGGCCCGGCTGCACGGATTCACGGAACTGCGCGCCGATGGAAAATGGTATCCCACCGACCGACCCTTCCGCCTCGATCGCTTCAAGGAACACGACGTGGAGGTGGTGGTGGGAACCCTCGGCGCAACGTCGGAGAATGCCAGCTCCGCAAACCGCCCCGGCGATCCCCGGATTCTTGTCGAGCGGGCGCTGGAGGTGGGCAAGGGCGTGCTGCAGGCGCTCGACCGACGCGGCACCGTGACGGTGCACTCCACGGAACGGGCCTGTCCCCAATGCCGCCGGAGTTTCGCCCCCCTCGATCCCAAGAATTTCAGCTACAACTCCAGCCAGGGCTGGTGCCCGAAATGCCGCGGATTCGGCGAACTGTTTCACATCCCCGAGGTGGAGCGCGGCGCCAACGGGGACGCCATTGAGGAAAACTGGTGGCGATGGTCCGAGGGACAACGCGAAGCCTGCCCG
>JAEUHD010000111.1 GCA_016793645.1 Verrucomicrobiales bacterium
TGCCCGGGAGCTCGCTGAAAACCTGGAAATCCGACTCGATGTCGTCCCGATTCAACCTCCGTTTGCGACGTTGAAGGGGCAGCTGACTCCGCTGTTCGAAGGGCGCCCGGAGGACACGACCGAGGAGAATCTTCAGGCGCGCCTGCGGGGGGTGACCCTCATGGCCATGTCCAACAAGTTCGGCTCCCTCCTGTTGACGACGGGAAACAAGTCCGAGCTCGCGGTCGGCTACTGCACCCTTTACGGCGACATGTGCGGTGGTTTGGCGGTGATCAGCGATGTGCCCAAGACGTGGGTATACCGGTTGGCGCGCTGGATGAATGAGGATGCCCGAGCCCGTGGGGCGCGTCCGCCGATCCCGGAGGGAAGTCTTACGAAGCCGCCAAGCGCGGAGCTGCGTCCGAACCAGACGGATCAGGACAGCCTGCCGCCGTATGACGTGCTGGACGCCATCCTGGAGGGCTATGTGGTGGCCGGAATGACGGTTGCCGAGTTGGTGGCGCGGGGACTACGCGAAGCCGATGTGCGACGGGTGATCCGACTGATCGAGGGATCCGAATACAAGCGCCGGCAGGCCGCCCCGGGTCTCAAGGTGACGACCAAGGCCTTTGGTGTGGGCCGCCGCGTCCCGATTGCGCAGCGCTGGCGGGAGGCGTAGCAATCCGCCCGGAACCAGGTGGCGGTGCGCCTACGATTCCTTATCGGGAAGCCCGATCAGCGCGAGGGTCTCGCCCCAACTCCGGTAGATGCCAGACACAAGAAAGGTGGCGCTGGAAAGGGCGACGAAGAACGGCGTGAACGCCGACTCGCGAATCCAGGCAACACCGCCGGCGGTCAGGAGTCCACTGGCGGCGACGGGGGCCGCGTTGTGGAAGATCCAGTCCACGGGCCCTTGAATCGCCCGGAGGTGGAGGGTCCGTCGAACGCGGACCGCATGGATGCGGTAGATGCCTCCGCCGATCCCAATGACGACGAAGAGCAGGCCTCCGTGCCAACCCGAGATCCAAGGAACCATGACGATCATGCTTTGGACCAACACGCTGGTGAAGCTGTAGAGGGCCGGGGTCATCGATGCGCGGGCAATGTCGAGTTTCCGGGATTTCGAAAGATCACCCCCAAGGGTGACCACGACAAAGAGCAGTCCGAGCAGGGTCGCGCCCGACGCTCCGGTCAACGTGAAGTAATTGCTCCAAGGTGCGAACATGGGGTCATCGCCAGGATTTGGACCTCGGTCGCGGAGAGGGCATCGAGACCTCGGGTTTTGAGTCCGGGTTTGTGGTGGATCGTAGTTCGAC
The DNA here is from genome assembly GCA_016793645.1 of Verrucomicrobiales bacterium. Classification (GTDB taxonomy): domain Bacteria; phylum Verrucomicrobiota; class Verrucomicrobiia; order Limisphaerales; family UBA9464; genus UBA9464. The sequence goes on from JAEUHD010000111.1 coordinate 1,296, forward strand.
GGTGCGCCCAGCCATTGAAGGGGATCTTTCTTTTGTGAGCGAAGCGGAGGCTCGTCCGTGTTACCGCACGATCTCAATTTCCCCCGGCCGCCAGGCATGGTTGAACCAGGGCTCAAGTGGTCCGTAGAGGCGCAGGATCATGAACCAGCCCTTGCCGGGAATGGTTTGCACCCAGTTGTTCTCCCAACCGGCGGGGGCCTTGGGGCCAAAATAGACGTCCACGGAACCGTCGGCGTTGACGCGCAGATCCCTGGTCTGGCTGCTGACGCTCGGTGATTTCTGGTCGGTCTGCACCATGGACCGGGTCTGGTTGTCGTAGACGATCACCGACCAGAAATCCTTGACCGGCACGTTCGGGGGGAGGTGCATCTTGTATGACTTTCCGCCGTCAAAGGGATTGCCGTCGGAGTCCTGCACGGACCAGGGATACTGGGATCCCTTGCCCACCATCTTCATCTCCATCGCCGGGGTCACTCCGGTGGCGAAGTAGTAATAGAAGATGTAGCCATCCATGTTCATCACCCCGGGGGACGTTTCAAACTTGTAGCCGCCAAAGAAGGGGAGCCTCCACGTGCTGTCCGGATAGTAGTAGGCGTCCTTGCCACGGATCTTGAAGGCGATGGTGCGCGCGGTGACGGCGCCGATGTTGGCCGCGTCGGCAAGGATGGCCTTCATGCGGGCGTCCGGATTGAAGGGCTTCCCCTTCTCAATGCCAATTGAGGCGAAGAGACCGAGCGTGGTCGGGTCGCTGCCGGTGCTGGGTTCCTCCTGGATGACCTTGTTCAACAAATCCCAAAACTGATAGTCACCGGGCGCCACGTAGTTCGCGGGGATGCCGGAGCCGTCCACGAATCGCATGGGCGGCGGGTTCGCGGCGTCCGCCAAGGAATAGACCTTGAAGTGCGCCTTGACGGACTCCACGCCCGGCTTGGTGGAGCCATTGACGACAAAGGCCCGAAACACAAGCCAGTTGCCATAGGTGCTCGGCCTGACGACAAAATATCCCTTGGGAACCTCACCCTGATACCCGGGTGGAAGCAGAAGGTACTTGCCTCCCTTGCCCTGGTCCTCACCGGTGATGCCGACATCCGCCACCCAGCGATACCAGAAATCATTGATCAGACCGAGGACCATGGGCGGCACCTCCACGACCAGCGGCCCCTGATGCGTGTCGGTCCAGACGAAGTTGTAGATGGTATTGTCGTTTGCCGTGAGTTCAACCGTCCGGGCGTCCACCAGTCCTTCCCAGATCACATCCGTCTGGTTGTCGGGGCCATACTTCCGAATCGAATCGCGCATCCCGGCCTGGTTGACGATGGGAATGGCCATGAGATAGGCCTGCAACGCGCGTGACCGATCCAGGTTGTCGTAGATCTTTTCCACGGTCCCCGCCGACGGATAGCCGTAGTGGAGGTTGAGGGTGCCGAGCGAGCTCTCCAAGGTGTCCGGCACCGCCACTCCGGGCGCAATCGGCGTCGTATACTTGTACCGGGTGGTCGCGGGAGCTGGGGTGGAGCAACCGATCAACGCGAACGTTGCGGCCAGCAGCGAACTCCAGAGGAGAGAGCGCATGAGATTCATGATGGTTTGGGATGGGTCCTTCGACGGAGTGTTCCCGGAGTCTACGGATCGAGACGATGGTTGTCTGCAACTCAAGGGGCGACGCCTTCGGAACCCTGGGAGCCGGGACACGGCGTCCGCGGGGATCTCACCGCCGGCGCCGGCCTTCAATTGTTCCCGGGCAGGCCTTCGACGTGCCCGAGGTTTTTCACGGGAGCGAAGATCGCCTGAACTTCGTGGAGGAGCCCGGTGTCGATGGGCTCCGAAAGCCATTGTGCCCAGCGCCGGATGTTGGCCGGATTGGCGCTGCCGGCGATGGTGGACGTGATGTCCGGGTTGGCGCAGGAGAATTGGAGGGCCAGCTTGGCGATGTCGGTGCCGCGGCGCGCGCAGAGGTCTGCCGCCGCCCGGGCGGCGGCCTTGACGGACTCCGGTTCCTTGAGCCAGGCGGGCAGGGGAGCCTGGGTGAGCAGGCGGGCGCTGAAGGGACCGGCATTCAGGACGCCGACGCCCCTCGCCTTCAGGTACGGAACCGTTTCGTCCGCAAACCGGGTATTCTGAAGCGTGTACTGGTTGTAGCTGAGCGCGCAGTCCACCTCGGTCTGGTCGCAGATGGACCGGAAGATCTTTTGGGGATATCCGCTGAAGCCGATGAAACGGACCTTGCCCGCCTGCTGGGCCCGGCGCAGGGCGGGGATGGTTTCCTCCACCACGGGCGGCAGCTCCACAAACTCGATGTCGTGGCACAACACAAGGTCAAGGTGGTCGGTGCCCAGGCGGTGGAGGCTGACGTCGATGGATTCCGCCACCCGCCTCGCGGAAAAATCGAAATGGGCGAGATCATACCGGCCCAGCTTGGTGCACAGGGTGTATTGATCCCGGGGGACACCCTTGAGGGCGATGCCCAGGAGCACTTCACTCATGCCCCGTCCGTAAAACGGTGACGTGTCGATGAAGTTGAGTCCGCAATCGAGGGCGGTCCGGACACTCTGAAGGGCCTCCTCCAGCGTCACGCTGCGAAACTCCTGGCCCAGCGAGCTGGCGCCAAAACCGAGGATGGGAAGTTGAAGGCCGGTGCGGCCGAGCGGGCGGGTCTGCACGGCGGGTTTGTAGCGGAGGTGGACCGTCCGGTCCAAGCGGCAAGCGCGGGAACCTCGCGCCATCAGGGAAGGGGCACTCCCCCCATTCAGGCGCCCCCGTGGCGGATGTCCCGTCCCTCGTAGAGATACACCACGTCCTCGGCGACATTCTTGGCGTGGTCGGCGATCCGCTCCAGCGCCTTGCTGATGGTCATGAGGTTGAGGCACCGGGTGATGTTCGACGGCTTCTCAATCATGAAGCTGGCGAGTTCCCGGTAGAGTTGCTTGTTCAGGGCGTCCACTTCGCGATCCCGCGGAATCACCTCCCGGGCGCGACCCGGATCGCGGGCCACGAAGGCTTCCAGGGCGTCATTCAGCATGCCACGGGCCAGGACCGCCATGCGGGGGAGGTCCACATACGGTTTGAGCTGGGGTTCCTGGCTCAATTCAAGGGACCGGCGGGCGATGGTGGTGGCCTCGTCCCCGACGCGCTCGAGGTCGCGGGCAATTTTCAGGGTGGTGACGATCAACCGGAGCTGAGTCGCGAGCGGGGCCTTGGCGAGGAGTCGGATGGCGTGGTCATCGATCTCCTTCTCCAACTGGTCGATGGCATCGTCCTCCTCGCGGACCCTGCGGGCGGCATCATCGTCGCGTTGGACGAGCGCCTCCATGGCATGGGCCACGGACGCCTCCGCGCGGCTGGCCATCACCAGCAGGCGTTCCTTGAGCGATTGAAGCTCCGTTTCGAAGTGCGTCATGAGGTCACGGTGAACGGCGCGAGAGTGACGATTCCCCGGGAATGGGGAATCCCCGACTTGGAGCAAGGCCCGGCTGCCCGCATCCAGACACCGGCCCGGAGGCGCCCTCCTGGGGGGCGGCGGAACGGAGGCCGGGCGACCGTGGAATTGCGGGAGCCCGGGTCACCGATTCAGGGTGCGCGGGGAAGCAGGACCCGGAGGTGCGACGGGGTACTACCCGAATCGTCCCGTCACATAGTCTTCGGTCTGCCGGTGGGCCGGATGGGTGAACACCTGGGCCGAGGTCCCAAACTCCACGAGTTCCCCGAGATAGAAGAAGGCGGTGAAGTCGGAGATGCGCGTCGCCTGCTGCATATTGTGGGTGACGATGACGATGGTGTAGTCGCGCCTCAGTTCCAGAATCAGCTCCTCAATCCGCGTGGTGGCGGTCGGGTCCAGTGCGGATGCCGGCTCGTCCATCAGAAGGATCTGGGGACGGATGGCGATGGCGCGGGCGATGCAGAGGCGCTGCTGCTGTCCTCCCGACAGGCGGAGGGCACTTTCGTCCAGTCGGTCCTTCACCTCGTCCCACAGTGCCGCCGCGCGCAGGGATCGCTCGACGGTTTCCTCCACGGCGGCCCGGTCGCGGATTCCGTGGATTCTCAGCGCATAGGCGATGTTTTCGTGAATGGACCGGGGAAAGGGGTTCGACCGCTGGAAAACCATGCCGACGCGTTTCCGCAGTCCGATTACGTCCACGTCCCGTCCCAGGACGTCCTCCCCCTCCACTTCGCAGTGGCCGGCAATCCGGACGTTGTCGATCAGGTCGTTCATCCGGTTGAAGCAGCGGAGCAGACTCGACTTGCCGCATCCGGAGGGTCCGATGAAGGACGTGACCCGGTGGCGGGGGATCCCCAGGGTGATTCCGTTCAGCGCACGGACGGCCCCATAATGGAGCGTGAGGTCCCGGGTTCGGATCACCTCGGCGTGCGGGGGATCCGCCGGGACGGGCGGCGCTGGATCCTGATGGGGCTGCGGGCTCATCGGAGTCGGATCACGCGATGTCCCTCCCGGTGCGGCGCAGGCGTGCGCGAACGAGGATGGCGACGGCGTTCAGGGAAAAGGTGAGCGCCAGGAGAACCAGCACGGTGGCGAAGAGAATCGGCCGCGTCCGTTCAATGTTGGGCGACTGTGTGGCCAGGATGTAGGTGTGGTACCCGAGGTCCATGAACTGGTCCGTGGGTTTCTGCGGGAGGCTGGCCATGTAGTAGGCCGCGCCCGTGAACAGGATGGGGGCGACTTCACCGGCTGCCCGGCTGACGGCGAGAATTCCGCCGGTGAGGATCCCGGGCAGGGCCTGGGGCAGCACAATGCACAGGATGGTCTCCAGCTTGGTGGCGCCCAGGGCAAGGCTGGCTTCGCGAAGTCCTGTCGGGGTCGCCCGCAGGGCCTCCTCGGTGGCGACGATGACCACGGGTAGGGTCATCACCGCCAGGGTCAATGAGGCCCAGAGGAGGGACGGCTGTCCCCAATGGGGGCCGGATGTCCCCGCCAGGCGGTCAAGATTTCGTCCGAGGAAATTGATGAAGAAGCCCAGGCCGAAGAGGCCGAAGACAATCGACGGGACCCCGGCCAGGTTTCCGATCGCCACCCGGACTGCGTGGGTATAGGGCGAATCCGCCCGGGCGTATTCGGAAAGGTACACCGCGGTGATCACCCCGACCGGCATCACGAACACGGTCATCAGGAGGATCCGGGTCGTCGTGCCGATGATCATGGGAAGCACGGCCGCGGATTGGGGGTCGAAGAAGTCCCGACGCGGCACGGTGGACACAAATCGCCAGGAGAGCGCGGGCCATCCCTGAAGCACCACGGTGCCCAGTATGACCGCAAGAAGCACCAGGATGAGGGCGGTGGCGAGTCCGGTGGTGGCGATGCCGAGTGCCGATGCTGCGGAGGACGGCCGCCCCGGGGATGGGAACCCGTGATCCCTCATGCGATGCCCTCCCGCTGGCGCCGGATTCGATGAATGATCAGGTCCCCGGCGAGGTTGGTCAGGAAGGTCACGGCAAACAGAAGCGTGCCCAGCAGGAACAGCATCTGGTAGTGGGTCCCGCTGGCCACCGCTTCGGCCATTTCCGCCGCAATGGTGGCGGTGATGGAACGGGTGGAATCGAATGGGCTCCACGACAGCAGGCTGGCATTCCCACTGACCATCAGCACCACCATGGTCTCCCCGATGCAGCGTCCGAATCCGAGAACCACCGCGGCGAGCACCCCCGGGAGTGCGGCGGGAAGGACCACCTGGAAGGCGGCCTGCCAGCGCGTGGCCCCCAGCGCGAGTGCGGCCGCGGTGTAGCTTCGGGGAACCCCGGTGAGGGCGTCTTCGGCAATGGTGAAGACGAGGGGGATGGCCGTGATGCCCAGGGCGACGCCCGCGACCAGGGCATTGAGCCGGTATTGGTATCCGAAACATCTCTGCATCACCGAGGCCAGAACCAGGAGCGCGAACACGCCGATCACGACGGACGGAAGTCCGGCGAGGAGTTCGATTCCGGGCTTGGCCCACTCCCGCAGTCGGGCCGGGGCGAGCTGGCTGAGATACAGCGCGGCCGCCAAGGACACCGGGACCGCGAACAGCAGGCCGATCAGGGTCAGCTTCAGGCTCCCGGCAATCAGGGGAACAATGTTGTATTTATGGATGGTGCCGATGGGCTGCCAGACATGGGTCGGTGCTGGATAGCCCGTCCACCGCCTCGGCTGGAGGAGATGTCGCCACTCAGTGGTGTTGATCCGCGCATCGGGATCCTCCCGGAACGACGGCGGCACCTCGGCAAGTCCTTCCTCCCGCGACTTCAGGATTTCGAGCAGCGTGTCGTGGTCCATGGACTGAAACTCCGCCGGGGTCATTCCCAGGTAGGCGCGCAACTCCCCGGGAGGGATCCGGTCCATGTCCGCCGCGGGTATCACCGGCTGGATCAGGGAACTGTCGGCCGTGCCAACAAGGATGGGCAGCGCTTCGCGTCCGACGAAGACGACAATCAGAAGCAGGAGTGCCAGGGCTGAAAAGCTGACGCCGAGGATGAGGCGTTCCACGACCCACTCGAAAGGGCGGGCCCGATGACCCCGGCGAAGGCCCATCCATCCGGCGGAGCGGGTGGGGGACTGGGAGGATCGTGTGGACACGGCGGCGGTCGGTGCGGCGACGGCAATTCAATCCGCACGCAGGTCCGCGGGCAATGGGTAGTAGCCCAATTCGCGGACAATTCGTTGCCCCTCGGATCCACGGATCCACTGGAGATAGTCGGCGACGTCGGCCCGGCTGAGATCGGGATTCACATAACAGTACAGGAAGCGGGAGATGGGGTAGCGTCCGGAGACCACGGATTCCTCGGTCGGCTCCACCGCCTCCGCGCCCCGGGTGGGGGCGATCTTCAGGTGCCGGGCTCCCTCGCCAAATCCAGCACCGCCATAACCGATGCCGCCGGAATCCCGGGAAACCGCCTCAATCACCTGGGCGGTGCCCTGAAGGGTTTGGGCAGCGGAGGTGAAGTCGCGTCCCTCCAGGACTCGTTCCTTGAAAAACTCATAGGTCCCCGAGCTGTTTTCCCGGCTGTAGATGGTGATGGGGGCGTCGGCGCCACCGAATTCCTTCCAGTTGCGGGCCGATCCCGTGAAGATGGCCGCAAGATCCTCCAGGCTCAGATGCTCCACGGCGTTGGCGCTGTTGACGTAGATGTTCAGTCCGTCGAGGGCCACACGAAACTCGGCAGGAACCTTCCGGAAGGCGCGGAGGCAGTTCTCCTTCTCCCGCGCGCGAATGCGGCGCGAGGCGTTGCAGATGTCCGTGGATCGGTTTTGCAGCGCCGCAAACCCGGTGCCTGTGCCCCCTCCGTTGACCTGAATGGCCGTCTCGGGATGAAGCGCCATGTAGGATTCCGCCCATCGCTGGGTCAGCACGACCATGGTGTCGGACCCGCGGATGGTGATGGTTCCCGCGACGACCTCGACCCCGGCGATGATCGTCGCGAGGATCAGGACCATGGATCGGCTCCAGCGCATCAGAGGACGGGACCCCGCGGGGATCCTGAATGGGCACAATGGCGACCGGATGGCTGCGGCATGTCGGTCGAGTTACGTCGACCCGCCGTCACAGGTCAACGGCCGGTTTCCGCCGGAAAGCTTCCGTTCCGCCATCCAGTCCAAATCGGCGGTCAGCAGCGCACGCACAAAGGGGCTCCCGAGCCGGAAGGCGCCCGATTCAAGCCAGGCGCGCATGGCCTCCGGCCGTCCCTCGAGCAGATCGGAAAGCCAGGACGCGACCGTGGGGGCTCCGGGTCCGGCCGGTCCCGGGTCCAGGCGGACCACCGTGGGAAGGCGGCCCTGGAGCCATCCGGCCGGAAAGGTTCCGGTGCCGCCCTCGGGATACCATCCGCACCCCAGCAATCGGACACAGATCGTGCGGATGCGCGACGCTCCGGACCCGAGCGGGCCGTGAAGGTTCCACTCCTGCGGCTCGGGGGGATTGACGGCCAATTCCAGACCGCCCCGGGAAACCCGCCACCCCAGATGGCGGGACGGTCCCGGCCAGACTCCGGCCCGGTTGAATCGCGGCTTCAATTCGCGGAGCAGGACCCGCTCCCGCGCGATCGCGGAGGACTCATCGGACGTGATCTCCCATTCGATGCGCCGGGCCAGATGCAGGAGCCGCAGCCGTCGCCGGGGCATCCCTTCCGGATTGGCGACGCGGTAGCTGTGGAGCCGGCGGCGAAGGTTCCGGGCCTTTCCGACATACAGGACCGCATCCGAAGCGTCGCGAAGCAGATACACCCCCGGAACCTCCGGAACGCCGCGAAAAAACGCCGCACCCAGGCGGTCCACCAGCGGACGGGCATCCGGGAGCAGGCGGAGTTGGGAGGAATGCACGGTGACGCGGGGGATCCGGAATGCGGGCCGGACTAGCCCGCGGCCAGACTGGCGATCACCTCGATTTCGACGCTGGCGCCCCGGGGAAGGGCTGAGACTTGGACCGTGGATCGGGCGGGATGGGGGGCGGCAAAAAACTCAGCGTACACTTCATTCATGCCCTGGAATTCGGCGAGGTTGGTCATGAAGACCGTCGTCTTCACGACGTGCGCGAAGGAGAGGTCCTGGTGTTCGAGGATCAGCCGGACGTTTTCAAGAACCCGTCGTGTTTGATCCCGGATGTCTCCCACCACCGGTCCCCCGGGTTGCGCGGGGTTGATGGGGATCTGTCCCGAACAAAACAGGAGATCCCCCACGCGGATGCCGTGGGTGTATGGGCCCAGCGCCGGAGCGGACGCCGGGGGATTGACCGGAATTTTAGGCATGGGGGGGCTATTGCTTCTCCTCGAACCAGGCCATCTGGATGTTTTCGAGAACCTTTTCGTTGGACGCCTCGGGGGAGTCGCTGAAGTCCTCCAGTTCACAGACCATCTTGTGGAGTTTCGGAAAGCTGAGCTTGAGGGGATCCTGATCCGGGAACAGGTCCATGAGGGCCCAGGCGATTTCCTCGGCGTCCTTCCAGGTGAGTTTCATTGCGCTCACTCCTCGCCGAGCCTCGCCGGAACGTCAAGCGCCCGAAGCGCCCGCGGAGGACGACGCTCATCCGCGGATTGAATGGGCGCGACGTTCCAGCCATGGTGCGGTCCGTGTCGCTGCCCTGGAACTGGGTCATTCCCCTCCTGATATTGCTGGTGGCCGCGAGTTTTTTCTTCGCGGCGGCGGAGACGGCCCTCTTTTCCCTCGGTCCGTGGCGCACGCGTCGATTGGCGGAACAACGCGCCCGGGCCGGGGCTGTCGTCGCCGAATTGCTGGCGAAACCGGATGACCTGCTGGCAAGCCTGGTCCTCGGAAACACGGTGGCGAATTTCCTCCTGGTCGCCCTCGCCATGTTGTCGATGAGCGGGGAATCCTGGCAGCGCCTCCTCGGGGCGGTCGTCCTTCTGGGCGTGGTGCTGTTTGCCTGTGAGGTGACGCCCAAGGCATTGGCGATCCGCAGTCCGGAGGCCTGGGCCCTCCGGGTCTCCCGGCCGCTGCGCCTGTTCGTCCGCATGACCCAGCCGCTGCTGGCGTTCGCCCAGGGCCTGGTCGGCCGGGTGTTGAATCCGGTCCTGCGGAATAATCCCGCGGCCCCCCAGGGCTTGAGCGGGGAGGAATATGCCGACCTGGTGGATCTCGCCCAGCAGCAGGGCGCCCTGAACGCCACCGAGAAGGACATCATCCATCGCGTCCTGGCCCTCAACCAGCGGACCGCCGGCGACGCCATGCGACCGCGGGCCCGGATGACGGTGCTTCCGGACGACCTGGAGGTGGGGGCCTTGATCCGTGCAGCCCGGGAGGCGCGACACCATCGCATCCCCCTGTACGATGAGACCCCCGACAACATTGTCGCGGTCCTGAACGCCCGCACCCTGCTGCTTTCGCCGGATGCCGGGCTGGACGAGGCCCTGGAGTTTCCCTCCTTCGTTCCCGAAACCATGAATCTGATGACGTTGTTTCAGGCGCTTCAACGCCAGCAGCGGGGCATGGCCATTGTCCTCGACGAATTCGGGGGCGCCGCGGGATTGGTGACGGTGGAGGACATTCTTGAAACGGTGGTGGGCCCGATCCGCGGGGAAGGGGAGGCCGAGGGATTTGTCATGGAGCGCCTCGCGCCGGGGCGCTGGCGGGTGAGCGGTGCGATGCGACTGGATGACTTCGCACGCGAGTTCCCGGCCCTGGGTGACGATGACGATGTCGACACCCTCGGCGGCCTGGTGGTGAAGCTCGCCGAAGTGGTCCCCGCGCCGGGCGACGTGTTCACGCACCGCGGGGTGCGGTTCACGGTGAAGGCGGCGGACGAGCGCCGGGTGCGGGAGCTGCTCGTGGAGGCCGTGGGAGGGGCCGCATGAATTTCATGGTCCTCCAGTTGCCCATCCTCCTGCTGGCGTTGCTGCTTTCGGCATTCCTGTCGGGGATGGAGGCGGCCGTCATGGCGTTGAGCCGCCTTCGGATCCGTCAATGGGTCCGGGAAGGGCGTCCCGGAGCGCGGGCGCTGCAGGGTTACCTGGCGAACCCCGAGAATTTCCTCTGGACACTGCTGGTGGGCAATACACTTGCGAACTTTGTCATCGTGGTGATCGCGGTCATGTGGTTGGACTCCCAGGTGGGCGCGTCGCCGCCGCTATTCTGGGTCCTGACTGCGGCCACGGCGCTGGTCCTCTATTTCGTGGACGACCTGCTCCCCAAGGCGCTGTTCCGCCAGTTCCCCAACCGCCTCGCCCTCTGGCTTGTCTGGCCATTCCGCCTGGTGCATGCGCTGCTGTGGCCGCTGGTCTCGATGATCGAGGGATTCACCGGCGCCCTTCTGCGCTGGACGGGCGGCCGGTCGGTGAACAGCCAGTTCTTCGCCAGCCGCGACGAGGTCCGGGACCTGGTCCTGGATCCCGGAACCCAGTTGGCCCCCATCGAGCGGACGCTCATCCACCGCGTCCTGGACCTGAAGTATCGCAATGTGGGGCATCTCGCACGCCCCCTGGCACTGGCCGACACCGTCAATGTATCGACTCCGGTTCCCGAGGTCATCCGCTTGTGCCGTGAGAAGGGCCATACCCGCCTTCCGGTGTGGGACTCCGGCCAGTCCTCCGCGCGCATTGCGGGAATCGTGAGCCTCAAGAACATCCTCCACGATACGAGCGGCGCTTCGCGCTCGGTGGCCGGGGAGTATCTCAGGCCCGCCCTGTTCCTGGAGGAGACCGTGTCCCTGGAGGAGGCCCTGCGCCGGTTGCAGCGGAGCGGACAGCCCCTGGCCATCGTGGTGGATTCCGCCCGGCGGGAGCGCGGCTTCCTGACCCTCGCGGACGTCCTCGGAGCGGTGTTTGGGGAGGTGATCCTGTGATCATGGAACTCTCCGCCACCCTCGGCTTCCGCATGCTGGTGGCCCTGCTGCTGATCCTCCTCAACGGGTTCTTTGTCGCGTCCGAACTGGCCCTGGTGAAGATCCGGGAAACGCAACTCGACGCGCTGGTGGCCCGTCGCCGCCGAGGCGCGAAGACCGCGCGGGATCTCAAGGGTAACCTCAACGCGGCGATCACCGCCACGCAGTTGGGAATCACGCTGGCGGGCATGGGACTGGGCCGCTGGGTCGAGCCGATGGTGGAGGTCCTCGGGGAACCGCTGCTGCATGCCCTGCATCTGCCGCCCCGGCACTGGGCCTACGGAGTCCTGATCGGAGCGGGATTCGTCGTCATGTCCTTCCTCCTGATGACGCTGGGTGAGGCGCTGCCCAAGGCGTTGGCGATCAACCGAACCGAACCCGTCGCGCTCCTGACCGCCGGTCCGCTGACGGCGTTCTATCGTCTGGCCACCCCCTTCATCTGGATCGTGAATGGCGCGGCGCTGTGGATGGCCCGGAAACTGGGGGTCGAGGCCGTGGACGAGGAGGAACCCCACAGTCCCGAGGAGTTGCGGCTCATGATCCTCTCGGCCGGCAAGGAAACAGGCGGAACGGATCTCGGCCATGAAATCGTTCTGAACTCGCTCGATCTGCGCCGTCGGGTGGTGGCTGAAGTCATGCGGCCCCGGCGGGAGATTACCGGGCTGAGCACGACGGCCACCCTCCAGCAGTGCCTCGAGGTTGCCGAACGCACCCGATACTCGCGGTTTCCCCTCTGCGAGGAGGGGGATCTCGATCGGACCCCTGGGGTGGTCCACTTCAAGGACCTGTTTGCCCTTCGGAACCAGGCCGCCACCGGGGCGGATTTGCTTCCGACCGCGCGTCCGGTCATCTACGTGCCGGAGACCGCCCGCCTGGAGAAGGTGTTGAAACTCTTCCTGGACCGGAAGCTGCACTTTGCCCTGGTGGTGGACGAACACGGCGGCACCACCGGCATGCTGACCCTGGAAAACGTCCTGGAGGAGATCGTCGGGCAGATTCAGGACGAATTCGACCACGAGAAGCCGCGACTCACCCGCACGAGTGAGGGGAGCTGGGATCTGGACGGAACGCTGCCGCTGTTCGAGCTCGCGGAACTCACCGGAACTTCCGTCGATGCGGAGGGAATTACCACGATCAACGGCTGGGTGACGCATCGTCTGGGACGCTTCCCCCGACGCGGGGATCGACTGGAGCTGGGGGACTATCAGGTTACCGTGGAGGAACTGACCGGCCTGCGCGTCGGGCGGGTGAATCTTCGGCGAATCGGGTCTCCGCCCTCCGGCGGAGAACACCCCCCAGGGACGACGCATCCGGACTCTGGGACGGATTCGCCGTAGCGGACCGCGCGTTCGGAGTCCCGTCGGTCACTTCCGGTTCGACAGCTTCTGTGCGGTTCGTACGAGGTCCACGAACTCCGCGCGATAGCCTTCGCGGTCGGTGCCCAGGCCCTGTTCCGCGAGACTCAAGACGTCGTTCCAACCCCACGGGCCGGTTTGGGGGGAATTCCGGAGCAGCATGCCATATCCCGCCACCGCCGCGGCGAATTTGAAATCGGCCGACGCCCGGGCAAGGACCCCGCCGGTGTCCTGGACCGGCCGCTCGATCAGACGGCTCTTTTCGCCCTCCGGGGCCTTGTAGCGAATCTTGAGGTTCAACAATTCCTCCTCGTGGCCCGGCTTGAGTTTTGGCGCCGGGGCCTCCGGCTGGGGTTGGTAGCGCAATGGATCCGTTCCAGCCAGGTGGGGAGTCGCGGGTTCGATTTCATAGAGGACGGTCACCTGGTGTCCGGCGCCCACGTCACCCGCGTCCTTGGTGTCATCGTTGAAGTCCCGGTCCCGGAGTGCCCGGTTCTCATATCCGATGAGTCGATAGGACCGGACCCGGGCGGGATTGAACTCCACCTGGACCTTCACATCCTTCGCCACCGTGATCAGCGTTCCCTCCAGTTGTTCGCCGAGGACCTTCCGAGCCTCGGAGAAGGAGTCCACATACGCGTAGTTCCCGTTCCCCTTGTCGGCGAGCATCTCCATGGTGCTGTCCTTCAGGTTCTGCATGCCGAAGCCCAGGACACTGAGGAAGACCCCGGATTTTGCCTTTTCCTCAATCAGGCGATGGAGTTCCTGGGGATCGGTGATGCCGATATTGAAATCGCCATCGGTGCACAGGATGACCCGGTTGGCGCCTCCCGGGATGAAGTGGTTGGTCGCGAGGGCATAGGCATTCTGGATTCCCACGGAACCCGCGGTTCCGCTGCCCGCGCGGAAGCCCTCGATGACGGCCCGGATGCGTTGGCGTCCCGCGTCGGTGACCGGGATGGGCTCCAGTGCGACCCGGGATTCCCCCGCGTAGGTAACGATGCCGACAGAATCCCGCTCTCCGAGCCGGTCCAGCAGCAGGCGAAGGGACCGCTGGACCAGGGGCAGCTTGTTCTCGGGCTCCATGGATCCGCTGACATCGAGGAGGAAGACCAGGTTGGCCCGGGGACGTTCGCGAGGCTCCAGCTTGGGCGCCTGAAGTCCGATGCGGACCAGCTTGTTGCCTTCGCGCCACGGACACTCCGCGATTTCGATATCCGTGCCGAAGGGTTCCCCAGACTTGGCCTGGGGATAGTCGTAGCGGAAGTAGTTGATCAGTTCCTCGATCCGAACGGCATCCGGTGGGGGAAGCGATCCCTCGCGGAGAAAGCGGCGGACGTTGGCATAGCTGGCGGTGTCCACATCGAGGCTGAACGTGGAAAGGGGAGCCGTGGCGGGGGATTTAAAGACGTTTTCATGAACGGACGCATAGCTCTCGGCGGAAGGGGGCGTCCGGGAGACCTGGCCCGCTGAACTCACAGTCAGAGCCAAATGCCGGGGTAGATCCGGATCTGTGGCAGTTAGGACCGGCCCCGCAAACCCCTTCGGATAGAATCCCGAAAAGTAGAAGTCGTCATCCACGGACGGTTCGGAGGCCGCCGATTCTTTGAAACGCACCACGGCCTGTCCCAATTGTGGTGTTTCGGACCGCTGCAGGGATTCCTGGAGAACCCTGGCTCGTGGAATTGCAGTCTTTTCGGGTGCGTTGTTTTGGACGGAAAACTCGCGGGACTCCGGGGGAGTTTCCCGAACCGGAGTTTCGGAGATTACCCAGGTTTGTTTGTCGGCTGCCGCAGCCAAGGAGTCGGAGGGCGGAATGACGGGGGAGCTCGCGCCCGACAACAGGGAGTACGACAGGGAACTGGCGACGGCATCCACATCATGCTCGGCGACCGGGGGATTGGTGGGTTGGGCCGGGCTTCGGGATGCCGTTTCCGGAACCGCGGTCTCCGGGGCCGGCCGGACCTGGTATCGCAGTTCCTGAAAGCGATGATCGGCGGAACGGTCCGGCCGGAGTGCGATGAGCGTCACCGCCAGGGCTGCCAAGGCGGTCGTGGCCCACGCCCAGTGGGCGCGAAGGATTCGGTACCAGGCCACGAGAGGGGACTCCCCGGGCGACGCCGAAGCCCCTGAGGCCCGCGGCATGGGGGGCCGGCCTTGTTCCAGAATTCGACGCCGCTGCTCCGGGGTCAGGGCCGTCACGGGCTCCGTGGCGAAAGCGTCCACCATCCGCTCGGCAACCTCGCGGAGTTGATCCACCTCGGCCCGGAGGGCATCGGATTCCTGTAAGGCGGATTCGACAAGGGCCCGTTCGGCGGGAGGGAGTTCGTTCAGGACGTACGCGGTCAGTTCGGGGGAATCGGGGGAAAGCTTCATGGTCGTGGAACGCTGGAGTTCGGGGGCGGAGGGGGTCAGGCGCGGAGGGACGAGGGCCGTTCGAGCCGGTCGAGGCGGCCCCGGAGTGTCTTGAGAGCCGTGTGGAGCAGGAAACCGACGTTCCCGACGCTGAGGGAGGTCACGGTGGCAATCTCCTGGTAGCTCAGCTGGTTTTGAAACTTCAACCGGACCACCTCCCGCTGGTTCACGGGAAGTTCCTCCAGCAAAGCGTCGATTCGATGGACCGTATCCCGCGTGACGGCGGATTCGGCGGGGGAAGGATCGGCGGAGGCTCGTTGGTCGAGTTCGCCTTCAGCGAGGGAAGTCATGCGGGTTGCCTTTCGATGCACGTCGAGGGCCCGGTTCCTGCAGACCGTGAACAGCCATTGGGCGAGGTGCCCGTCGACCTCCCCGGGCGGCTGTTCACACAGCCGCAGGAAGGTGTCCTGCACCACGTCCCGCGCCGTTTCCAGGTTTCCGGTCAACCCGTAGCCGTAGCGAACGAGCGGGGACTCGTAGCGCTCGAGGGCGTTCCGGATGAATTCCGAGTGTCGTTCCCGGATTTCGGAGGGGTCTGCGAGATCGTTGGACTCCATGCCGTGCACCCGGGACAACGTGGCAGGCGGAACTTTCTTAGGAACTCTCCGGGTTCGCCATGACCAGGCGCAGTAGTTGCGCCCGGAACCGCAATTTCACTGGGACCTGCCGGAAGCCGGCGCATCGTAGAGGCCGGGACGGTTCAGGGCCTGGGGTTCCCGGAAGGTGCCGTCCGCGTCCCGGTGAATGTCATCCGCCGTCCACATCCGGCGGTCCGGTCCTGCGGAGCGGACGTCGAACCGCTTGTATCCGACGGGATGGAAGAACAGCACCGTACCCCAGCGATCCACGAGCAGGCCGTCGGCATTGAAGACCCGGTGGTTGTCGGGGAGGAACCGTTGGTGGGCCGGATTCTGACCCCGGAGGGCATTCGCCCAATCTTCGTTTCCGCTCATGGGCCGTTCGTACACGTTTTTGACGAGCAGACCCATGTTGTTGATCAGCGCCCCGAGAAGTTTGAGGTCGTTGACCGGGGTGGTGCCGGGGGACCCGTAATCCAGAAGCATTTCCTCCCCAATCGTGGCGCGGGGGCTCCCGGGATCCGGCCCCCGGAGGATCGGCGTCGTGGTGGCCCGGATTCCGGAAGTTTCCGGGGGTTTCTCCGGCGGCGGGGGTGCCGGAGTGGACGCGGGAGGTCCTGGTTGTCTGACCAAAAGCCAGACCAGAAGGCCAGCGACAATAAGGATGAGGCCAAACCAGGGCCCCGTTCGTTTCATGGCAACACGAAGCCGATCGGCGGCGTCGTGGAATTCACGTTATAGAAATTCGAGATGTTGGGAAGCACGTAGCTCAGGCTGCCGTTGGGCACCCCGAACCACCGCATCAGTTCCGCAAAATACTTGTCGATGGGCATGCTGGGAAGCATGCGCCCGCCACGCCCGACATCGTCCGATCCGTCCAACGCGAGGCTGGGGTAGGTCCCAAACAACTTTCCGCCGTCCACCGGGCCCCCGAAGACAAAGGCATTTCCGCCCCAGGCATGGTCGCTCCCGCGGCCGTTGGACCGCAACGTGCGCCCGAAATCGGATGCGGAGAACGTGATGACCTGGTTCGACAATCCGAGAAGGTCCAGGCCCCGCTGGAACGCGCCAATGGCGGTGTCGAGGGTCGACAACATTCCGGCGTGGGTATCCAGAAGTTCCCCATGATGATCCCAGCCGCCGATGTTCACGAAGAACGACTGCCGGCTCAACCCGAGCTGGCTGCTGATCTTGATCGACTTGAGGACCGCCTTGAGGGTCATCGCGACGGCATTGCTGGCCGGGAACAGGGCGTCCACGGTGGCCCCGAGGCTGGCACCGGTGGACTCGTATTGAGCCTGGAAATATTGCTGGGCCTCGTCGCTGGATTTGGTGATCTGCGCAAAGGATTCGGTGAGGAGGTTCGCGTAATGCTGGTCCAGGGTGCTCCGCAGGGTGCTGTTCTTGAGTTGCAACGGGTTGATCGGGGAGCCGCCGGCATCCGAGGAGAAGGTCAGCGAACCGTTGGGGGTGATCGCAAACGGCTGGGTCTGGTTTCCCACCTGAAGCACGTTGTTTCCATTGAGTGAGATGCTCATGGAGACGCCCCCCTGGTTGTGCGCCGCGTTGAGGATGTCCGCCGCACGCCCGACCCACCCGGTCAGGTGCGCCAAACCCTGGGGAACCGCCGTCTGCCAGTGCTCCGCCTGGTCGGAGTGGGAGAACAGGGCGCGGGGAACGGGCAGGGCCGCGTTGTTGCCGTTCTCCCAGGCGTTGTACTGTGCCTTCGTGATGGGCTGCACCAGCGTTCCCAGATTCGCAATGAACGACAGCCGCTTCTGGGGGAACTGGCCCGTGCCATTGACCATGTCCCGGATCTGGGGACAGGACGGATGCAGTCCATAGCCGCTCATGGCGTTGGTGAGGGGAAGCAACGAGGACTGTGCGATGGAGAGACCGCCTTCGGATCCCGCCACCCCCCGGGAGACCGAATAGGTGTTATACCGCGAATCGGTGGGTACCAGAAAGTTGAACGAATCCATTCCCCCGTTCAGAAACAGGCAGACCAGCGCCTTGTGACTGGGGGTGGTCTGCGCCGTCAGGCTGTTCGCCAGCTTGAGGTTGAGCAGGGTGTTGAGCAGGGCTCCGGAGCCGACAGCCGCGCAGTTGATCTGTCGCAGGAATCCACGACGGGAGATGGGGTTCATACAATGGGGGTGTGACAGGAGTGGAGTGTTGATCAGCGTTGGACCGCCCCCTCGGGGCTGGCAATGGTGACATAGACGGCGATCTTGATTCGCATCATCCGATCATAGGATGGGATCTGTTGCAGGGAGGTCCGGAGGATATCCCGGGTCTGGCCCGACATCAGTCCGCCGCAGAACAGGACGTTCACCTCGTCGAGCAGGGCTTCCACGTCATCCGCCACCGCGAGCAATTCGGAGTAGTCGGGCAGGAACTCATAGTTCGCGTACTGGAATCCCTTCTCCGTGTACTCCCACAGCTTGTTGGGGAAGGAGATGCTGGTGTAGCTGTCCGTGATCTCAAACACGGGACCCACCAAACCCGCGTCGGCCATCAGGCCGGGAGGCTGGTATTTGGGATGGAAGAAGTTGAAGACCGTCGGGGCCAGCATGGGCTCCTGCAACGAGGCGTTGTAGAAGTCGTCAAAGCCCCACCAGAGCAGCTTCGGATAGCGACCAAGGTTGGCGACACGCGCAACCGCCATGGCCCGCTGGACCGGTTCCTTCAGGCGTCCATAGCCGGGATTGCCGACAATCCATCGGGGATCCCGAGCCTCGGGATCCAGGAGGATGGCCTTGACGACGGCGCCCAGATTCCCGCGGGTGCCCGTCCCGTCGTTGGCGAAGACCGCCGAGATCCGGGCGACGTAGGCCGGCGTCGGATTGGCCGTCACCAGGAATTGGATGAGCGCCGAACTGATGAAGGGCGCCGTGTTGGGATGGTCGACGAGGCTGTGGAGGGCATCCTCAACGTCGCGCTCGGCATTGACCACGCTGGGGGTGCGGGCAGGGATGACGAATCCCTTCAGAAGCGACTTGGAATCGAAGTCGTGTTTGTCGGTCCACATCACCATCGGGACCGTGTTGTCCTCGTCGTTGAATCCGCCCGAACCCCAGGGCTGGCCGCCGTACCACATTCCGGTGAACACCCGTGCAAACTCGGTGATTTCCCGGGTTCCATACGTCGGGATCGGATTCCCCAGGCCGTTCAGGACCTTGGTGCCATCCTGGTTGAGTTCCCAGAGGCCGATGGTGAACAACTGCTGGACTTCCCGGGCATAGTTCTCGTCCGGGTATTGGTTGATTTCGGGAATGGCCTTCTGGTTTCCAATGTGGCTGAGGTACTGGCCCATGACCGGACTGAAGGTCACCTCGCGCAGGATGTCATAGTAGTTGCCGAAGGCCCGGCGGACGAAGATGTCGTAATAGGTCGACATCGCGAGAGGCGCCATCGTGAACTGCCCGGCCCGGCGGGACGTCACGAGGATCTGACTGAGGGCAAACGCCACCCGCTGGCGCAGTTGATCGGGGCCCTGGACCGCGCCCCGGGCAAAACTGGTCAGGATGTTCAGTGCGCGAATCGAGTTGTCGATGCTGGAGTAGCTGTACGACAGGTCCACCTGGGGTCCGAAGTAGTCCTTCCGGATTCCCCGGATATAGGGAGACATCAGGGTCCCGGCCTGGTTCTGGATCTGGTCGTCGATCCAGGCCGCGTATCCCATCTGCTGGAGACGGGCAATCTCGGAGGGAGTCACGCCAAAGGTGGCCTGCTGCAGGAACCGGGCGGCGTGGACGCGCGACATGTTCTGCGGTCCCGTGGAGGGTGCCGGGCGGAGTTGCTCCACGAAGTTGGCGTAGTCGCCGGAGACGGAGCCGAGGACGGTGCCGGTGGAACTCAGGATGCGAACCGGCGTCCGGGTGCTGTTGGCATCGAACGGATCGCTGCCAATGACGGACTCCGCCCAGTCCGACAGCCCATCGCCGTCGGAATCGACATCCTCCGTGTCCACCCGGTACAGCTCGCCTGTGTAGAGGGCGATCCGGTTCTCAAGAACCACACTGGCGATTCCGTTGTCTACTTGCGGTGGAGACAGGTATTTCTCCCAGTCGTTGGTCCCGGTCTTCCAGAACAGGGTCTGGAGTTTTCCGGGTTGGTTCGGCCAGGTGAGAAGCACATCAGGAGTCTGCGGGGTGAAGGTCAGGGAGATCCGGGACGCCGGGTCAAACGGATTGGTCCCCCAGAGGGCTTCCTGGGCGTTGGACTGTCCATCCCCGTCGGTGTCGGCGGTGGGGCTGAGTTCATAGCCATGGTAGAATGCCTGCCACGCATCGGGCAGACCGTCCCCGTTCAAATCCTCGCCGGTGGGCCAGTTGGACCCGGCGAATTGCGGGAGGCTCGCCGGGTTGGCCGGATCGGAGCCGTTGAAGCGTTCCACCCCGTCCCGGATCCCGTCCGAATCCGAGTCCGGATTCTTCGGGTCTGTTCCGTAGAGATACTCGTCACGGGCGTTGAGTCCGTCGTTGTCGACGTCCTTCAACGCATCGCCGGCCACAAGGGGGTTGCCGCCGTGGGCGGTTTCCCAGGCATCCGGAATCCCGTCGTCATCCGAATCCCGGGTGGCCGCGAAGCTGGGCAGTGTCTCCAGGGGGGTCGGGGTAAAGTAGAGGGTGATGCCGGTGCTGGTGGTCAGGGTGGCACGGTTGGCGGTCCCGGCGGAATTCATCCAGGAGGCCGTCCCCGCGTCCACGGACGGCGCCGCAGTGCAGTTCAGAAAGCTGCGGAATACCACCACCTGATTCCGGGTCTGATTGCGGATCTCGAAACTGAGATTCCAGGAGTTGCCGGTACCCCGTTGGGCAAAGAGGCGGAATCGCAGGCGATCCGAAACATCCGCGGGTCCGAAGCCACTGAATCCAAGCCTCGATGTGATGTCATCCAGGCGGGAGGACGCAGGTTCGTCCCGAATGTTCTTCCCCGGGCCATCCGGCTGGCTGAATCCGCCCGGGGAATCGCTGGAGAACGAATGGGTGATGACACCCCGGAAATACCGCAGAACCATCTGGAAGGTCTGCGCGTCGGCTCCGTTGCTGTTGCGCACCGACAGGTTGAGCAACTCCAACTCATTGGCCTCGGTGGGCGCGGGCGCGCCGGTTCCGTGGTCCCAGACCAGTTGGACGTTCTCCAGGCTCCACTCCCACTGGGCAAGGTTGCTCCGGTAGACGGGAGTCCACCCGTAGAAGGTCGGACTGCCGGCTTCGTTGTAGGTGGGATCCGAGCGATACAGCTTCTCCTGGAAGTCGGAAACACCGTCCGCATCCGTGTCGGCCAGGGCGGGATTGGTCGGCTGGACCGCGGAGATTTCCTCCTTGTCCTGGATGCCGTCCCCGTCGGTATCCGCCTTCAACGCGGCAACCGTCGTCTCCTGTCCGTCGGGGATCCCGTCCGCATCGGTGTCCGCAACCGTCGGATCGCTGCCCCGGGTATACTCCTGGGCGTTGGTCAACCCGTCGCCGTCCGTGTCGGTCTGCGCCATGGCCGGGGAACCCGGCTGCAATCCATATTTGACCTCCCACCAGTCGGGGATGCCGGACAAATCGCTGTCCAATGTCGTGTCGATGATCTGGATGGCATGGATGCCGAGGGAGATGCCGGCGATGCGGGTGAGCGTCACCGAGAGGCTGGGTGAGGTCAGCCCGGAGTACCGGACCACATTGCCGGGCCTGTTCTGGGCGGATCCGGCGGGAATATCGACAAACTCCGACTGCGGAGCCGTGGACAGCGCCTGGAACAGACGGTCGGTAGCCGGGTCCGTCCCGCGCCGCAGGCGTCCCTGATAACCATCCGAGGTCGCGCCGACGACAACGTAGACATCATATTGGGAGAAGGGGATGTTCCCAAAATTGACCGTGGCCGCGGCGACCGAGGTGGCGCGGATGAACCCGTTCATCAACTCGCTGTCCGGCGAGCCATCGTTCCCGGTCGACAATGCACCGTCCGCGGTCCAGGAGAAGGTGACATTGGGAAGATTGGTTCCGTCGCTTCGGACGAGCTGCCCCACGACTGGAGATGCAATATCCGAGAGATTGCCGGAAGGTTTGTTCCCCTGCGGGAGGGCCTGGGTTTCGTTCCAGTTGAGCTGGGGAATGGGGCCCGCAAGGGCATTCGGGCCCACCTTGCCCTCGAGGCCCCCGCTCGACACGAAATTCACGCCGATTCCAGCCCGGAACCGGGTCGGGGTGCTCAGGGCACTGGAAGGATTGGTATTGCGACGCCGTTCGACGCCGTCCCAGAAACCGTCTCCGTCGGTGTCCACAAGGAGCGGAGAACTCGCGGGGACTCCGTTGACCTCCTGGTAATCGGTGAGTCCGTCCCCATCCGTGTCCGCCTTGTTCGGATCCGTACCCAGGAGACGCTCCTGGGCATCGCCGAGTCCGTCGAAATCCGAGTCCGGTCGCCGAGGATCCGTCGGATTGATGCCTCCGTTGTACTCCTGAAGGGCGGTCAGGCCGTCCTGATCGACATCGGAATTCGCGTCGGACGCATTGTTGTCGTTCAGATAGTTGTCCCTTTCCCAGGCCAGGGGAAGTCCGTCGCCATCGGAATCCAGATTCGCGCCGGCATCCGCCCGCAAATGGATGTAGTCGAGATAGAGATAGTATTGGGGATTGGCCGGGTTGGGGCCGGTCCGGACAATCTCAATCGAGTTGGCCCCCAGGGTCGCGGTGATGTTGGTCGCCGGAATCTCAATGGTGGCCAGGGTCGGCTGGCTGATCCGATTGGAATAGAGGACGGTGCTGTCACCCGCCCCACTCTTGAAACGGATGACAATGTCGTGATCCCCGAAGACCGAATAGGAAACGCTGTTGCTGACGAAGAAGGCGGAGGGGAACTCAAACCGAAGCTGGAGGTGTCCAGCGGCGCTGATCTGGTCCGCATTCAGCCGGAA
>JAEUHD010000241.1 GCA_016793645.1 Verrucomicrobiales bacterium
GGCGGGCAATCCGAATCCAAACAATGAACCTGTCACCCGATCCTGTTCTTTCCTCGGGATGATTCATGCACTTCCAGGAATGGGAGGGGATCGGCGGATGTATCCGTCTCCGTGGACGACCATGCCTGGATTCATCGCACACAACTGGATACTCCATTCCGGGGAGCGGACACTCCGTGACGTTGCCGAGTCCATGTGCATGGCGTGTAACGTCCACGATGACGACATTCTCGTGGGAGCCTCCTTGGGTGGCATGGTGGCCTGCGAAATCACCAGGATTCGGAGAATTCAGATGCTCTTCCTGATCGGCAGCGCGACCTCCAAGGACGAGGTGAGTCCGGTGCTCGCGGCCCTCCGCCCATTGGTACGCATCATACCCGTCGATTGGCTCCGATGTTCCGCACGGAGGCTGCCGTTCGAATTGACCCAGATGTTCGGGGATGCCGAAACCCCGTTTGTTCGTTCCATGTGCGAGGCCGTCTTTGAGTGGGACGGGTTGGGGGCGACGGAAACCCAGGTGTATCGAATCCATGGTGCCCGGGACCGCGTTATTCCGCCTCCTCCGCGGGTTGATTTGCTGTTGGAAGGCGGCCACCTGATCTCAATGAGCCACGCCCGGGAGTGCGTGGAGTTCGTCCATAGCCATGCAGGGGGCGGATGAGGCAACAGAAGCCGCATGTCAGCCACTTTGTCCGTTGTCCATCGTGCGTCCGATTGGAGCGGAATAGATACTGAACCTGTCACCACATCCCGGGTCGAGCCGAACCCCGCCGAATGGGGAGGGATGGTGTGCCGCCGTCCGTGAACAAGTCCGGGGCCTGACTGTAGGACGAATCCTCGGGTGGGATTGCACAGGAAGGCTTCTGCATTGTTCGGATCCACTCCCTGAGTGTCACCCCGAGGCGGACAATGAACCTGTCACCCTATCCATGTCCTGCGAGTGGATGAATGTTGAACCTGACACCCTATTGCCACCAGGGAGCTATTGGTTCGGCGTTTCTCACCGCGTGTCCCGCCGGGTCGAAAAGCGGTGGAGGACTACCGCAGTCCAAGACGCTTCGGGACAAACGGGGTAAAGCAGTCCGCCAGGCACTTGGAGCTGTGCGGCTGCGAAGCTGCCGCTTTGGAACGACGCGTTGTTCGCGGCTTCAGCGGGATGTTCCTCAACACGCGTCCCGCCGGGACGGAAAGCGGTAGAGGACTACCGCACTCCAAATGCTTCGCAGCCGCGGTCCTTCTATTCCCGGGGACGGTCGAGATCAGGCCCGGGCGGCAGTTCGTCGAATCCTTCGAAGTCGCCGGGGGTGAGGGGACGCGAAATGCGCTGCTCCTCGTTGAACCACTGGCCGAGGTCGATCAGGCGGCAACGCTGGCTGCAGAAGGGGCCCCATTCCGCGGCGAACCAGGTTCCCACCTGGCGGCATCGGGGACAGCGGACACGAAGCTGGGAGGCGTCGCTCATCGTTGGAACAGTCGGAACAGCAGGGTGAGCAGGGCGCTCAGGACGAGGCAGGTGACGATGGGAAACTGGAAGGAGACATTGCCCCGGCGGACGCTGATGTCGCCAGGGAGGAGGCCGCCGCCCGAACCCAGGCGGGGTCCGAGCCACCAGATCAGGCCTCCCGCGACCATGAGGGCCGCGCCGGCCAGAACGAGCGATTTGCCCAGCGGTTGCATGACGGGAAGTTGGCGTCGGGAGAGCTGGAGTGCGAGTCGCAAGTCGGGGCGAAATCCCGGGATCGTTTGCTTCCGGAACTTCGGGCTTGTTTCGGCGCGGCAATGGACGAAAAGCGGGCATGCATTTCCCGCCCCTGAGGAACCGGTTGTTCCTTCTTTGCATCGTGACGGCCCTGATGGGTACCGGGCCGCGGCTGTCCCCGGCGACGGCTGCGGAGTCGGATCCGAAGAATCCCGCGTCCGAAGGCGACGGTTCCTTTACCGTGGGGCCGGCCTACTCGATGGATCCGGATCTGACCGACCTCGGGAATCCCAAGGGAAAATTGTTCGAGTTCAGCATGCGCCTGTCGGACAGCCGGATTTTCCGCGGGGATGATCCCACGCTGGAGCCCGCGAAGCGCCAGGTGCGGACGGAGCGCAGGATCTTCGTCTACGTGCCGGCGGCCTACCACGACGGGACCCGCGCTCCGTTCCTCATCATTCACGATGGGCCCGGACAGCTCCCGCTGGTCCGCAACGCGCTGGACAACCTCACGATTTCCAAGGACCCGAAGCGTCGCCTGCCCGCGTTCATTGCCATCGCTGTTGAGAACGGCGGCAGCGACAGCAAGAGCAGCGAGCGCGGATTGGAGTACGACACGATGTCCGACCGCCTCGCCCGATTCATCAACGACGAGGTGCTGCCCGCGGTGTTGAAGGATCCACAGATCCATGCGGCCTATCCCCACCTTGCCTTCACGGATGATCCGTGGGGCCGGGCGGTGATGGGGTGCAGTTCTGGCGGCGCGGCGGCGTTGACCATGGGCTGGTTCCGCCCGGACCTCTTCCGTCGCATCATCGCCTACTCCGGGACTTTCGTGGACCAGCAGGATGACGATGCCCCGGAGGAGGCGAAATACCCGCTGGGCGCTTGGGAGTATCATTCCGGCATGAAGCTCATTGAGAGCACCGACCGGAAGCCGCTTCGGATCTTCACCCATGTGTCGGACAAGGACAACGGAGCGACGGGACCGGAGAGCGACCATCACAACTGGGTCATGGCCGGTCAGAGAACGGCCGCCGCGTTGCAGGCCAAGGGATACCCGCACCGGTTCGTGTTCAGCCTCGGGTCCGGACATTGCGATGGCCGTGTCTTTCAGCAAACCCTGGCCGACGCCTTGGTGTGGGTGTGGAAGGGGTATCCTGTGGAGTGAGGTGAGTCCCCAATCCCGACGCCTCGCCCCCGGCGTGGTCCCCTCCCGCAGGAAAGGGGTGGGGTCGCCTGCGCATGGAGTTTTGGGTGCTCGGCCTGGTCGCCTGGTTCGGAGGTGCGATTCTGTCCTATGGACACGCCCTGGGGTAGGGGAGTCGCGGGAAGTGGGGCGGGGCCGATTCCTCCGATACGGAGGGTTCCAGTCCCCGGGCGCGGGGAATCCTGCTGCCCGAATCCATCAGGGAATTTCGCCCCGGACGCATTGAAGCCATCCTCCGCTTTCAGTATCAGTCCGGGCTTGCAGGGTCCATCGCCCGGTGATGAGCGCCGCCGATGATCCGGGAAACAACCCAGGCGACAGTCCTTTTCACCTCCGAATGAAACACAGGTATTTCCTTCGTGCCTTTTGCCGAATCGTTGTCGCGATGATCCTCCTCGGGCCTTTCGGCAGGCTGCTGGGTGCGGGGCCGGACAACGATGCGTTCGCCAACCGAACCATCCTTTCGGCGGCGGACGAGGTGTTGCCGGTGTATCTGCTCGACGCCACTCAGGAGCCGGGCGAGCCGAATCACGCCCCGGCTCCGCTGGTTTCCAGAGCCTCCGTCTGGTGGGAGTGGACGGCGCCCGCGGACGGCTCCCTGTGGCTGACCCCGCTCGGGGGCCAATCCCTGTTTGCAGTATATCGTGGTGATTCCCCTGCGGGCCTTCAGTTGGAGGCGCGATCCCAGATCTCAGACGGGAGGATGCCCCCGGTTTCCGTACGCGCGGGACAGACCCTGCTCATCGCGGCCAGCATTTGGACCGAAGGAGGCGGTTCCGTCCTCTACACACCGCCTCCGGCGTCCGCACGTCTCCGGTTCTATCCGATCCCTCCCAACGACCGGTTTGCCGATCGCCAGCGGGTTTCGGGGACGCAGGTCACGCTGTCCGGACACACCTTTGGGGCGACCCGCGAGCC
Organism: Verrucomicrobiales bacterium; assembly: GCA_016793645.1. Taxonomy (GTDB): domain Bacteria; phylum Verrucomicrobiota; class Verrucomicrobiia; order Limisphaerales; family UBA9464; genus UBA9464. Next base: position 3,828 of record JAEUHD010000241.1, read on the forward strand.
GGGTGAACCGGAGCGACCGGGGTTCTCGGACGGTCCGACCGTGTGGTGGGAATGGACCCCGCCGGTTTCGGGATTGGCGACATTCCGTTCGGTGGAGTCCTCCGGAGGTTTCCTTCAAATCTACCGGGGATCGACGCTGCAATCCCTGGAGGTTTTGCCCGACCTCGTTGCCGGCTTTCCCTTTCCGGTAACCGCGGGCGAAACGCTCGTATTCTCGGCGACGGCGTACAGTCCCCAGTGGACCGGACCCATTGAAGGGGTTGTGAGCCTTTCGTCCCTTCGCATCTCGTCGCCGGTCTCGGGGACGACGCTGGCCATCCCCGGTCCGGTCGTGCTCACGCTGGAGAATCTCCCTGCGGGGCTGGACTACCTGGTTGTGCACCCGGGCGGCCTGAGTTTTCCAGCCGGTCCGACGGTGACCATCCCGCGAATGGATGAAGGGAGAAAACAGGTGTCCGTGGTGGGTGTGACTTCCAATGGAGATCTGTATTATTCGCGGGAGATCACGGTCGTGGTTCAGGCCGGCAGCGACGCGTTTGCGTCCGCTCCCGAAGTGCCGGGCAATCCCTCCCAGCTCGGTGCCGATTTCTCCGGTGCGACCGTGGAAGCCGGCGAACCTCCAGTGCCTGCGTTCACGAGCGGAGGAAGTGTCTGGTGGCGGTGGCGGGCGCCTGCGACAGGACGCGTGATGGCGGGGCTGGGATCCCTGCCGTTTGGAAGTCCGGTGGCCGTGGCGGAGTTTTTCACCGGGGACGCCGTGGATCGCCTTGAGCCGGTACCCCAGGCACTGGGCCCGGGCCGGCTCAATCTCAATACCGTGTTTTATGCGGAGGCCGGAATGACGTACCTGATCCGCCTCACCCGGTCGTCCGAGACGCCGGGCGATTGGGCGTCGATCCAGTTTGAGTTTCAGGCCCAGGCCGAGGGGGACGCGTTTGCGCAACCGGTCGAATTTCCCGCCGGCGGGGTGGAGCGGGTTCTCCCCCATGACTTTTCCACTGTCGAACCTGGGGAGCCGGGGCCTGCGCTCCCGGACGTCGGGTCCCGTTGGTTTGTCTTCACGCCGCCCGCCGACGGGGAATGGACGGTGTCCCTGGAAAGCTGGTGGAGCATCGAGGCTCAGACGTCGTTGATGGTCTTCAGCGGAACCAGCCTTGAGTCCTTGGTTCCGGTCGGAGGACCGGGATTGAATCTGACTGTACCGGTGAAGCGCGGGGTTCCTCTTCATCTCCGAGTGGCGATCCCAAACGACTTCCCGGCGACCCTGACGGTGACGCTGCGGTCGCGATTCGCGGCGCCTCCCTCCAATGATGCCTTTGGGGCGGCCGAAGTGTTGCCGGTGGAGGGCGGCGAGCGTGTCGGAAGCAATGATCTGGGAACATTGGAGCCGGGCGAGACCCCGAATGAGGCTGGAGATCGAACGGTCTGGTACCGGTTCACCGCCCCGGAAGCCGGTGCCCTGCTCGTCCGGGTGGCGAGCACCCCCGAATCGAACTCCCAGCACTTTGTCCGCCTCCGGTTCGCCCAGGGCGATTCTCCCGCGTCGCTGACCTGGCCCGCCCGGCAGGTTTTTGATCAGGACTGGGGCATCCTCGAACTCGCTGCTGGGGAATCCGTTCTGGTCGTGGTGGGGGACACGGTTTTCGGAGTGCCCGGACCGACGGGATTTCAACGCGAACACCGATTCGAGGCGCGGCCGCCCAATGACGACTGGGCTTCGGCCGGGGATTTGGGCACCGAGAGATTCGTGTCCGTTCGGGGCACCAACTGGCTCGCGACCCTGGAGGCGGATGAGCCGTCGCTCGGGGCCGATGCCGCCGGTCGCACCGTTTGGTGGCGCTGGACGGCTCCGGACACGGGGATTCTGGAAGTGGATGCGGGCGGGCTGCCGGTCGCGCTGTTTTCCGGGGCGGAATTTGCCAATTTGAAGGCGGTGACTCCTGCGGACCCGCTGGGTTCGTTCTTTGGACGGTTTCGGATGCCCGTGACGGCCGGAACCCGGTACTCGATTGCAGTGGATCGCCGCGGGCCCGGCAGTCCGCCTCAAATCGTAGGCGTGCCCGGGTTTGACCTCACCCTGCGATTGGGAGGTTTGCAGTTGGTCGAACCCGCGGCGGACGCCGTGATCCTTGCAGGAACGCCCGTGACATTCTCCGTCCGGCCCGCGGTCCCGTCCCTGGATGGAGCCTGGGCGTCCGTCACCTATCGTGAGGCGGTTTCGGAATTCGGCACCGTGAGAAGCACCAATCTGGAGACGGTGGTCACCGCTCCCTTTCGATCCGCCGGCTTGTTGCTTCCGGCGGGACTGCACCAGGTGCAGGCGGTTGCCACCAATGTGCAGGGCTGGGTTTCGCACTCGCCGGTGGTGGCGTTCCGGGTGTCTCCCACGAACGATCTTTTCACCAATGCGGTGGTGCTGGAGGGACGGCGTCTGACCAATCGGGTGACCTGGTCTGGAGCGAGCCAGGAAGCGGGCGAACCACCCGGTCCTGCGAGTCTCAAGGGCACGTTGTGGTACCGCTGGACGGCGCCTGCCACGGGGGATTTGCGGGTCACGGTTCCCGCTGGAGGAAACTTTTCCCTCTATACGGGTTCCGAACTGAAGACGCTCAAGGCGCAGCCGGTGGTGGGCGGATCCGGGTTCAAGTTTTTCGTTCAGGCCGGGACGGAGTACCGAGGACGTCTGGCCGCTCCGTTGACCGGGGTCGGCGTGGTGTCTTCCGGACTTCTGCGCTTGGAATTGACGACCTCCGAGATCAGTGAACCCCGTGAAGATGCACTGTTCGCGGCGGGGGCCGACGTGCTGGTCCGGATGAATACGCTCGAAGCGGAGGGCACTCTGGCGCGGGTTCACTTCCATGAGGGATCCGCCCGGCTCGCGACGGTATCGTCTCCGCCCTGGGAGTTCGTCTGGCCCCATCCGTCCACCGGGCGTCACACGGTGACCGCGCTGCCGGAGACGGTCGGGGGCGAAATCGTCCCCGTGCAGCCCCGCACCTTCCGGGTTGGTCCTGGCAACGACCGCTTCACAAATGCGGTCGTTCTGACCGGGACGTCTGGACAGGAGGAGTCGAACACGATGGGCGCCACGCCCGAGATTTCCGGAAATACTTCGAGCGACATCTGGTTTCAGTGGACGGCGCCCGCGGACGGACTGCTCCTGGGGCGGGCAGTCGGGTTGGGCGGATTCGTCCAGATGGCGCTCTACACCGGAACCAAGCTGGAGACGCTCGAGGAGGTTCGCAATCGTTCGGACAACGGTGGCGGGGTCGGTCGCGGGGAGTGGGAGGTGAAGGCTGGGGTCACCTACCGCTGGTTGGTCGCGCAATCCAACGCGGATTCCGACGGCACGTCGTTTGAATTGGTTTGGGATTTCCAGCCCCCGACTTCCAACGATCACTTTGCCCAGCGGGTGACCTTGGAGGGAGAGTCCGGGGAGGTGCGGGCCAATGTCACGCTGGCGACGCTGGAGCCTGGCGAGCCGGGCTACGGATTCGACTATCCGGTCGTCGCTTCGGTGTGGTGGGCTTGGACACCTCCCAGGGACGGGGTGTTGGAGATTTCGTTTCCCGATGAGAATGCTCCGGCCAATGCCGTCCGTCCCATGACCGGGTCGAGTTTGTCCACGCTTCGCCCGGTGGAGCCCATCGGCAATCCGCCGGTGTTCCAGGCGCAGCCGCGCTTTTACCCGGTGACTGGAGGCGTTCCATTGTCGCTGGTGTACCTGAGCCCTCTGGCCAACCGGAATGATCTGCGCTGGACCTGGCGGTTGTTGCCGCTGCCTGCAAATGATCGGATGGCGGACGCGGCTCGCCTGGAGGGTGCCTCCGCGTCGGTGACCGGTTCCACACTGGGGGCCAGTCACGAAGCCGGGGAACCGTTTCCCTCCGACAATCTGATCAACACCGTCTGGTGGGTTTGGACGGCTCCGGCGGATGGCGACCTGCTCCTGGCCCTGCGGGACTTGCGCTTGACCCACGGGATCGCCGTGTATCGAGGGGCAACGCCGAAGTCGGATTCGCTTCTGCTTAATGGGGGGATGGGATCCGGGACCCCATCCCCGGTTCTGCTCCGGGTCTCCGCCGGCGAAACGTACACGATCCTCGTCGGATCGATGGAAATGCCGGGTCAGTCCTTCACCCTGGACCTCGGGATGCGGCTGCGTCCGACCAACGATGACTTCGCGCAACGGCAACGAATGGAGGGGACGGAGTGGACGGTGCAGGGGGCCAATTGGCTCTCGACCCGGGAATTCCGGGAACCGCTTCATGCCGGACGTTTTGGCGGACGATCCGTGTGGTATGCGTGGCGCGCGCCTGCGGACGGGGAAGCCGTGGTGACGCTGGTCGGTGCGCATTCGCAGTTCACCCTCCTGGCGGCCTATGAAGGCGAGCGCGTCGACGGTCTGACGGAGGTGGCGTCTGTTGAAGTGGGGGATCGCAATGCGCCCCTGCGCTTCCTCGCGCGCGCCGGACGCGAGTACGCCTTCGCGTTGGATGGTATGAGCGGCGACACGTCCGAGTTTCGATTGGCCCTCCAACTCAGTTCGGAGACAGTCGTTCCCACCCTGAGGGTGTTTCCGGTCGGGGACTCTGGTGTCCGGCTCACCGCCGCTGCATTGCCTCCCGGATTGTGGGGCCTTGAGGAGAGCTTCAATCTGCGGGACTGGTTCCCTGTGATGAACGTCCAGACGCCCGATCCGATGGTGACGGATCTTCCCCAGGATCCCGAGCAGCCGGTGCGGTTTTACCGGGTGCGCCGCCAGGATTGAGGTGGGGACAGGCTAAAGCCTGCACTACAAGCGGGTCGTTCGTAGTGCAGCCTTCAGGCTGTCCGGTTCCTCGCTCCACTGGCTTTCCACCGGTGGGGAATTCTCGATTTCGCACTGGGGACCGTGCAGGCTGTTCCCGGATCTGACCATGCAACATTCCCTGCTGACGGCATCCCTCCTGGTGTTCCTCTCGACCCTTGGCGTCCGCGCTGAAGGCCCTGCGGCGCCGGCAACCAATGCGCCTCCCTCGGATGCCAAGTCCGATGCGTCGTCGAAGGAGACCAATGCACCCGTGATCACCGACGCTTCGGTGGTCATCGGCGGCAAGGTGGTTCCCTATCGGGCGACGGCGGGGATGCTGCCGATCCTGGGCAAGGACGGAAAACCCACCGCGCAGGTGTTCTACATCGCCTACACGCAGACGAACCGCACGGATGCGGCGGAGCGTCCGGTGACCTTCTGTTTCAATGGGGGGCCGGGCAGCAGTTCCGTCTGGTTGCACCTCGGCGCCTTCGGTCCGCGCCGGGTGGAGTTTGCGGGCGATGGCACCACACCGCCGCGTCCGCCGGGCCGGCTGATTCCCAATGAATTTTCCCTGCTCGATACCACCGACCTGGTGTTCATCGACCCGGTGAGCACGGGTTACAGCCGCCCGGAGCAACCGGACAAGGCGCCGGAATTTTACGGACAGGACAACGACATCCAGACCGTCGCGGAATTCATCCGCCTCTACACCACACGGGAGAAGCGCTGGCGCTCCCCAAAATTTCTGGCGGGCGAGAGCTATGGCGTCTTTCGTGCCGCCGGTCTGGCGAACTATCTGCAGAACCGGTTCAACCTCTACCTGAACGGACTCATCCTGGTCTCGGGAGTCATTGATTTCGAAACGCTGCGGGGCGAAGGACTGACCGATACGCCGTTCCTCTGCTTCCTCCCGGCGCTGACGGCCACCGCGCACTATCACAAGAAACTGCCCCCGGACCTCCAGGCGAACTTCAACAAGGCGATCGCGGAGTCCCGGGCCTTTGCGGAGGGACCCTACGCCCGCGCGCTGCGGTTGGGCTCGGAGTTGACGCCCGCGGAGCAAAAGGCCGCGGTGGACGCCCTGGCGCGCCTCACCGGATTGCCGCCGTCATATATCCAGGACCATCGCCTCCGCGTGTCGGCCTCGGAATTCCGGAAGGAGCTGCTTAAGAATGAAGGCAAAATCCTGGGTCGCTTCGATTCCCGCGTGGTCTCCCGGGACGGAAACGCGGCTGCGGCGATGCCCGAGTTCGATCCCAGTCATGTGCTCGTCAGCGGCGTGTTTTCCTCGGCGATGAACAGTTATGTGCGGGAGGATTTGAAATTCGAGAAGGACCTTCCGTATGAGATCCTGACCAGCGTCCAGCCCTGGAATTTCTCGCGGCCCACCGGGTACCCCAGCACCGCTGGGGACCTTGAGGCCGCGATGAAGGAGAATCCGCACCTGCGCGTGCTGGTACTGTGCGCCTGGCGGGATCTGGCGTGTCCGCCGGATGGCATTCGGCACAGCCTCCGCCAACTGGGCCTTCCGGTGGAGTTGCGTCCGAACATCCGGATCGAGGAATACGAGGCCGGACACATGCTGTATCTAAATCCGCCCGACCTCCGGAAATCCGCCGAGGACATCAAGGCGTTCATCCGGTCGGCTGTGGGGAATTAAGGTTGGTGGGTGGATCCGCGCTGCGGCGCGGTTCTGGAATCGGTCCGCAGCGGTGGTGCTGCGGATGAGGGGCGGGGATGGGGTTGAGCGTGGGTCCTCCGCACTGGGGTGCATCGGAGGAGTCACCCGCGGGCGCAGCCCGCAGCCACCTGAGGGGGGGATCCGCGGGTGGAGCCGCGCTGTGGCGCGGTTCTGGAATCGGTCCGCAGCGGTGGTGCTGCGGATGAGGGGGCGGGGATGGGGTTGAGCGTGGGTCCTCCGCACTGGGGTGCGTCGGAGGGGTTACCCGCGGGCGGCAGCCCGCAGCCACCGACGCCCGCAGTCGCCAACGTTGCTATTCGGACCATGCAGCGGCGGCCTCGCGGGCGCATCGGAGGAACGCTTCCCCCACCGGAACCAGTCCGTTCGACGGCCACGCGGCCGCGATGACAAACGGGGCCGGCTCGGGCTTCAGCCGGACGAGCTTCAGCCGTGGTCCGGCGACGCAGGCGAGGGATTCCGTGACGACGGCAACGCCATCGCCCGCCTCCAGCGCCGCAATCAGGCTGGCGACGCTGTCGTGTTCGCGGGCGAATCTTGGCTTCAGTCCGGCGGTCGCAAACAGCGCGGTGAGGGCCTCGTGATAATCCGGATACTCCGTCCGGTTGAATCCGAGAAGCGTATGCCGGGCCACCTCGGCCAGGGTGGCGGCACGACGCCGGGCGAGGGGATGTCCGGGCGCGACGGCGAGGCAGGTTGCGGTGCGGGCCAGCTCCTCAGACTTGAGCCCGCGCAGCAGGGACCGCGTGCTGCAGATGAGGAAGGCGAGGTGGAGGGTTCCGTCCCGCAGGCCGGACAACATTTCCCCGGTGGACAGATCGTGGAGGTGCACCCGCACTCCGGGATGCAGCGTTTGAAAGCCGCGCAGCGCGGTGGGTAGGATTCGCACCGTGGGCGACATCGCGTATCCGATGTGAAGGGCTTCGCTGCCGCCGGTCGCGACGGTCCTCGCCTTGGCGACCGCTTCTTCAGCCCGTTGCAATACGGCACGCGCCTCGGGAAGAAAGATCCGCCCCGCCTCCGTCAGACTCACCGAACGGGCGCCGCGTTTCAGAAGTGCAAATCCCAATTCCGCCTCGAGGTCGCGCACCTGCCGACTCAGCGCTGGTTGTGAGACGTGCAGGGCACCCGCCGCTCGGGTGACGTTCTCCGCCTCGGCCACAGCGACAAAATAGCGGAGGTGCCGGAGTTCCATAGGGTGCGAGCATACCTTTCAGGCATGCTGAGACAAGAAACACGGTCTTTCCGCAATCCCACCCCGGCGAGCTACGGTGTGTCCCATGATGACGGTACGAAAGTCGAACGAACGGGGCCACGCGAACCACGGGTGGCTGGACACCCATCACACCTTCAGCTTTGCGGACTACCATGATCCGCGCTGGATGGGCTACCGCAGCCTGCGGGTGATCAATGACGACCTGGTGATGCCAGGCATGGGCTTCGGCACGCATCCGCACCGGGACATGGAGATCATCACCTACATCCTCAAGGGCTCGCTGGAGCACAAGGATTCCATGGGGAACGGCCGGATCATTCGCGCCGGTGAAGTGCAGTACATGTCCGCGGGTTCGGGGGTGCTGCACAGCGAGTTCAATCCCTCCAGCGACGAGGCGGTGCACCTGCTGCAGATCTGGATCCGTCCGGATCGCGCCGGAGTGACGCCCCGGTATGCCGAGAAGTCGATGGTCGGCGTCGCCGGGGGCGCATTTCATCTCGTGACCAGCAAGGCGGGGCGGGATGGGTCCATCGCGATCCATCAGGATGCCGACTTGTGGCTGGCGCGCTTGCAGCCCGGGCAAACGGCGACCCATCGATTGGCGGCGGGGCGTCACGCCTGGCTGCATGTGGCCGAGGGGCAGGTGACGGTCCAGGGACAGGCGTTGTCCGGCGGGGACGCCATCGCCGTAAGCGGCGAGTCGGTTCTCGACGTTCGCGCCACCGCGCCGGCCCAGGTGCTTCTGTTTGATCTGAATTGAGGCCTTGGGCTCGTACGGATCTGCGTCGTCACGATCTCATCATGAAACCCACTTCATTCCGCGAAATGGATCCCGGTGTCCGGATCGGACACGTCCACCTCAAGGTGGCGGATCTGGAACGTGCGCTCCGGTTCTATCGCGATGTGCTGGGGTTTGCCGTCACGCAGCGATTCGGGAGCCAGGCGGCGTTTCTGTCCGCGGGTGGCTATCACCATCATATCGGCCTGAACACCTGGGAGAGCGCCGGCGGGCAACCGCCGGCGCCCGGAACCACGGGGTTGTACCACGTCGCCCTGTTGTATCCAGATCGCGCCCAGCTGGGCGATGCCGTCCTGCGGGTGCTCAAGGCGGGTATTCCCCTCGAGGGTGCCGCGGATCACGGTGTGAGCGAGGCAATCTATTTGCGCGATCCGGACGGGAACGGGGTGGAACTCTACCGGGATCGACCCGTATCGGAATGGCCCCGGACGGCGGGCGGCGAATTGGCGATGGTGACCCTTCCGCTCGACCTGGATGCGGTCCTCGCGGCGGCGCAATCTTCCTGAATCCGAACGTTGCCGGCGTGGGGCGTCATTCCTACGCTGCCCCGGTGTCCACGGAATCTGCCGCCGGTGCGCCGCCGTCGCCGGCTCTCCTGATGGAGACCATCACGGCCTACCAGCGCTCCGCGGCCATCCGCGCGGGCATCGAACTGGATCTCTTCACCCATCTCGCGGACGGGCCGCGGACGGCGGCGGCACTGGGTGCGGCGTGTGGCGCCCCGGAGCGCGGAATCCGGATTCTGTGCGACTACCTGACGGTCTCGGGGTTCCTGTCCAAGTCCGGGAACCACTACGCCCTGACGCGGGATAGCGCCGTCTTCCTGAACCGGCGCTCACCGGCCTACGCGGGCGGCATGGTGGACTTTCTCCTGTCCCCCGACCTGCGGACGGCGTTCGACCACCTGACGGCTGCGGCGCGTGTGGGGGGCGCGGCGCACAGTCCGCAGGGGACGGTCGCCACGGAGCATCCGGTCTGGATGTCGTTTGCCCGGTGCATGGGACCGATGATGGCTCCGGCCGCGGAGGGGTTGGCGGATCTGCTGGCGCACACGGCTCCGCGGAAGGTGCTCGACGTCTCGGCGAGCCATGGCATGTGGGGAATCGCGCTCGCGCGGCGGCATCCGGAGTCCGAGTTGGTGGCCCTCGATTGGGCCCCGGTGCTCGAGGTCACCCGGGAGAATGCCGCGGCGGCGGGATTGGAGGAGCGGTTGCGCCTGCTGGCTGGGGACGCGTTCGAAGTCCCGTTGGGCGAGGGCTACGACGTGATCCTCGCCCCGAATTTTCTGCATCACTTCTCGGCGGAGGATTGTGTCCGTTTTCTCCGGAAGGCCCACGCCGCGTTGCGACCGGGGGGATCCGTGGCCATCGTGGAATTCGTGCCGAATCCCGACCGGGTCACTCCGCCCGCTGCCGCCACCTTCAGCCTGGTGATGCTGGCCACCACGCCACAGGGAGATGCCTATACGTTCGCGGAATATGAATCGATGCTGTCGCAGGCGGGATTTGGTGCGGCCGTACAACATCCGTTGCCGGCGTCCGCCAATGTCGCGGTGATCGCGTCGAAGTAGGAGCGCGCTTCGGATCAGACTTCAAACACCGTCAGTTCGGGGCGGCAGTTGAACCGGAACTCGAAGTTGCCGAGCGTGCCAATGCCCGGATTCACATACAGCGGTCCTCCCGGGGTGTCGAAGTGCCCCAGGTCGTATCCGTCGGTGTGCGACGGGGTGATCAGCGAACCATAGAACGGCACGCGGACCTGTCCGCCGTGGGTGTGCCCGGCGAGGATCAGGTCGCATTGCTGTCCACGCAGCTGTCGGGACCAGGACGGATAGTGAACCAGCAACAGGTTGAAGGCGCCGGGACGGGTCTGGAATCGGGCGGGCAAGCGCTCGATTCCGATCATCTCCACGGCGCCGTCCGCCAGCGAAACCTGACGGTTGGCCAGCCAGGCGCCGCCGGTGGCGACACAGACCTCCTCGATCAGTTCGAGGCGGGCATGGCTCCACAGGTCGTGGTTTCCCGGGACGGCGTACAGCGGCACCTTGAGTTCGCCCAGCAGTTCCACCGCGGCGGGCAGATCGCGGGCGTGCTCGATCAAGTCGCCGGTGAAGCAGGCAAAGTCCGGCTTCAGCTGATTGATGCGCTGGACGACCGTGCGGAGCGGTCGGGGATCACCCTTGTAGTGAACGTCCGTGAAGTGCACGAACCGGTGGCGCGGCGTGGCCTCGGATCGGCGGAGGGTGCGCACCGACAACCACGAGGGTTCGATGACCGCGGCGTCGGCCATTCCGGCCAGCGGGGTCATCCAAAGGGCGTTCCGGATAAAACTGCGGCGCGACAGGCCGGTGATTTCAGTGAGAGCGGGGACTTTCAAATGACGAACCTCTGCTCCATCGAACGTGCCGGCGCTGGGACGTTCAATCTCTGCTGGAGTTATTGGAGTCCCAGTGGACCGTCCATCTTCTCGCCGTCCATCTGGTAGATTCCCACGAGGTACCCGTTCTCCCGGATCGCACCCACCTTGAGGGTGCCCTGCATCGTGATCGCCTGGTCCATGACCGGCTTCACGCCCTTGCTGGTCATCTTGACCGACACCCACTCGTTGATCTTGGGCACGGACCCGTAGCAGCACATGGACTGGTCGCGCATGATCAGGAGTTCCGTGACCAGGCCCTGTTCGACCTTGAGAGGCAGCATGAATCCCTTGAGCGCGACGCGCTTTCCGTTGAAGGCCTTCACCGTCTCCGGGATTTGCGAGTCGGGATTGGCGAGTGCGGGCGTGCTACCCGGATTTTCCTCGGGCACCTCGTATTTGAATCCGCTCAGCTTGTCGAATCCGACCAACGTGACGCCATCCGCTCCCGCCACGGCGGACGCCAACGCCTCGGGCTTCGGAGCGGCCTTCGAGGCGGCGGGCTGGATCGGATCGCCCTTGGGCGCTGGCGCCAGCGGCTTGATGGGCTCGCCCCGCGGCGGCGTCTGGGCCGTGACGTTCAGCAGGGTCGCGGCGGCGGCGGCGACGACGACGGCGAATCGGGGAAGGGGGCGCAGGTTCATGGGGTCACTTGGAAAACTGGAAACGGATATCGCGATAAGTCTTGGACTGCACGGTCAGCTCCGGGATTCGACCCGTGAGCGGGGGGGCGGATTTCAACCAATCCGCGGTGCCTTCGAATTGAGAGGTGTTCCCGGGAGTTTCCCCGGTGGCCGCATTGCCCACGGCCTGTAGGACGAGTTCCCGGGGACTGCCACCGACCTCGGCGACGAGGGTGACGGTGCGGGCGGGAATTCGGACGAAATTCTCGGCGTGAGCGTCGAGTACGTAGAGCGTGAACTTGCCGGCGGCGGAATCGAGCAGGACTTCGACATTTCCCTCGTGGCGTCCGAGTTCCACGAGAGTACCCCCGTATTTCGGTTGGTGCACATGGCCCGCATGGGCCTGACCGTCCTCGTGGCCATCCACATCGCCATGACCGCCACAACCGCCGGTGCCCAGCGCGAGCAGCGTGGCCAGCAGGGCGGTGAGTGGGAATCGCGGATTCATGTCCGGGAAAGGTGTAGCATCCGGGGCGGATCTGTAAATTGCGGGAGCGGAGTCCAGGATATTACGACTCAGGGGTAAGTCCCGTCGCCACATCGGTCCGATAGGCCTTGATCGCCGGCACAATGCCGGCAAACGCCCCAAGGGCGATCATGGCCAGCGGCGCCCAAAGGAGGACAGCGTCCGGTTGGAACGGATCCAGTACCACCCCGGTCTGGGCGCGGATGACGGCCGACGCACCGGCGAGAATGGCCAGGTAGATGACGTAGGCGAGGATCATTCCGCCCGCGGCGATGGTGGCGGCTTCCAGGACAATGGCGGCGAAGACCGTCCGGCGGCGCGCCCCGAGGGCGCGCAGGATGGCGAGGTCGCGACGCCGGGAACTCATGGAATTGTAGATGCTGGCCATCACGGCGCCGGTGGCCACCAGCGCGACCAGCCAGGCCACGAGGGTGAGCACCGAATCGAACCAGCCGAATTTGTCGAAGAGGTCGGCCATCTGCTTGGCAATGGGCCAGGCAAAGGTCAGCCGGTTGCCCTGCCGGTTGTACAGCATGTCGAGTTGCTGTCCCGCGATGGGCGTGCGCAGCCGCACCAGCACCGCGCTGACATCCGCCGCCGCGCCGGGGTCGTGTCCGCTCATGTTCTGGAGTCCGGCGAGCGGGATCCAAACGACGCGGTCCGCCGGCGTGTTGGAGGGTTCCAGAATGCCGACCACGGTGTATTCGTCTTCATGCTGGGCCTTGGGATCGAAGTTGAGTCCGTGGTACGGCTTGAACCGGTCACCCACCTTCAATCCCAGCCGCCGTGCAGCGAAGCTTCCGAGGACCGCCTCGCGATAGCCGTCCTCAAACAGGCGTCCTCCGGGCTCGACTCGAAACGCCGCGCCCTTCCGATACTCGGTGGAGAAATAATTGGTCAGGGTGCCCACCAGGCGATAGCCGAGATAGTTGTCGCCCACTGCCAGCGGGATGGCGACGGCGACGGCGCGATTGGACGCCATCGCGAGGTAGTCGTCGTAGGGCAGATTCCCCGGCGACGCCTCCAGGTGGAAGATGGCGTTCAGCACCAGTTGAAGCTTGGCGCCGCGCGCGCCGAGGACGGCATCCCATCCGCCGCTTTGTCCGGTGAACGTCGCATGGGCCTGGCGCCGGACGGCCCACACGGACATGAGCAGTCCACCGGCGAGGGCGATCAGGACGGCCGTGACGAGGGACGACAGCAAATGCTGCCGCAGGCTTCGGCGTACGATCAGCCAAAGGGTCACCGGACACCTCCCGGGGCGGACGCCTGGTTCAGTTCGGCGAGCGACAGTTGATTCTCGAAGCGGGACAGTACGCCGGGGTCATGGCTGACCAGCAGGAGTGCCGCGTCATTCTCGGCACACCCCTCGCGGATCAAGGCCAGGGCCTCGCGTGCATTCGCCGTGTCGAGGTTGCCCGTCGGTTCGTCGGCGAGTACGAGCTTCGGGCGGTGGGCAAGGGCCCGTGCCACCGCGACACGTTGCTGCTGTCCGGTGGAGAGCTGCCGGGGAAAATGATGCAACCGCTGGGACAGTCCGACCCGCTCCAGTAGTGCCACGGCGCGGCTCCGGTCGGCGCCGGGACCGAAGCTCATCCCGAGCAGGACATTCTCCAGCACCGTGAATCCCTGGAGCAAATTGAAGGTTTGGAAGATGTAGCCGATCTCCGTCGCCCGGAGTCGGTCGCGGGCGGCCTCCGAAAGCGCCGACATCGGCTGGCCGTCGAGGGTGATGGTGCCGGAGTCGGGAGTCAGGATGCCGGCGATCAGGTGCAGGAAGGTGGTTTTGCCCGTCCCGCTGGTCCCGCTCAGGGCGATCTGGGTCCGTTCCGCGAGCGTGAATCGCGGGATCCGGACGACCTCATGGCGGGACCCATCGGGCGCCGTAAACGCCTTGCAGAGATCCGTGATTTCGAGCAGCGCCATCCGCGACGACTCTGCCCGGAGGGATCGCGCGGCGCAAACGTCCGTTCGGGATGCCGCGTCGCGCCGAGCGCCGGCTCGCTTCCCATCCATTCCCGCCGCACTCTCCCGCGTCTTGGACCTGTTTCCCGTCATCCATGAGGATTCCGAGCTGCTGGTGCTGCACAAGCCGGCGGGGCTCGTCTGCCATCCCACCAAGGGCGACGCGTATTCGAGTCTGATCGGACGCGTCCGCCTTCACCTGGGCGCGGAGGCGGAACCCCAGATGGTTCATCGTCTCGACCGGGAAACCAGCGGCGTGATGGTGTTTGGCAAGACGGCCGAGGTCTCCTTGGAACTGCGGCGGCTTTGGGAACTGGGGCTGGTCACCAAGGAGTACCTGGCGCTCGTCCATGGTGCGGTGACGGGGGCGCAGGGGACGTGTGACGCCCCGCTGGGACGCGACGAGGGCAGCGAGATTGCCGTGAGGGACCGGGTGCGTCCGGACGGCGCGGCGGCCCGCACCCGATGGTGGCGGGAGCGGGTGTTCCGCCGGCCGGAGGGGGAGTTCACCCTCCTGCGTCTGCGCCTGGATACCGGCCGCAAGCACCAGATCCGGATCCATCTCGCGCATTTGGGGCATCCGCTGGTGGGGGACAAACTCTACGGCATCGATCCCTCGGCCTATCTCGACTTCGTGCACCGGCGGCTGTCCGGGGAACAGAAATCCCGGCTGCTGCTTCCCTGCCAAGCCCTGCATGCCGGACGTCTCTGGATTCCCTGGCGTGGGGAGGAGCGCGCCTTTGAATCCGCTCCGGAGCCCTGGTTCGAGGCGTTCGTCCGCGGGGAGACGGTGCCGTGGATCGAGGATCCGTTCGACCCCCAGCGCGC
>JAEUHD010000339.1 GCA_016793645.1 Verrucomicrobiales bacterium
TCCGTCAGCCTGGGTCCAGCGAAACGCGCGGCCGTCACTGCCCACGTCTCCATTGCCCACGACCACTCCGCCATCCCCACTGATCGCCAAGCCCAGCGAGTAGGTGCCGCCCGGGAGCACCCCCAAATCCTGCATTCCGCCACTGGTCCAACGAAAGGCGCGGTTGAACGCATTGTCACCGGCGGTGCTGGTGCCCGTCACCACCGAACCGTCATGGTTCACACCATTGGCCGCCGCCGAGAGGCCGGGGCCGGGGAGCCTGCCCAGATTCTCCATCGCTCCATTTCGATAACGAAAGGCCGCGGTGTTGAAGTCCGGATCAAAGGCGAGACCCACGACCGTCGAGCCGTCGCCGCTGATCCCGGTGAGCGTGTTGGCCATCGTGTATCCCGTTAAGTCTCCAACCGGCTGGGAGCCCCCGGCGCTGGTCCACGTGAACCCCCGATCAAAATCACCGCTCGGCAGGACATTGCCGCCGGCCACAGCTGAACCGTCGGCGCTGATTCCGGTGGGATAGGTGAATGCCCCCCCGGGAAGTGCTGGAATGACGTGGAGCGTCTGAGCCTGGGCGCAGGTCGCGGCGGCGAGCAGGGTCAATCCGGCCCACCTTCGTTCCGGGTGGCGAAAGCGGGACGGGACGCTGAACCAGGAGGTTCTGAGGTTGGATGGGGTCGGGAGCATGATTGGTTTCGTTGATGGGAATCGGGCAGGCAAAGCCAGCCGCAATTCCACCTGCGTCGTCGGCGCCGGAATCCGGACAGACAATCGAAGAAATCTTCCGGGCAGCCGACATCGTCCCGACCGAGCGGCGGCGAACTGAGACGTGGATAGGGTGACAGGTTCAAAGTTTGCCACCGCAGCGGAATGGGTGCGAACGGTCCGCATCAGGGGCCCGCCCTTCCGGACGGGGCCGAAGTATCATCCGCGATTGGCCCGCCAGAGCAGGAACATGCCGATCGCCTGGAATCCGATGTTGGGAATCCAGAACAGCAGGTGCGGATGATACTCCGCCCGCGTTTCAAACGCATGGCCCAGGATCACGAAGCTGTAGTACAGCGCGAGCAGGACCAGCGCGATCGCCACGCCGATGTTGGTTTCGCGCCGATGCACGCGGATGCCCAGCGGAATGCCCACCAACGGAAACGCGATGCATGCGAAGGCAAAGGCAATCTGCTTGTGCAGGTGCACGAGCACGGGACCCACGGGCGCACCGTCCCGCCGCCGTTCCTCCAACTCCTCCCGCAATTGCGGATAGGTCATCAGGCTGAGCTTCGGCTTGCGGCGGTCGGAGGGTTTGAACCCCGGGATCGGAACCAGATGCTCCTCCAGGAACCCGGACTGCCACCCATTGCCGGTCAATTTCAGCCCCTGGACGTTGTGGAGGAGAAGGCTCTCGGGAAATCCATTCGAACCGAACACCAGCTCCGCGGTGGGCGCCCAGGCATCGAGGTCCCGGACCCGGTTGGTGACCCCATCCACGACGAGGTTGGTGGTGCTGTAGATGAGAACATCCTTCAGCAGGTTGCCCTTCACCTCCTGGGCGTAGATCGTATGCGAGCCCGAGGAGACATAGCGCCCCTCCCCAATGAACGCCGTCGGGTTCCGACGTGCGAGCGTATCGCGAAGCTCGTTGAAGGCGACGCGGCACCGGGGAGCGACGACCATGTTGAGCGTCGCACTCACCCCGGTCAGGACCACCGCCAGCATCAGCACCGGGCTGACCGCCGCCAGCAGGCTGATGCCCCCGGCGCGAATGGCCGTCAGTTCCTGGTCCACACTCAACCGGCTGAACACCAGCAGCGACGCCGTCAACATCCCGATGGGCAGGGCGAAGGAAAGGGCGAAGGGAAGCAGGAGTCCGATCGCCTTCGCCGCGGATCCCATCGTCAGGGCCCCGACCGCGATCAGATCAAAGACATCCTTCAGCACATTGCCCAACAACAGCACCAGCGTGAACGTGGCCACCGTCAGGAGACAGGTGGCCAGCGTCTGGCGGAGGAGATACAGGTGCAGTGTCGGCATGGGACGCTTCCGGCCCCGGAACTATGGCCGAAAGGGACGGCAATGTAACCCGTCGTCTCGACTTTTGCGGGAGCCCCACCCCGGGACGGCGACACGCCGTCCCTCCCCATTGTTTTAGGCGAACTTGGGATAATACCGGGACTGGCGGGAGGCGGGCGACGGCAGTGGTTCGACGAAGCCCAGTGTGGGGCGTCCGGTCCCGGAGCCGAGCACCAGGGGCGTTCCATCCGAAGCCTCGGGATACTCAAAGACGTGGCCCTCGTAATTCCGGATCACCACGCGGTCGTGATTCCGGCTCAGCACATACTCCGGGTTCACCGGCACCTTCCCGCCCCCGCCCGGGGCGTCGATCACATACTGGGGGACCGCATATCCGGTGGTGTGGCCGCGCAGGCCCTCCATGATCTTCAAGCCTTCCCGGACGCCGGCCCGAAGATGCGCGGAGCCCTGGATCAGGTCGCACTGGTACAGGTAGTACGGACGGACCCGGCAGAGGAGGAGCTTCTGGACCAGCGCCCGCATTACCAGGACCGAATCATTGACCCGGCGGAGCAACACCGACTGGTTGCCGAGGGGAACGCCGGCATCCGCAAGACGCCCGAGGGCCTCCCGAACTTCCGTGGTCAACTCGCGGGGGTGATTGGTGTGGATGCTGATGAACAACGGATGGTGCCGCCGCAGGCGTGCGCACAATTCCGGGGTGATGCGCTGCGGCAGGAAAACGGGAATGCGCGAACCGATCCGGACAAATTCCACGTGCGGGATCTCCCGGAGCCGTCCCAGCAGGTGATCCAGTTTGTCGTCACTGAGCAGGAGCGGGTCGCCGCCACTGAGCAGGACGTCCCGGATCTCCGGGTGGGCCGCCACGTAGGCGATCTGGCGCTCAAAGTCGGGATGAAAATCGTAGCCGCTGGCGTTGCTCACCAGGCGTGACCGGGTGCAGTACCGGCAGTACGCCGCGCAGCGGTCGGTGACGAGCATGAGGACGCGGTCCGGATACCGGTGCACCAACCCCGGGACCGGCGAATGGGAGTCCTCCCCCACCGGATCACTCATCTCCCAGGGGGCGGTCCGGGTTTCCTCGATGCGGGGAATCACCTGGCGCCGGATCGGGCATTCCGGATCCTCCGGATCGATCAGGTTGAAAAAGTACGGTGTGATCGCCAGCGCCAGCTTGGACTGTCCCGCCAGCAACACCCCGGCGCGTTCCTCCGCGCTGAGTCCCGGAAGCAGCTGCTGCAGCCGCCCAATCTCCGTGATCCGGTTCTTCAACTGCCAGCGCCAGTCGTTCCAATCGGAATCCGGCACATCCCCCCACGGACCGCGCCCCGCGGGACGGAACCGCTTCAGTTCCATGAATTCGGGTGAATCGGACGGCGGAGCATCCGCCACGTCAGCCTCGGGGTCCGTTTTCAATTTCGCGCCAAAGTACGGGGGGAGGGCATCCCGTCAAGAAGGGCGATCAGTCGCGGGTGATCGAATTCATCCGGCGCTCCAGCTCGGCCACCCACTGGGCACGCTCCGATTCCTCGAGGTCACGGGGCACCCGCAGGGCCTCGGTTGTCGTCACGTCGCATCGCCCAAACGGCAGCGGAACCTGAAAACCATCCCAACTGGGCAGCACCTTCTTGCGGCTCAGGGTGAGGGTGATCGGCACAATGGGCAGGCCGGTATACTGGGCCAGCACGATCGTTCCAGGCTGGACCCGGTACCGGGGTCCGCGTGGGCCGTCCGGGGTCACCGCGATGTCGTATCCGGCCCGTGCGAGTTCGATCATCTCGGCCATGGCGAGGGCTCCACGCCGGCTGGAGGAACCGCGCACGGCATGCGCTCCAAACAACTCCAGAATGCGCGCGGCAATGGCGCCGTCCCGGCTGGCACTGGCGAGCGCCGCCAATCGGCGCGGGACGCGTTCGTTGCGGAAAAACCGCCGGTACAATCCCGGGGCCAGCAACTGCCGGTTGTGCCAGATGGCGAAAATCGCCTGCTGCCGGCTGCCCGGTCCGAACAGGCCGCTGTGATCGTCGAACCGCCAGCGCAGGGTGGCGCTGACCGAGGACGCCACCACCCACGCCAGCCGCGCGGCAAACCGCCCGCCCAGCGTGGGCGGCAGCGGGACGTTCGAACCGCGCGCGGCGGGTCGGGGACGGGACGTGTCCGAAGGCGCGGCCATGGTCACGCGGGTCGACGGAGACAGGACCGGATAATCTGCTCCACCGGAGCGTCGGGTCCGAGCACCGCGATCGCGGACCGCGCGGCCGTCAGGGCATCCGCCGACTTGAATCCGAGCGACACCAGCGCCGCGACGGCATCCTGCAGCCGGGCCTCCCCGGCCGGAAGCGCGGGAACCCCCGGCTGGCCGGGAGCCACCGGAATCCCCGCGCCGAGCCCGCCCAGCTTGTCTTTCAATTCCATCACGATCCGCTCCGCGGTTTTCTTTCCGACGCCCGAGATTCCCGCGAGCGCCTTGACGTCCGCGGACGCCACCGCGCGGCTGAATCCGGCAACACTCATTCCGCTGAGGACATTCAGCGCCAGCTTGGGGCCGATCCCCGACACCGTATGGATGAGCATCCGGAACAGGTCCCGTTCCGCCGCGGTGAGAAACCCGTAGAGCTGGTGGGCATCCTCACGGATCGCCAGGTGGGTCAGCATCCGAACCTCGCTGCCCACCGGCGGCAGCCGTTCGAAGGAGGACAGCGGGATGAGGACCTCGTAGCCCACGCCGTGGACCTCGAGGGTCGCCTGGCCCGGCTGGGCCTCGACGAGTTTGCCATTGAGGAAGGTAATCATGTCGCCGCGGAACCGGAGGATGCGGAAGCCGGAGACAAAGGTGAATGAGGAATCCACCCTCGTTCCGGATCCGAGGAGACCTCAATCCCCGGCGCTCCCCCCGGAATCCGATCCCGAGCCGCCCTCCTCCCCGGAGGAATCCCCGTCCGAGGCATGCCCTCCGTGGGAATGGTGATGAGTGTCGGAAAAATCGGAACCAATCCACTGGGAGGGATCCATCTCGTGATCCTCCGTTTTCCGGCGCATCACCCAGACGGAGCCGAGTCCGATCACCACCAGAAGGCCCACCCCTGCAAGGATCGTCGCCATGTCCCATTCCTCCTCAGGCTTCCGGACCCGGCGGGGGCGGCACCGCGGACTTGGTTTTTCTCACGAGGCGGATGTCCCCGATGACCATCGTCGGATCCACCGCCTTGCACATGTCATAGATGGTGAGGGCCGCCACCGCCACCGCCGTCAGGGCCTCCATCTCCACCCCGGTTCCGGCGGTGAGCCGGGCGGAGGCCGTGATGCCGATGCGATCCCGCGAGGGCGGAATCTCAAAATCCACCGCGCAATGCGTGATCGGCAGCGGATGGCACAGCGGGATGAGATCGCCGGTCCGCTTGGCGGCCAGGATTCCCGCCAGGCGGGCGGTCGCCAGCACATTGCCCTTGGAGACCTGGTTGGACTCCACCAGATCCAGCGTCTCCGGGCGG
This sequence comes from Verrucomicrobiales bacterium, assembly GCA_016793645.1. Classification (GTDB taxonomy): domain Bacteria; phylum Verrucomicrobiota; class Verrucomicrobiia; order Limisphaerales; family UBA9464; genus UBA9464. The sequence continues at coordinate 5,514 of JAEUHD010000339.1, forward strand.
AGTCGGATTTCGCCGGACGCCACCGCCTCCCGGAACAGGGCGGGTTTGTGCGAGACATCGACCATGCGCGCCTCGCCCGCGGGGGACAGATGGGACAACGAATTCACGCGGGCGACACTGTCTGGAAACCGGCGGCCCGGCAATGCCCACCCTGGGGCCCGGCCTGGCGGCGCGGGCGAGATCCGGCTGGCCTCGGCCGGGACTCCCAGTACCGTAGCGGCGTGTCAGGGAACCCCACCTCCCCGGAACCGCGGTCGTCCATTGGGACCGCGGTCTCCGGCGACGTCCGCGGCCTCGCGGAACAGTTGACGGCACCCGACCTGGAGGCACCCGCGGCGTGGCCCCCTTCCCTCGCTGCGGTGAATTCGTTGGAGTCCCTGGACCGCTTTGTCACCCACCACGCGGACGAGGTCCTCAGCGCGCGCGAGTGGCCGGTGGTTCTGCGCGCCTGGCAGCTGGCGCGCGAAGGCAGGGCGCGGGAGCTGGTGGAACTGGACAACGAATGGGGACGTGAGGTGGGTCGCAGCGAATTTGCCGGCGCCAGCTTCCGGGTCGGGCGGCGACAGTTGGGCAAGCTCCGCTCGCTCCGCCACGAACGCGTGATCCAGAAATACCTCACAGCTGTCGAGGAGGGACGCGCCCGCGGCTGGCATCCCGTCGTCTACGGGGTCGTGCTGGCGGTGTACAACCTGCCCCTGCGACAGGGCCTCACCCACTTCGGTGCCCAGACCCTCGGGCGCCTGGTGACGTCCGTGGAACAGGCCCGGCGGCTTCCAACGGCGGAGTGTCAGCGGATTCTGGACGCCGCCTGTGAGCGGCTTGCGCGGGGACTCCCGGAGCTGCCCCCGGTCGCCGGCGTGGTGTAGCGCCCCCCCCGATTCCGGTGGCGCCCATCGGATGCTTTCCGCGAGGGTTCCCGCCGGTGAATCCCTGGGCCATCCTCGGCTGCGTGGCGCTCTACTTCGCGATCCTGCTCGGGATCGCGGGGTGGACGGGCCGCCGCGCCGATCAGGCGGGTTACTTCCTCGGAAACCGTCAATCCCCCTGGTACATCGTCGCCTTCGGGCTCATCGGCGACTCCCTGTCGGGGGTGACCTTCATTTCCGTGCCCGGGCAGGTCGGCACGCAACGATGCGGTTATCTCCAGGTCGTTTTTGGCTACGTCCTGGGATACCTGATCATCGCCCGGATTCTTCTCCCACTGTACTACCGGCTCCAGCTCACCAGCATCTACAGCTACCTTGGGACTCGATTCGGACGGGAATCGGAATTGACCGGGGCCGGATTCTTCCTGCTGTCACGGGTGCTGGGCTCCGCCGCCCGGCTGTATCTGGCGGCCGGGGTCTTCCAGACCTTCGTCTTCGATCCCCTGGGCGTTCCGTTCTGGGCGTCGGTCACGGGCATCCTCGCCCTCATCCTCGTGTACACGTGGCGCGGCGGCATCAAGACCCTGGTCTGGACCGATTCGCTGCAAAGCGCGTTCCTGGTCCTGGGAGTCGTGCTGTCCGTCGTCCTCGTGGCCCGCGCGCTGGGGCTGGGTCCGGCGGGCGTGGTGGATCGCATTACCGGCAGTCCGCTGTCGCAGGTGTTCTTCTGGGACTGGAGGGCTCCCAGCTACTTCTGGAAACAACTGCTGAGCGGCGCCGCCATTGCGGTCGTGATGACCGGACTCGACCAAAACAACATGCAGAAGACGCTGAGCTGCCGGACGCTCCAGGAGTCCCAGCGGAACCTCTACAGCTTCGCGATCATCCTGGTCGCGGTGAATGCCTGTTTTCTCGCGCTCGGGGTTCTGTTGTACGAGTACACGACGGCCCAGGGCCTGTCCGTACCGGCGGCAACCGACCAGTTGTTTCCCCAGCTCGCCCTGCGCCAGCTCGGGGGCGCAGCCGCACTGGTCTTCGTGCTGGGACTGACCGCCGCCACGTTCAACAGCGCGGACTCGGTCCTGACCACCCTGACCACCAGCTTCTGCATCGACTTCCTCGGCTTCGAACGTCGCGCCGATCTCACGCCCGGCCAGCAGACGCGCTGGCGTCATGGCGCCCACTTCGCCTTCGCAGTAATCCTGCTCGCGGCCATCCTGATCTTCCGGTCGCTCAACCAGGGCGCGGTCATTGAACTGGTGCTCAACCTGGCGGGATACACCTATGGGCCCCTGTTGGGACTCTTTGGCCTGGGTCTCTTCACCCGGATCCGAGTGGGGGGGCCGGCGGTTCCGCTCGTGTGCCTGACCGTACCGATCCTGTGTGGGCTGCTCGCCACCCGCGCCCCGCAATGGCTGGGGGGTTACCGGTTCGGATTCGAACTGCTGATCCTCAACGGACTCCTGGTCGCCGGCGGTCTGGCCACCCTGGCCCGGCAACCGGAAAGCCCCCTCGCACCGTCCTCGTCCACGAAATGAACATACCCCGACGGGTCCACACCCGCGGGTCCCGGGATCCCGGCTGGAGAAGGAAGAAGAGGAAGAAGAAAGAAAACCCGGCGGCCCGTGGGAAGAGGGGCCGCCGGGCCAGTAGTGTCAGTAGAAGTCACGACAGGCCTGTTCGCCCGCCGCGTTCGGGGTGGAAGGAGGGAGAGTTGCCCCGGCCATGATGACCCGGGCGGTAGGTAGCACCGCCTCCCGCAGAACGGTTGTCAGTGCTCTTTCCACGGTCCAAACCGTACGCAGGGATGATGCCAACCTCCCGTCCGCCTTGAATCCCGTGGACTCACACCCATTTCCCGGGCGTCCGCTGGTCCGATTTGTCCACGATGTCCGGATCCGAACAAGTCGCCAGCTCCGAGGGGGGTGTCACTTTGGACTTTGCCCCGGCCCGTGCTCCCCGCAGGTTCTCGCCCACGAGTGAACGCCCTGATTGCCAGGATCGAGGCAAACGCCAACCGACGCCTCCGGCTGCCTTCCGGACGAAAGCCCTCCGAGGAACTCCCCCGGTATCGGGCCTTCCTCAAGGAGGAAACCGCGCGGCTGCGGATTCTTCATCGCTCCGAATCCGGGGGGGCCGAGGTTTGCAAGGCCCGGGCGGACATGATGGATATCCTGATCCGTCACCTGTTCGACTCGGTGCGGGAGTCCTTCCCGCCCAAGGGACGTCCCCCGCGTCTGGCCCTGGTGGCCTACGGCGGCTATGGGCGGGCGGAGCTCAATCCCTACAGCGACATCGACCTGATGTTCCTTCATGATGGTCGACGCGACGCGGAGACGACGCTCGGGGAATGGACCAGCGGACTGCTCTACACCCTCTGGGACGTGGGACTGAAGGTCGGCCACGCCCTCCGGACCGTGGACGATTGCGTCAAGGTGGCCAATCAGGACATGCAGTCCAAGACCGCCCTGATGGAGGCGCGCCTCATCACCGGGGACGAGCCGCTCTTCAAGAGTTTTCAGAAGGCCTTTGCAACGCGGTGCATTGCGAACCACGAGGACGAATACATCGGCCAGCGCCTGGAGGACCAGGTCCGGCGCCGGGATCGTCACGGCAATTCCGCGGCCATGCAGGAACCCCATGTCAAGAACGGCTGCGGCGGACTTCGGGACTACCAGAATCTGCTGTGGATGGCGTCCGTAAAGCTGGGATACCGGAGCCTTCCGGAACTCCAGGCGGAGGGATACCTGGGCTCCCGGGATCGCAAGACGCTCGAGGCCGCCTACGATTTCCTCCTCCGGACCCGGAACGAACTCCACTACTCCGCGGGCTCCGCCATGGATGTCCTGACGGCGGCCGTCAAACCCGCCGTCGCCACCGGACTTGGGTACACCGAGCGCTCCCCGCGGCTCCGGGTGGAACACTTCATGCGGGACTACTACACCCACGCCCGCAACGTCTACCTCATCACCCGGCTCCTGGAGCAGCGGCTCGCGCTCGTCCCCACCCCGGTCCGCGGACTGCGGGCGCTGCTGGGACGCCGCACCGCACCTCCCCCCACCCAGGAGGTGGACGGATTCCGGATCATCGGACAGCAGATCACCGCGCCCTCCCGCACGATCTTTCGCGAGGATCCGAACCGGCTCATCCGCGCCTTCCTGTACGCCCAGCGGCGCGGACTCACGCTGCATCCGGACCTCGTCCAAATGCTCCGCCTGCTGGTCCAGGAGGGACGGGTGGACGGCGCGTTTGTCCGGGACGCGGGCGTGCACGCCACCTTTCTCGAAATCCTCGCCCAGCGCGGCAATGTCGCGCCCGCGCTCCGGGCGATGCACGAGGTTGGATTCCTCGGACGGCTCATCCCGGAGTTCGGACGGCTGACCAACCTGGTGCAGCACGAGTTCTACCACCAATACGCGGTGGACGAACACACGCTGGTCGCCCTGTCCCGGCTGGACCGGGTTGCCGGCGCCACGGAGTCGCCCTACGCAAATTATGCGCCGCTGTTCCAGCAGGTGGAGCGTCCCGAGGTGCTGTACCTCGCCCTGCTCCTGCACGACGCGGGCAAGGCGATCCCGGGACGTCCCCATGAACTGGTCGGCGGCGAACTCGCCGTCCGCGCCTCGCGCCGCCTGCAGCTCGACGGCGCCACCACCCACGTCCTGCGCAAGCTCATCGAACTTCACCTGGAACTGGTGAAGGTTTCCCAGCGCCGGGATCTGGAGGATCCGGCCGTCATCCGGCAGGTCGCGGACGAGGTCCAGGACACCGACACCCTGACCATGTTGACGCTGCACACCTTCGCGGACTCCATGGGGACCAGCGACACGCTGTGGAACGGCTTCAAGGATTCCCTGCTGCGGACGCTCTACCACAAGACGCGCGACTGTCTGGCGGGCGGCACGGAATTCATCCGGGCCACCCGCAAGGTTCGTGAGCTGCTCCGGGACGAGGTGGTGCAACTGCTCCCGAAGACCTTTGTGCCCGACGAGATCGACGCGCACTTCCAGGGAATGCCGTCGCGTTACTTCCTGATCCACGATGCCCGGGCGGTGGCCCGCGACCTGACGCTCGCCCACCGGTTCATGCACCTGCAGCTCACGGAGGCGGAGCGGGCCCTTGAACCGGCGCTGCTGTGGCATGACGAACCCGACCGGGGCTACACCGCCGTGCACATCTGCACCTGGGACCGCACGGGGCTCTTTGCCAAGCTCACCGGCGCCCTTGCGGCCGCCGGACTCAACATCCTCGCGGCCCAGATCTACACGCGGAAGGACGGCATTGTCCTCGACGATTTCTTCGTCGTGGATGCCCGGACCGGAAAGCTCCCGGAATCGTCGGTGCGGCAGCGATTCGAAAAGATTGTCATCGACGTCCTCGCCCGGGGCCAGGATCCGGCCCGCGCCCTCGCCAAGGCCCAGCAATACCCTCCGCTGTACCGGGCGGTGGGCGAGCGGATGCCCACCACGATCCGCTTCGACAACCAGAACTCCGAGGACTACACGATCCTCGACGTCGAGGCCGAGGATCGCGTCGGACTCCTCTTCGCCCTCGCCGCGACCCTGCACGATTTGCAGCTCGACATCGGCCTCGCAAAGATCGTCACCGAAAAGGGGGCCGCCATCGACACCTTCTACATCACGGGACCTGACGGGGAGAAGATTGGGGACGAGGACCGCCAACGGGTGATCACCCGTCGGATCCGCGAGGCCGTGGCCTGATCCCGGGCGCGCGGACCCATGGTCCTGCTGGCGCGTCGCCCGCCGGTTTGCCATGCTCCGTCCATGTTCCGCCGAGCCCTCATCGTCCTGATCCTGATCACCGGGATCCTCCGCGCGGGCCCCGACGATGACTTCGTCGAGATCTACCAACTCATCCAGGCGACGGACGCCCAGCGGGAAAACGGCCGCTTTGAGGAGGCCCGGTCCGGTTACACCCGGGCCCAGGAGATGCTCCAGACGTTGAAGAAGGAGTATCCGGACTGGAATGAACGCGTGGTCGTGTACCGACTCCGCTACGTGTCCGAGAAACTCTCCCAGCTCCCGGCCCCGACGCCCGACACCGCACCCGTGGCCGTGGCCGCCGGGAAAGGTCCGGGGGTTCCGGCGCCACAGACGTCGCCGCCCGAGGGGGAGGTGATCACGCAGTTCCGCAACTTTCAGTCGGAGATCTCCCTGCTGAAATCGGAGAAGCAGAAACTCGAGGCGCGGCTGAGGGAGGCGCTGACCGCCCAGCCGGCACCGGTGGATCCCAAGGAACTCCAGGCGGCGGTCGAGCGCATCACCCAGCTCCAGGCGACGAACCGGATGCTGGCGCAGCGCATCGAGATCCAGCAGGCGGAACGGCGCAACCTGGTGGACAAGGTCCTGCTGGACGAGGCGGAGGAGGCGTTGAAGTCGGCCAACCGCACACTGGCCGACCAGAACGAGAAGACGGTCAGCCTGGAGATCCTGCACAAGCGCGCCGAGGCGGAGCTGGAACGCCTGCGCACCGGGGACATCGCCAAGCTTCAGACGGAGAATTCCACCCTCAAATCCCAGGTCAACGAGCTCGCCTCCGCCACGGATCGTGGCGACCAGATCGCCAACCTGGCGGAACGGGTGTCCAAGCTTCAGGCGGGACTGGAGGAAGCCCGCCAGGGCAACGAAACGCTGCTGGCCGAGCGGGCCAAGCTGGAGCGGGACCTGGAGAACCTCCGCGCCCGGCAGTCGGAGGAGAGCATCGTCCGGTTGAAGCAGCTCGAGACAGACCTCGCCTTCGCGCGTGCGGAGGGGCAGCGACAAACCGCCCGTGCCGTCCAGTTGGAGGAGCAACTCGGCCGGGAGAAGGGGGTCCGCGGAACCCTCGAACAAAGCAACCTCTCCCTGTCCAACCGCGTGGCGGAACTCACCGCCAAGGTCGATGGCCTCAAGTCCGCCGAACTGCAGCTCCAGGCGGAGAAGGAGGAACGCGCCGAACTCGAGGCCCAGCTTCATGCCGCGGAACAACAGCTTCAGGTCGCCCGAACCGCGCGCCCCGCCGCGGACGGCACGGTCGCCGCGGCCCCGGCGGATCCCCTCGCCGAGGCAAAACTCCAGGCGCTGGAGGAGGAGGCGCTGCGCCTCCGGGACGCCCTCCGGCAGAGCCGGACCCGCCAGTCCGAACTGCTCACCCTCGTCGCCGAGGCGGACAAATCCCGGGTCCGCTGGGAACGCGAGCGCCAGGAACTCCAGGCCACAATCCTGGCGCTTCAGAAAACGCCCACACAACAGCAGTTGGCCGCTGCCAACCGCTCGGTCACCTCCCTCGAGGAACGCGTGCGTCGCCTGGAGAAGGAGCGGGACACGCTCGCCCGGCGGCTCGACGAAGCGACGCGCAAGTCGAAGACGGAACTGCAGATGGTGCGCCGGATGCGCATGGGTTCGCCGCGTGAGGAAGTGGTCCGGTTCCGCATGGAGCGAAACTAGCCCCGAAGGGTTCACGGGCATCCCGCTGCGGCCGGCCGCAGGTCCGCCGGGTGGCGATGGCCCCCGACGAGCTCCTGTGAAGCGTCCGGCTAGCCCGGGCCGGACGGGGTCGCGGTCCCGCCCCGTCCCGGAGCGGGACTGTGGACGCTCGGCCTGCGCCCCGCCCGATAGTCGCTGGCGGTCATGCCCGTCTGCCGCTTGAAGGCGACGCTCAGGTACTCCACGTGACGAAACCCCGTCCGGTCCGCGATCGCGGCCAGGGGCAGGTCGGTCTCCGAAAGCAACCGCTTCACCCGGTCCAGACGCACCGAAAGGATCTGCGCATGGGGTGAACGCCCCAGCATCTTCTGGAACCGGGCCTCCAGCACCCGCCGGGACACGGGCACCTGCTTCAGGACATCCCCCACCGAAATTCCGTCGCAGGCGTGTTCGCGGATGAAGCGCACGGCCGTGGACAGATGACGGTCGGCCACCGCCACCACGTCCGTGCTCTGGCGGGTCGCCACCCCGAGCGGGGCAAAGAGGCGACCGTCGCCGGAACGTGGTCCGCCCCGCATCAAACGGTCCAGAAGCGCGGCCGCCTCATAGCCGGTCCTCCGCACGTCCGGAATCACACTGGACAACGGCGGGTCGGCGAGGTCGCACAGCAGCTCATCATTGTCCACTCCGAGCACCGCCACGGTGTCCGGAACCGCCAGCGCCGCCCGGCGGCTCGCCTCCAGAACCTGGAGACCCCGGATGTCGTATCCGGCAAAGATCCCCACCGGCTTCGGCAAGGCGCGAATCCATCGTCCCAGGGCCGACAGTTCCGTTTCCCAGTCCGCACGGGATCCCCCGCCGGACGCGGGACGGGGCTCGCGAAACACCGCGCAATCGAGCCCGTGGCGCGCGAGGTGGAGCGCAAAGGCGTCCCCCCGCCACCGGGACCAGTTGAACCGGGAATCCCCGCAATACCCAAAGTTCCGGAATCCCCGTTCCCGCAGATGCTCCGCCGCCATCTGGGCGATGGCCCGGTCATCGGTCTCCAGCCACGGAACGTCCGGCAGCAACCGCGCCGCACTGACATCCACCGCGGGAAGTCCGGTGGCCGCCACCGCCCGCGCCACCGCCGGGGTCTCAATGCGCGCGATAATGCCGTCCCCACGCCAGTCCCGCACCCACGGCGGCGGATCCGCACCCCGCCCCGCCTCCGCCAGCCACAACGTCCACGGACCGTGCTCCCGAAGCCAGGCGCGGACGCCGTGAAGCAATTCCCGCGCATACGCGTTCGACGTCTCCACCAGGAGCGCGACCTTGGGGGGCGGCTTCATTGGGGCTTGGTTTCCCGCGTCCCCAGGACCCGTCGCGCCGCCGCCTCCGGATCCCCGGACCCGCGGGGAAACAGGGAATACCGGTTCGTGGCCGAAAGCGACTCCCCGACGGCCAACCGCCGCTGCGGACCCAGCGTCTCCAATTCCACGTACGGCACCGGATCGGGATTCGTGTACACCTCGACGCTGCACCCGTCGTCGGCGTAGCGGCCCCCGGGAATCCGGTCGATGTCCAGCCGGAGCACGACCTTCGCGCCCACCCAGAGGATCACCGAGCCGTCATTGCCAATCTTGTGCGCCGCCGCAGGATCCCGGGTCAGCCGCATCATTCCGGCACTGCGGACAAGAACTCCCTCGGGAACTCCCCAGAGTGTGGCGGTTCCACCGGGGAACCTCGAATCGGACGGCACCGGGAGAAACACCGCCTGCGGATCCGCCGCCTGGGTGATCACCCAGACGCCGACGTCCACGGGCTCACCCGCGACCTT
>JAEUHD010000374.1 GCA_016793645.1 Verrucomicrobiales bacterium
CAGACCGCGGCAAACCTCGAGATCGCCCGCCGCATTCTTCCCCGCGAACAGTACTTTCAGTTCCGCTGGCAGTTGGTGGAACGCTGGGCGGAGAACGATCCCATGGCCGTCCTGGCCTGGGGTGAAAAGCTCACGTCCCGGGAGGAACGGGATCAGGCCCTGGGCTCCGCAGTTCAGGAGTGGTCCCGACGGGATCCCACGGCGGCCCTGGCCTGGGTGGACAAACTGCCGTCCGCACAACAACGCCGCCAGTTGAAGCAGTCGGCCATCAACGGCCTCGCGGAGTCGGATCCGGACCGTGCCCTCGCCCTCGTGGACTCGATGCCCAAGGGGGAGCAGACTTGGATGCGCAACAACGTCATCACGGCCATGTCCGAAAAGGACCCCAAGGCCGCGGCGGAACTGGCGTTGAAGCATGCGAAATCCCGGCGCTGGGGAGGCTGGGACAACCAGCTCGGAACCGTCCTCGCCACCTGGATGCAAAAGGATTCCGCCGGTGCGGTCGAGTGGCTCAAGGGACAACCCGAGTCGGTGCTCAAGCGCAAGTCCATGACCGACGCCATGGGCAACGTGACCTGGCAAAATCCCGAGGCGGCGGTGCAGATCCTGGGGCTGCTGCCGGTCGGCCGCCGCCGCGATGACGCCCTCGCCCAATCCCTCAGCCAGCTCGCCCGGCGCGACCCGGAAGCCTTGAAGGCATGGATGGCGCAGCAGACCAACCCTTCCGATCAATTGATCGGCCGGGCTGCCATGGCCGAGGGCCTTGCGGAAACGGACCCGGCGGGTGCCGCCGCGCTGTTGAACGGTCTCCCTTCCGATCCGAACCGGGCCGGCGCGTTCCGGTCCGTCGCCGGGGAATGGGCGGATCGCGATCCCAATGCGGCGGCCGCCTGGGCGCGAAGCCTTCCCGAGGGGCCCGGACGGGACCAGGCCCTTGCCGGTGTGCTGTCCACCTGGGGGCAGAGCGATCCCCGCGGCGCCGGACAATACGCGCTGGGGCTCCCCAACGGACAGGGGAAGAACCAGGCCATCGCGGAACTCGCCCAGCAATGGGCCTCCAAGGATCCCGAGTCGGCCATCGCCTGGCTGAAGGAAGTCCCCAACCCGGCCACCCGCCGGGACGCCATCCAGAATCTGATGTACAGCCTCGGCCAGGAGGATCCGGCCACCGCCGCCCGTTTCCTCGACCTGCTCCCGCCCGGGGAAAGCCGTCAGAACCTTCTTGGCCAAATGGCCAGCAACTGGGCGGACAACGACATCGAGGGGGCCATCGACTGGGTCAAGGGGCTCCCCGAGGGACGCGAGCGGAATGCCGCCTTGGAGCACATGACCTGGTCCTGGGTGGATTCCGACACCAAGGGGGCGGCGGAGTTTGCCGCCACGCTGCCTCCCGGTGACCTCCGGCAGCGGATGCTTTCCCAGGCCGCGTCGAGCTGGGCCAATCGGAATCCGGAGGAAGCCGCCGCCTTCGCGATGCAACTGCCCGCCGACAACAGCCGGCAGCAAATGCTCGAGAACATCGCCTCCAGTTGGGCGTCCCGGAATCCCCAGGAAGCCGCAACCTTCGCCGCCAATCTTCCCGAGGGACGCGGACGCGACGACGTCATGAGCCGCATCGCCGGCTCGTGGGCGCGAGCGGACGCCCAGGGGGCGCTGGATTGGGTGCAGGGTATGCCCAGCGGGGCGGGCCGGACCGCTGCGATGGGCAGTGTCCTGAACGCCTGGGCCGCCGAATCCCCGCGGGAGGCGGCGGAATACATCGCCAAGCTGCCCGCCGGACTCGAACAGGAGCGCGGCACCAAGTCCGTCATCTCCTCCATGGTCACCGCGGATCCCGCCTATACGGCGAACTGGATCAGCCAGTTTCCGGAGGGACGCCTTCGCGACGAGGCCACCCAGACGCTCGTCAACAAATGGGCGCGGGAGGATCCCGTGGCGACCGCGAACTGGCTCAACGGAATTCCAGCCGGCAAGGGCCGCGAGGACGCCGTTTCCTCATTCGCCAATTCACTCGCCCCCCACGAACCCGCCACCGCCTGGAGCTGGGCCGGAACGCTGTCCAACACGGACAAGCAGAACGCGGCCCTCGAGAATGCCGGGCGTCAGTGGCTCCGTGTGGACGAATCTGCAGCCCGCACCGCCATTGAGCACAGCACCCTTCCCCAGGATGTGAAGAACCGCCTGCTCAAGGGCGGCGGTTGAGTGCGGAGCGCGATCCGGCCGGCTTCCGTTTCCGGCTCCGGACGGGCCGCTCTGCGGGCTTCACCTTGGGCAGGCGACGGGCGGGCAGGCTCTTCCGGGAGTTCGAGGACTTCCGCGCCGGACGCCGGGGCTTCCGCACCTCCAATCCCGTCACCACCCAGACATCGTACTGGTCTTCAACCAGCACATCCCACGGGATCAGGACGCATCCCTGGTCGTGAAAGTCCGTGCCCCACGAGTTGACCACGATGGCCCCTTCCCTCCGATAGCCCACGATCGCCATGAAGTGACCGCCCGTCTTGGGATTCCGTCGATAGCCGACAAACTGCCGCGGGTGGGTTTCCAAGGATCCGGAAATGTTGGCAAACCCTTCGCGCATTTCCATTCCCAGAAACACCGGCAGCTCCTGCGAGATCGCCGACTTGATCGCCTCCACCGACCGGCATCGACGATAGGCCGAGATCCGGTAGTGCTTCGCCGTGCGAAAGGCGGTCCGGGACGGCCGGACAAACCACTTCGACTCATCAAACCTCCAGGCGGACTCCGGACAAATCCCGTGCCGCCGGAGGGTTTTCAGCGCCGCACGTGCGGTGACCGGTTCGTTCCTCTCCGCCTCCCCTTCCAGAAATCGGGCATTCCACCACGCAAACAGCGGGGACAACTCCACCGCCCGCGCGGGAGAGTCCCGCTTGAGCCACATTTCCAGAATGGTGGACATCGCGAATCCGGCGCAGCCCTCCGACGCCTTCTGGTTTTCCACGTCGAACAGATAGTGTCTCAGGTCCTTGGCCTCCTCGAAGTCTCCGGCGTCGAATTCGTGGTCCCGCGGGTCGTGAACATCCTTCTGGATTCCAGCCACCCGTCCCTTTCCGTGATCACTCGTGCGGCTCATGGTCTTGCGATTCAATCGGGGCGTCACGAACGGCGGATCTGTTCGGGGAACGCGGCCGCCAGCGTACCGAACCTCTCGTCCGCGTGAAAAGCCCCGACTGCCTGGTCCGACAGCGGCGGAACCGCGTTGGGCTGCCTTCCGCAAGGATCGGGAAACGGCATTCGAGGTTGACCTCGATCCCCTTCCCAAGCTCTTTTTTCCCGGTCACCAGCCGCCCGAATCCCATCCCATGAGCACCAACCCCCAGGAAACCCGCATCGAGGAGAAGATGCGCGCCGCCGCCATCGGCGAGGCCACGATCCGAACGTTCCTCGAAGCCCACCGGCGTGTCCGGCGCGGCGAACGCGGCATGATCCCGGAGGTGGAGATCGACCCCATCACGTCCCCGCCCACGCTGGCCGATCTCCCAAATGCCGGGACCGAAACCGTGGATCTCCTCCGGCAACTCGCCGTCTTCAAGCTCAACGGCGGCCTCGGCACGGGCATGGGACTCGACCGCACCAAGTCGCTCATCCGTGTCCGGGATGGCGACAACTTTCTCGATTTCATCGCCCGCCAAATCCTGCACCTGCGCGGACACACGGGAGGCACCGCACCGCGGTTTGTCCTCATGAACAGCTTCACCACCCGCGAGGAGACCCTCGGTTTCCTGGGCAAATACCCGGCCCTGCTTCAGGCGGGTCCGATCGACTTCCTCCAGAACAAGGTCCCGAAGATCCTCGCCGACTCCGGGGAGCCGGTTTCCTGGCCTGCGGATCCCGAACTGGAATGGTGCCCGCCGGGACACGGGGATTTCTACCCGTCCCTGCTCAACTCGGGGCTTCTGGATTCCCTGCTCGCGGACGGCATCCGCTACGCCTTCATCTCCAATTCGGACAACCTCGGGGCGACGGTGGACGCCCGGCTGCTGCGGTACGTTGCGGACAGCGGATTGTCCTTCCTCATGGAGGTCGCCGAACGGACGGGCGCGGATCGCAAGGGAGGCCACCTCGCCCGGCGCAAAAGCTCCGGACGCCTGCTGCTCCGCGAGTCCGCCCAATGCCCCAAGGAGGACGAGGACGCCTTCCAGGACATCTCGCGGCACCAGTTCTTCAACACCAACAATCTCTGGATCCGCCTCGATCACCTTGCCGAGGTTCTCCGGCAAAACGGGGGCACGATCCCGCTCCCGTTGATCACCAACGCCAAGACGGTGGACCCGCGGGACGCCAACTCGCCCAAGGTGCTCCAATTGGAATCGGCCATGGGCGCGGCCATCGAATGCTTCGAGAAGTCCGGCGCCGTCGTGGTGCCCCGCGAACGCTTCTCGCCCGTGAAGGCCACCAACGATCTTCTCACCCTCCGGTCCGACGCCTATGAGGCGACCGCCGATCATCGGCTCGTATTGGCGGAGCCGCGCCACGGCCGCCCGCCGGTCGTGGATCTGGACGGCAAACACTACAAGGTGGTCGCCTCGTTCGAGTCCTTCTTCCCGGACGGTCCCCCATCCCTGTTGCACTGCGACTCGCTCAAGGTCACCGGACCCGTGCGCTTCTCCGGCGGCGTGGCGTGCGAGGGCAAGGTCACCGTCCACAACGGCGGGACCGATGTGAAGACGCTGGCTGCAGGACGCTACCGTGATCAGGACGTCCGCCTGTAGCCAAGTCCCGGGGCGCTCCGCGGCCACCCGGGAATGGGTGGGGGCGCGCTCCCGCGCGCTCGTCACTTTCGTCCGCGGCAATGCCGCCGCGGACACCGCACGCCCCGACGCCCCAGCGTTCCCCGCAGGATGACTCCACTCGCGCCGGTCCTTCGCGCTGCCGGCGCGAAGGAGAAGTCACCCGCGGGCGGCAGCCCGCAGCCACCCCGGAATGGGTGGGGGCGCGCTGCCGCGCGCTCGTCACTTTCGTCCGCGGCAACGCCGCCGCGGACACCGCACGCCCCAGCGTACCCCGCAGGTTGACTCCACGGGCGCCGATCCTTCGCGCTACCGGCGCGAAGGCGAGGTCACCCGCGGGCGGCAGCCCGCAGCCACCGGGAATGGGTGGGGGCGCGCTGCCGCGCGCTCGTCACTTTCGTCCGCGGCAGGGCCGCCGCGGACACCGCACGCCCCGACGCCCCAACGTACCGCGCAGGATGACTCCACACACGCCGGCCCTTCGCGCTGCAGGCGCGAAGGAAATGTCACCCGCGGGCGGCAGCCCGCAGCCACCGGGAATGGGTGGGGGCGCCGAGTTGGCTGGCCAATCCAGACCCGGTGGTGTTGCATCGGACATCCCCATGAGATTTCCCACACCTCCCTGGGTGCGCCTCGTGATAGCGCTCGCCGGAATCGCCCTCCTGTTGTTCACCGGCCTGGCGCAGGCCGCCCCCGATCCCAAGGCCAAACCCGATGACAATCGTTTCACGCCCGTGGTGCTGACGCAGGGCACGCTCGACGAGCCGATGGTGTTCGAGGTGCTGCCGGACGGGCGGGTCTACATCGCGGAACGCAAAGGCGGGCTGAAGGTTTACGATCCGTCCATCCCCGGCGTGAAGCCGATGGGCCATCTCGCCGTGAACACCCGCGCCAAGGTCGGCAACAGCGAACAGGGCCTCGTTGGCCTGACGCTCGACCCGAAATTCGCGGAAAATGGATTCATCTACCTCTACTACTTCCATCCGACTGAATCCAAGGGTGTCGTCAGCCGCTGGCAGGTGAAGAACGACGTGCTGGTTGCCAATTCCGAGAAGGTGGTCCTGGAATGGGAGTCGCAGCGCGAGACGTGCTGCCACACCGGCGGCGGCACCACCTGGGATGCCGACGGCAACCTGCTGATCACGATCGGCAACAACCGCGGCAACAATATCACCGCCCACACTGACGAACGCCCCGGCCGCGCCGCGTGGGACGACCAGGGCGGGTCCGCGAACACCGCATCGCTGGAGGGCAAGATCCTGCGCATCCACCCCGAGGCCGACGGCACCTATACGATTCCCAAGGGCAACCTTTTCCCGCCCGGCACCCCCAAGACCCGGCCCGAGATCTTCTCGATGGGCCATCGCAACGCGTGGCGCGTCTCCATCGACCGCCAGACGGGCTACATCTACTGGGGTGAAGTCGGTCCGGACGGAAGAAAGGACACGGACATCGGTCCCAGGGGCTACGACGAATTCAACCAGGCCCGCGGCCCGGGCTTCTTCGGCTGGCCCTACTTCGTCGGCGAATCGGCGTTTCCCTGGTATGACTACGCCGCGAAGAAACCCGGTGCCCCGAAGGATCCCGCCCGGGTCCTGAACACGTCGCCCAACAACACGGGCCTCACCGAACTGCCGCCGCTGGCGCCGGCGTTCCTCTATTATCCCTACGACGCCTCGGACAGGTTTCCCGAGCTCGGTTCCGGCGGCCGTTCCGCCACCGGCGGGCCGATCTACCGTCGCGCCGACTTCAAGGAACCCCGGCGCCCGTGGCCCGCCTATTACGAAGGCAGGTGGCTCGCCGCGGAGTTCTCACGCCGGGCGATCTTTGCCATTTCCATCCGGGAGAATGGCGACTTCGGCGGCATCGAACGGTTCCTGCCCGGCTACAAGCCGGTCGAGCCGATTGACGCGAAATTCGGCCCCGAAGGCGACCTTTACGTGCTCGAATACGGCGGCCGCTGGTTCCAGAAGAGTCCCGACGCAAAACTGGTCCGCATCGAGTACGAGGCCGGCAACCGCAAGCCCGTCGCCGTCGCCGCAACCGACCGGATCGGTGGCGTGCCCCCTTTTGAGGCGAAGCTCTCCGCCACCGGCACCCTGGACCCGGACCGCGATCCGCTGACGTACCGCTGGGAGGTCTTCGAGGCCGGCGGCAAGCCACGCGTGTTCGACACGCCCAACCCCACCGTGCGCTTCGAGGGCGTCGGCGCAGCCGTCGCGCAATTGACCGTGACCGATCCTTCCGGCGCGAGCGACCGCCAGTCGGTCAGCATCGTGTCCGGCAACGAGCCGCCGGTGGTGGCGCTCAAACTCACCGGCAACGACACCTTCTTCTTCACCAACCAACCCGTCGCCTATTCGGTCGACGTCGCTGATCGCGAGGACGGCACGCTGGCCGGCGGCCGGATCGCCCCCGGGAAGGTCGCCCTCAGTATCGACTACGCATCGGCGGGATTCGATGTCGCGGCGTTGAAGGGCCTGCCGCGCGGCGACGAGGCGGCCGCCCGCTTCCCGGTGGCGCAGGCGCTGATGACGCGCGGCAACTGCCGGGCCTGCCACCTGGTCGAGGGCAGGCTCGTGGGACCGAGCTTCACCGACGTGGCCCGCAAATATGCGGGCGACAAGGACGCCATGGACCGGCTCACCCGGAAGGTCGTCACCGGCGGCGCAGGCGCGTGGGGCGAGGTCGCCATGCCACCCAACGCGCTCATCAGCGAGAGCGACGCCGGCACCATCCTGAACTACGTCCTCAGCCTGGCCGGCGACCGCGGCCCTTCCCGCCCGCTGGCCGGGACCTTCACGCCGGAACTGCCACGTGGCGACCCGGGACGCGGCTCGGTAATCCTGCGTGCCGTTTACACGGATCAGGGCGAGGAGGGGCTGCCCCCGCTGACGGCGGAGAGCGTGCGCGTGCTGCGGAGCCCCGAGCTGTCCCCCGCCCAGGCCGACGTGAAGCAGGGCGTCGAGGTCGGCGGCCGTGGCGCCACCGCCTCGGCGGGCGGGCGTCTGGGCTTCACCGACCTCGACCTGACCGGTGTCGGCGCGCTCGAACTGTCGGCCAGCGTCATCCCGCCCGCCGGCCACCTCGGCGGTGACATCGAGGTCCGGCTCGACACCCCCGACGGCCGGCTGGTCGGCAAGGTTCCGGTTGCCCCTCCCGCGGCGCGCCCCGCCAGTGCGCCGGCGGAGGACGCGGATGCACCCCGGCCCCAGCGCAACTTCAACCGTCCGCCCATCGTCGTCCCGATTGCCGGTGTCGCCGGGCGTCATTCCCTGTTCCTGGTTTTCCGCAATGAAGCCGCGAAGGCCGGCGACTCCCTGATGTCCCTCGCTTCGATCCGGATTGTCCCGGCAGAACCGAAACCCTGAAACCAATCGCAAGGTCCGCAGGTCCCCTATGCAACACGGCACATGAAACGCACCTCCTGTTCCCCCGTCGCCGCCGGACTTCTGGCGGCCCTGACCCTTACGTTAACGGCCCTCGCCCAGCGACCGAACCAGACGCCGCCGCCGACCTCACCCGAAGTGGCGGCGGACCGCCAGATCACCTTCCGCGTGTCGGCGCCCAAGGCGCAGTCGGTGAAGCTCGCCGGCAGTGACCTCCCCGGGCTCGGACAGGGTAAGGACATGACCCAGGGCACCAACGGCGTGTGGGAAGTCACCTTCGGACCGGTGCCGCCCGGCAGCTACCGCTATAATTTCAACGTGGACGGGGTGTCGGTCATCGATCCCCGCAATCCCAGGACCAGCGAGTCCAACGAAAACACCTGGAGCCTCGTCCACGTCGACGGCGCCGACTGGCAGGACACGAAGGACGTCCCCCACGGCGCGGTGGCGGAGGTGACCTACTGGTCCTCCACGCTCAAGAAGTTCCGCCGGATGCACGTTTACACACCGCCCGGCTACGAGGCGGGCACGGACAAGTATCCCGTGTTCTACCTGCTGCACGGCGCGTTCGATTCCGACAACTCATGGAGCACGGTGGGCCGCGCCGGGTTCATTCTCGACAACCTGATCGCCGCCGGGAAGGCGAAGCCGATGGTCGTCGTAATGCCGGCCGGGCACACGGGGCCGTTCAGTTTCGGACGCGGCTCCATGTCCGGCGAGTTCGAGCCGGACTTCATCAGCGACATCCTGCCAACGGTCGAGAAGCGGTACCGGGTCCACACCGACCGCGCGAACCGCGCGATCGCCGGACTCTCGATGGGCGGCGCCCACACGCTGAACATCGGCGTGCCCCATCTGGACAAGTTCGCCTACCTCGGCGTGTACAGCTCGGGCATCTTCGGCATCGTGCAGCGTCCGGGGGCCCCCGCGCCCCAGGGCCCGAGCTTCGAGGAGAAACACAAGGCCATCCTCGATGACGCAAAACTGAAGGACGGCCTGAAGCTCTTCTGGTTCGCGACGGGCAAGGATGACTTCCTGGTCGAGACCACGCGCAAGACCGTTGAGATGTTCAAGGGCCACCAATTTGACGTGATCTACAAGGAGACCGACGGCGCGCATACCTGGGACAAGTGGCGCGACTATCTCAACGAATTCGCGCCCCAGTTGTTCCGTTGAAATCACGGCTGCAGCACGGCGTGGCCACCGTCATGCCGGCGCCAACCGGACTACACGGGATGCCGGCGGCATCGCGTTCGATCCCTGGACGTCGTTGTCCGGGGTCTGAACCATCGCATCCCCGATCCCATCGCCAACATGCCGCCCTTTTGCTTCTTCAAGTCCAGTGCGCCCGCGGCCAGCGGCTCCCATGCGTGGCAGGCGTTTCAACAAAGCTTCCTTGCGGACGCCGCCAACTCGGAGCAGGTGCGCTCGGGCCCCGACCTCGGTGTGTTCGAGCGCCTCACCCCTGACGAGCGCGGAGCGGCCGAACGGATGCTGATCGAGCGCCTGGCGCGCGCTGACGACAGCCGGGCGGCCATCGGCCTGGCCGCAATGCAGAGCCGGGCCGCGGTGGAACCGCTGCGCCACGCCCTGCGAGCGCAGGCGGGCCGTGGATCCATGGCCTCACCGGCATTCGCACACGCGCTGTGGACGCTGACGCGCGATCCTGCCGCCATCGAGGCCGTGCTGGCCATCGCCCGCGATGCAGCCGTGCAGGAGACGATGCGCATGGAGGCGGTGCTGGCGCTGGCCGGGATGCCTTCCCCGGCCGTGGTGCAGTCCCTGTACGAATTGGTGCAACAGGAGAAGGCCTACCTGCTGCGATACCACGCCTTCAAGGGCCTGTTGATGCTGCACGGCTACACCCGCCAGCAGGCCGACGCCCTGGTTGGCCCCATCGCGCCCCAAATCGCCGGCGCCGCGGTACGCGCCGAAGCCCGCGAGGCGGTGCTGTCCCGGCTCGCCTCACTGCTGGCGGGCCGGACGCTGATCGCCCCGCCCTGAGGGTGGATCCATCGCGCATCGAACGGGCAGCGTCGCTCCGACAGCCTGCGCGCTTCCCGCACCTGCGACGCCATCGACAGGGTCATCCCATGGTTCCAGGAACCCGCACGGTTCACTTGCAGCGGCAGCTCCATGAATCCCGGCCACCAAGAACCCCTTCACTGGTCGAAGGTACAAATCAGTCCCGGTTAAACCCCAGGAGGTCCGGGGATTCGCCATCCCGCTTCGTCATGGAGATTCAACTTGTCCGGTTCCCTCCGCACTCTAGGGTGCGGTTATGACCGCATGGGTAACGGCGGAGGGTTCGCTTACCATTCCACCAGAACTCCGCGAACAGCTCGGCTTAACTCCGGGCCAAACGATGGAGGTTCGGACCGAAGGCGGACTCCTTGTGGCATGGAAAACGTCGGCCGATGATCCGTTTGAGAAATGGCGCGGCCGGGGCCGGCTGCCCGCAGGCCAGACCCCCATCGAATACCTCCACTTGATCCGCGATGGTGACGGCCGTTGATTCCTCGGTATTGCTGGACGTGCTTCTCAACGATCCGCACTACGCCTCCGCGTCGATTACCGCCCTGCGACGGGCGGCTGCCGAAGGATCACTCGCCGTTTCCGAAGTGGTCATCGCAGAGATTACCCCCGTTCTGGAGCCGGGTGATCTGCCCCAATTTTTGGCGGACTGGAACCTCACCTTTCTGCCCTCCACGGAAGCCGTGGCTGTACTGGCCGGCGAAATGTTTCGCACCTTCCTCGAACGCGGTGGAAAACGCGGGCGTGTCGTGCCTGATTTTCTGATCGCCGCCCATGCCCAACTACTGACCAACCGCCTCCTGGCCCGTGATCGGGGATACTACCGCGACTACTTTCACCAATTGCGGATCTGGGATCCATCGGCGCCGTCTGCCGGGTAGGGCGCGACTCCTCCGGACTCCTCGTGATCGATCCGTCCGCCCTCCACGGGACGCTCTGCGTCAGTTTTCCTTGCGCCGCCGAACACCACACACCTGCAAAAGAGCCAAGACGTGCCCGGTTCTGCAACGCGTCGCGCCACCGCGCGTAGTTTCAAGTTGTCTCACCAACGAAGCGCAAGGCGCTCCTGCGCTGGATCGAGACCGGCATCAAGGCAGGGTTCGCGGGCCGCATCCTTCCTGTGGATCCCCGCGTGATGGAATATTGGGCACAACTCGAGGCCACGACTGCGAAAACGGCGCGCCGCCTACCCCTCATGGACAGCCTGCTCGCCGCTACGGCCCTGACTGACAACTTCATACTGGTCACACGCAACGTGGCCGCCTTCGAGCCTGCAGGCGCGCCGCTTCACAATCCGTGGGCGGGAAACTTATGGCGACCAAACAGTCCATAGGGTGGATCGATCTGTGAGAACCCCCTCAATTGTCAAAGATATAGACC
>JAEUHD010000387.1 GCA_016793645.1 Verrucomicrobiales bacterium
CCGCCCTGCTTTCCGGAGCGTCCGCTCTTCACTTCGAGGGCCCAAACATGGGCGCCGTGGCTCACGACGAAATCCACCTCGCAGTCCCCGTCCCGCCAATAGGTGACACTCCACTGGGGGCCCTGAAGTTCGTTGAGCAGATGCGCTCCCACAGCGTTTTCCACCAGGCGTCCCCACCAATCTCCTTCCCGCCGTGCGTCCGCGAAGGAGCGCAGTGACGTCGCGTTGATGAGGGCGTTGTTCCACAGGATCAGCTTGGGACTGCTCCCCCTCCGTCGGACCCTGCCCTGCGAAAACAGTTCCAGACCGGACGCCAGGAAGGCGCTCTCCAGCAGTTTGAGATAATGGGCCAGGGTGGTGGTGTTTCCGGCGTCCTGAAGCTGCCCCAGCATTTTCGTGTAGGAGAGGATCTGCGCGGGAAAGGTCGCCGCCAGGGCAAAGAGATGCCGCAGCAGGGCGGGCTTGTTGACGGTCTGAAGCTGAAGGACGTCGCGCGACAGCACCGTCTCGATGAGGGAATCGCTGACGTAGCGTTTCCATTGGAGCTCATCCCGGGCCAAACCGGCGGCTCCCGGGTATCCGCCGAAGTAGATCCACTGGTCGAGAGTCCAGCCAAAGGCCTCCCGACACTCCGGCCAGGTCCAGTGCGAGAACCGGTGAAGAAAGAAGCGGCCGGTCAGGCTCTCCGTGAGCCCCTGCTGCAGCAACAGGGCGGAGGACCCCAGCAGGAGCGCGCGCACCGGACCCTTCTTCGAGCGTTCCTCATCCCAAAGACGCTTGGCAACCTCACTCCAACCGCGGACTTTTTGAACCTCGTCCAGGACGAGCAGCGATTTTCCCTTCTCCGCCTTCAGGCGTGCCAGTTGCCACTGCGTTTCTATCCACTCGGGCGGATGGGGAAGCGCGGAGTCGGCGGAAGCGGAATGCGACGGCCAGCCGAGGCGTTCTTGAATTTGTCCCGCCGCCGTACTCTTCCCCACGTGCCGGGGCCCGACCACCACCTGGAGAAGCGGGACCCGCGACACGAGGCCTTCCTCGATTTCGTTGACTGCCGGCCGCTGAAACTCCATGGGTCGAATCTATCCGTCGGGAATTCAGGGTCTTCAAGTTTACTCAGTCATTGAGTAAAATTGCTCAGTGACTGAGTAAATTCCGAACAACCCCCTCGACGTCCATCCAGTCGCGATCCCGTCCTGCAAAAACCTTATGAACGATCAGGTCCTTCCAGCAGATCGACGGGTTGCCCTTCCCGGTCCCATCCAGTGGCCACGGTCAGATCGATGTCCTTGGTCTGCCGCGGCTCCCCCCAACGCAGATTGGCAAGGCCACCGATCAGACATCTCTCCCACCCGTGATGATCGAGCAGGTCGAGGAGGTTCTCCGCCGCGGCAGGTTTACACCGTCATGGAGTAACGCTGCGCAGTGACGGAGTCGACTGGGGTTCACCTTCCGACCGTTCCCGAGGGAAGCCGGAGATCCACCGCCGCCGCTCCGGTCCCGGGTTCGGGCTTCCCATTCCGCGCTCCTCCTCCGAAGCTCGCCGCGATGTTCCCCGCCACGTCCTGGATCTCCGCGGCCCGGAGCCGGGTGCTGGATGGCCTTCGGTCGCGTCCCGCCGCCTTCGCCCGGGCCTGCGGTCTCCTGTTCCGGGAGCCGCTGCCGCCCGGGGATCTCACGGCGCTGGATGTCCTGGAGAAGGCAAATCGCGCGGCGCTGCGTCTTCGCGCGGATGCGTTGGGGCCGATCTTCAAGGGCGTCGCGTGGGACGAATTCTGCGTCTGCATTGTCGGACTCGACCGTTGCCGACGACTCACGCAGGAACATCGGGCGGACCTCCAGGTGCTCACGATGGAGCTCGAGCATTTGATTCCGAAGGGATTCCTCTGCGCCATGGAAGGGGACGACCATCGGGAAATCCGGCGCGCGACCCATCGGGCGCAAAAGGCCGTCACCCCGGCGCAGGGAAACGGCCCCGCGGAGGATCCCGTGTTGGAGGGCATCGCCCGCGACGGGCTCGCCGGATTCGTCCAACGCGCCGCCGAGCATCAGAACTCCGCCGAGGCCTACACCGCCGCGATGTCCGCGATGGCCACCTCCATGCTGACCTGGGTCTTTTTTGGTGCCCGGCCCGGTACGCCTGAACACGCCCGCTTCCTCGGCCACTTCCAGGAGATGGGACCGCGGGGACTCGTCTGGACTCCACAGCAGAAACAGGAAAGGGCCTTTCGCGCCTTCAGCGAAGACATGCGGTCGGAAGTGGAAGCGCTGCGCGCCGGCCACGGTCGGCTCGCGCCCGAGGGATTGCTCGTCCGCATGCTCGCCGATCGTGCGCTCGACGACACCATGCTGGGGAATCTCATCTACCAGGTGGAGATGTCGCGTTCGGACATGAAGAACCTGTTTCGATGGCTGACGCGCCATGCGTCGGACGACCCGGACGTCGTGGACGCCCTCGCGACGGAGAACCCGGTTGCCGCCGGCGGACGCTCGCTTGCCGAGGCCTTTGTCCTGGAGACGCTGCGCACCGACCAAAGCGAACGCATGATGAGGCGCGCCGTCCGGGACATCGTGTTCGACGGGTTCCTGATTCCGCGCCACGCCATGGTCCGGCTCTGCCTCTGGGAGTCGCACCACGCACCCGAGGCTTTCGCCAATCCCCACCAGTTCGACGCGGGACGCTTCAAGAATTCCATGCCGGGCAACGACACCTACGCGCCCTTTGGCGTGGACCATCACCAGTGCCCGATGGGAGGTCTCGCCATCCGCCTCGGGATGATTTTCCTCAAGGCGTTGGCGCGCGGATACCGGGTCACCGCGTTGACGCCCGGACCCCCGACTCGCGGTGCCCATCACTGGGAGCCGTCCCCGCGCTTTTCCGTCCAATTGACGCCCCGATGACTCCTCCCGACGACCGCCTTCTCAATGCGGGGCTGCACGAAATGTTCGCGCACCAGGCCACCCGGCGTCCGGACGCCGTGGCGGTCCGGGATGGCAGCGGGTCCATTTCCTACCGGGTCCTGTCCGCACGCGCCCATGCCATCGCCGCGCTCCTGATGGCGCGTGGGCTCCAGCCGGAGCAGCCGGTTGGCGTACTGATGAGCCGGACTGCGGACCTCATCGCCGTCCTGCTCGGAATCCTGCAGGCGGGCGGATGTTACGTCCCGCTGGATCCCGATGATCCGCCGGAACGGAATCGCCGAATCGTGTCCGGCGCCGCCTGCGACCTGGTGCTCGGACAGACGACCCTGCTCGAACCGTTTCGCGCGCACCTCCAAGACTCCGGGAGGCGCGCGACCCTGATTCCCGTGGAGCCGGGATGCGGCCTTGTCGCAAACAACGCCGGAAGCCCTGCGTCCCAAGCGTCCGCACCCGGTGGCAGGCGTCTGGCCTATATCCTGTTCACCTCCGGAAGCACCGGAGCGCCCAAGGGCGTGGAGGTGGAACACCGGTCGGTCGTGAACCTGCTGCTCGCGATGCGGGAATGGTTCGCGTTCTCGGAGTCCGACCGTTATCTCGCGATCTCGACCCTCGGATTCGACATCTCGGTGGCGGAGATCTTCCTGCCGCTGATCACGGGGGCAACGATGGTCCTTCGTGATCGGAAGCTCTTGATGGAACCGCGTCGGCTCGCGGAGGAAATCCGGAGCGAAGGCGTCACGGTGTTTCAAACGGGGCCCTCGGTGTGGTCGATCCTCCTCGATGAGGTTCCGGAGTTTCCGAAGGTTCGCGTTGCCATCACCACGGGCGAAGCAATCCCGCCCGCGCTGGCCCTTCGACTTGCGGACCGGGGGGAACGGGTCTGGAACCTCTACGGACCGACGGAAACCACGGTCTGGGCCACCGGACACCGACTCGACCGCGACGCCCGGGCCGTCCCGACGTCCTCCAAGGTCTCGGCCCCGATCGGTCTCCCGCTCCCAAATCTCGAGGCGCGTGTCCTGGATGAACAGCGTCAGCCTGTGGCCCCCGGAGTCGAGGGGGAGTTGTGGATTGGCGGCGAGGGCGTCGCCCGGGGCTATTGCCGGAATCCGCAACTGACACAGGAACGCTTCCAAACCCTGGGAGCGGATGGTGGGCGATTCTACCGGACGGGCGATGTCGTCCTTCAGGATGCCCAGGGCATCCTGCACTATTTCGGACGCAACGATGACCAGATCAAGGTGCGCGGCGTGCGCATCGAGCCCATGGAGGTCGAGTCCGCCCTGCTCAGTCACCCCGGGGTGGCGCAGGTGGCTGCGACCTGGTTTGAAGCCTCCGAGGGATCGCGGTCCATCGTCGCGGGCGTGGTCCCCAAGCCCAACGTCACGCTCACTGCGTCGGATCTCCACGCGCACAGCGCCCGACGCCTGACGCCCGCGATGATCCCCTCGCGATTCGTCTTCCTGGACGCGCTGCCCCAGACCCCCAGCGGCAAGGTGGATCGCAAGGCCATCCGCGCCCGCGCCGCCGCGCCGGCGCCCTCGGTCGAGGCGGCGCCCGAGTCCGGGATGACCGAAACGGAGCGACGGTTGAAGGCCATCTGGGAATCGACCCTGAACCTCCGCCCAATCCGTCGTACCGATCATTTCTTTACGATCGGCGGCGATTCCCTGTCGGCGGTCACGATGATGCTGGAAGTGGAATCGTTC
Source organism: Verrucomicrobiales bacterium (assembly GCA_016793645.1). GTDB lineage: Bacteria > Verrucomicrobiota > Verrucomicrobiia > Limisphaerales > UBA9464 > UBA9464. The sequence continues at coordinate 4,629 of JAEUHD010000387.1, forward strand.
TACGGCATTACCCTTCCCGTCCGGGTCATTTTCGAAGTCCCGACCCTCGACCAGTTCGCCGCCCGGGTGGACCGGGTTCGGGGGAATCCGGACGACCTCGGAAATGCCACCTTCATCTTTCCCCTGTCGCAACAGGGCCGTGGGAATCCCGTCTTTTTCAGTTCGGTCGATCTCCGCATGGCGCATCGGGACTACTGGACCCCGGACTGCCCGCTCTACTCCATCGCCCTGTGGGCGCAGGGCAGCGGGTTCATCCGGGCCGGGTCCCTCGAGGAGCTGGCGGCGGGGCACATTGAGCGGATACGCGCGATTCAACCCCGGGGACCTTATCGCCTGGCCGGCTATTCCTTTGGCGGACTGGTGGCCCTGGAGATGGCCCAGCAACTCCGGGCGGCGGGGGAAACGGTGGAGATGCTTTTCCTGCTCGATCCAAGCTCGCACTTCGGGAGGGAGACCTGGTTCGAGGCGCGGACCCGGCGACTGCGACGGCCCGGGTTGTCGTCGTCCCCGGTCCCGAAACCTGGGCGCCTCGCACGATTGTGGCTGCCCGGATATGAACGCGTCCGAGGCGTCTTCGCCAGCGTATGGCAGTGGCTCAACTACTGGATCGTGCATCTCCACGGCCGGAGTCCGAATCCGGTCTCGACCCGGATCCTTCCCCGAAATCGCTGGCCGGCGTTCTGGTATGTCGCGAAGCGGCTGGGCAGGTCCTACGTCCCGCGTCCCTACGATGGACCCGCCATCGCGGTGTTCGTCGCGCGGGAGCACCAGTATGAGGCGTGGAAAAAACTCCTGGGCTCCAACGCAGAGCTTCAGGTCATCCAGGCCGACCACCTCGAACTCTTTGCGGAGCCCGCCCGGTCCGCTTGGCTTCAGCCGCTGAAGGCGCGTCTGGACGGCACCCCGTCTTCGTTCTCCCGGAACCCGCGTCCCACACCTGTATCCGCCGCCCCATGACCCCCGTCTCCCTCGACTCCGCCCTCGTCGAAAGCCGAACCCTTGGGCTCCGCGTCCGATGGGACCGTCGCATTCCCGATCTCGACGGGACCGACCTCGAAAAGCTGAAGCGCGCCCTGGAGCGCCACGGAGTCCTGTGCCTGCCGGGACAGCCCGTAACTCCCGCCGAGCTTTACGCGTTCACCGGCCGCTGGGGCAGCGTCATCGAACTGCCGCCGGGTCTCGCGCTCTCGAACCCCGAGCCCGGATTCCCCAGCATCACCCGCGTCGGCAACCTCCGTCCGGACGGCTCCATCATCCCTTCGGTCAAGTTCGCCGAGTACTGGCATCACGACGGCGATTTCTGGAGCCCGGGGCGGAACTACATCCTCAACTTCCTTGCGAGCGTCCAGGTGCCTGCGGTGGGAGGGAACACCGGCTTTCTCGACCTGCGGGCGGCGTTTGAAACGCTGGACCCGCCCGTTCGTTCGGAGTTGGACGGAGCGTACATCTGGGTGCGCGCGTCGGAGATCAGCGACTTCAAGCGGGCCACGCCGGAGGAACTGCCCCCCGACGCGCAGCATCCCGTGCTCCTGCCGCATCCGGTGTCCGGGCGCGTCGCCCTCTATCTTCCCGACTCCTCCTCCGGCATTCAGCGAAAGGACGGCAGTGTGTGGGGAACGGTCGAAACCCTGATCGACGCGGCGGTGCAGCGCCTCGGCATCTACGAACACGTCTGGACCCCGGGCGACCTGGTGCTGATGGACAACCTCCAGGTCATGCACCGCGGCATGGGCGGCTACGGCGACCATCCTCGCCTGCTGTACCGTTGCCAGGCCCGCGTTCCGGTTTCCCGGTAGGGAACTGTGTTCGAGACGCTCGCCCCAACGCCCGTAGGCCTCTGGAACCAGACGCTGCTCTACGGCCGCCAGAGACGGTAGAGGCGCAGGGAACCCGGCGAATTCGTGGTGCGGATCTGCGTGCCGTTGTTGACGAAGGATCCGTCCACCACTAGCCACACGGTGTTGGATGCCTTCGGAGCGGTGGTCCCCAGCAGCACGTGATCCGCCGCTTCGGCCGGCCAGGAAATCCACGCGCGGCCGACCGGCGCGGGTTGGAGGTCCAGTTCGGGGGCCGTCTCGGGAGCCGGCGTGCGCGTGACGGCCCCAAAG
>JAEUHD010000392.1 GCA_016793645.1 Verrucomicrobiales bacterium
CGTCGGAACACCAGGATGTGCTGACGCGGAAGCACCTTGAGGGTTTCGACCCATTCCACCGGGTGCAGCGCCATCTCCGCCTTCACCTGCGCCTCCGTCATCTTGTGGAGCGGCTTGATGGGAACCCACTTCTCCTCGCCGCGATACTCCACGAACACCACGCGTCCGCCGGGTTTCAGCGAGCGCACGATGCCCTGCATCATCTCATAGGGATGATCGAACTCGTGATAGACATCGACCATCAGCACGAGGTCCAGGGCATTGGTGGGGAGCTTGGGATCCGTGGGGCCGCCGAGCACGGGAACCACGTTGGTGACACCCCGGGCGGCCACGTTCGTGGATAGGATCGCCAGCATTTCCGGCTGGATGTCGTTGGCAAACACCGTGCCCGCGGGTCCCACGGCCTTCGCCATTCTCCACGAGAAGTAGCCGCTGCCCGCACCCACGTCCGCCACGCGATCCCCGGCCTTCAACGCCAACGCCGGGAGCACCCGCGATGTCCTCTCCTCCTCCTCGCGCTCCGGGCGCTCCAGCCATTCCGCCCCCTGGTGGCTCATGTAGTGGGCGATCTCCCGGCCCAGAAACCATTTTCCAAGTCCGTCGGGAGTGCCCGGACGAAACTCATACAACGGATCGGGAACCGCGGCCGGCGGTGCCGCCGCCCGGGAAGCCGCTCCCGGCAGGCACACGACGGCTGCGAGGAGCGGAAGAAGCCAACGGCAATGTCGCAGGATCACGGGAGAGGGATGCGTCGGGCACGACCCGAAATCAATTCGTTTGACGGGGTCACCCCACCCGCGACGCCTGGCGGAACGCCCGGAAGAGACGGAGTCGCGCGTAGTCCACCCGGCCTCCCAGCACTTCATGGGCTCCACTGAGGGTGGACCACCCGCTCTTCTCGAATGCCGCCGTCATCTCAGCGGCCTCCGCGGCGCTGAAGGCATGGCCCGGATCCAGGGACTCCCCCGCCTCCAATGCGTTCGCCAGATGGCCGGACACCGTGCTCGACGCCAGTCCGCGCGCCCGCGCAACGCCGTCCAGATCCAATCCGGACCGATACAACCGGACGCTTTCCAGGACCGTCTCCGTGAGCAGTTCCCCCTTGGACTTGCGGGACGCCACCGGGGCGACCAGGGCCGGGTCGTCGGCAAAGATCTGGCGCGGATTGGCCTGCACATGGGCCCGAATTTCGGTGAGGAAGGGCTCCCCATAATTCCGGAGCTTGGTCGCCCCGACCCCGGTGATGGCGCTGAACTCGGCCTCGGTGACCGGATAGTTCCGCGCCATGAACCGCAGCGAGGTGTCGCCAAACACGATGTAGGGCGGCACCCCTTCCCGATCGGCGAGTTCCTTTCGAAGCTGACGGAGTTTCTCGAAGAGCAGCTCGTCGCAGGTGATCGTTCCGGGCCTTGAGGAGGTCGGCCGCACCGCCTCGCGCGGACGCGTCAATGTAATCCTGCGCCGGTCCTTGAGCGCGGTAAGCCCCGCCGACGTGAGATCCACGGTGGGAAACCCACCGGACGCCTGGGCGAGAAGCCCCTGTCGCATCAGCTCCCGGGCGAAGGCCGCCCATTCGTTGCGGGAATGTTCCGTCCCGATTCCAAAGGTGGTGAGTTCCTGGTGGCCCCACTGGCGGACCTTCTCGCTGTCGCTTCCGGTCAGGACGGCGACGACATGGTTGAGTCCGACCGTGAAGCCGCTCTTCTGACGGATGCGGTACACGCAGCTCAGCAGCTTCTGAGCGGACACCGTGCCGTCGAAGGTCGCGCGCGGATTCAGGCAGTTGTCGCACGCCCCGCAATTGTCGGCGGGGAACTCCTCCCCGAAGTAGTCCAGCAGCGTGACCCGGCGGCATTCGCCACATTCGGCATAGTGCACCATCGTCTGCAGTTGTTCGGTGGCGATGCGCTTCTCGTTCGGATCCGGCTTCTCATCAATGAACCGGCGCTGCTTCATCACATCCCCGGGGCTGTACAACAGGACGCATTCGCCGGGAAGCCCGTCGCGTCCCGCACGTCCGGTCTCCTGGTAGTACCCCTCGATGTTCTTGGGCAGGTCGTGATGGACCACGAACCGGACGTTGGGCTTGTTGATGCCCATGCCGAACGCGATGGTCGCGCACACCACCCTGACCTCATCCCGGAGAAAGCGCTCCTGGGTCGCCGACCGCGCCTCCTTCTCCATGCCTGCGTGGTACGCCGCGGCCCGGAGCCCGTCCGTCACCAGCTTTGCCGCGAGGGCATCGGCGCCGGCGCGGCTGGCGCAATAGATGATGCCGCTCTCCGCCGGGCGTGCCCTGAGAAACTCCAGGACCTGGCCGTAGGCCCGGGTCTTGGGCTCCACGCGGTAGGTGAGGTTGGGACGATTGAAACTCGCCACATACACCGCCGGATCCCGGAGCTGAAGTTCGGCGACGATGTCCTTGCGGACGCGTTCCGTCGCGGTGGCCGTCAGGGCCATGAAGGGCACGTCCGAGAGCCGTTCACGGAGGGTCTTCAGCTGCCGGTACTCGGGACGAAAGTCGTGTCCCCACTCGCTGATGCAGTGCGCCTCGTCCACCGCCACCGCGCAGACGCCCCAGCGATTGAGATCCTCCAGCAAGGTACCGGCGAGCAGCCGCTCCGGCGCCAGGTAGAGCAGCCTGTACTCCCGCGCGTTCAGTCCCCGCCAGCGCTCGCGACGGTCCTCCTCGGACAACGAGGAGTTGAGAAAGGTGGCCGCAACGCCGTTGGACCGCAGGGAGTCCACCTGGTCCTTCATCAGCGCGATCAGCGGCGAGATCACCACCGTCAATCCTGGACGCACCAGCGCCGGCAGCTGGAAACACAGCGACTTGCCCCCGCCGGTGGGCAGCAGGGCGAAGACATCACGACCTGCCAGCACGTCCCGGATGATCTCCTCCTGCAGCGGACGAAACGCGGTGTAGCCGTACACCCGTTTGAGTGCGGATCGCAGGGACTCGGACGAGACATCTGGCACGCACCCGTTCTACCCGGCGAACGAAGACACGCCAAGCAGACGCCCCGTGGAGGTGGGTCGCGAAAACAGGGGAGGGCGGCGACGGGATCGGAGGGGGATCCTGCCGTGGACCCGCCTCACCGCGGTGACTCTCGGCGATTGCCGGAGGCCGCCCGGAAGCCGAGGATCGGGACATGAGCGGATCACCCATTGGTTTCCGGCCGCGTTCCGCCCCCCCGACCCCGCCTTCCGCAGCGGCGGGTGCCGCCACAACGCTTTCGGTGAGGGGCATGGATTGCGCAAGCTGTGCCCAGCGCGTGACGCGGGCGCTGACCTCCGTCCCGGGAGTCGCCTCGGCGTCCGTGGACGTCGCCGCCGCGAATGCCCTGGTCCGCTGGCAGCCTTCCACCACCCCGGCGCCTGATGCGTTGGTCGCGGCCGTCACGGCCGCCGGATACACCGCAACCGTGGCGCGGATTGGAGCGGAACCTTCGATTCGCCTGCGCATTGGAGGGATGGACTGCGCGAACTGCGCCCGGAAGGTGACGACGGCCCTCACGGGCGTCGCCGGCGTGGACTCCGCGACCGTGGACCTCGCGACCGGAAGCGCAGACGTCCGTTGGAAGCCGGGGCAATCCGGCGACCTCTCCGGTCTGGTCGAAGCGGTGGCCGGCGCAGGGTACACGGCGACCCTTGAGGGACCCGGGGCCGCGGCGACCGCCGCCCCCCCGATCACCAATCCCTGGAAACCGGCGCTGCTTCTGGGCGTACCCGTCACGGTCCTCCTGTGGATCGGTGACTGGGTGCTGCATCTCGGGATGGATCGAGGGTTTCAATGGGCGGCCTTCCTGCTGGCCTCACCCGTTCAATTCTGGGTCGGCGGGCGATTCTATCGGGGAGCGTGGCGGCAGGCGCGGGTCGGCCAGTCCAACATGGACACGCTCGTCGCGCTGGGCTCCTCCGCCGCATTCGGGTTCAGCCTGTGGGGATTGCTGACGGGGTATCACGGCCATCTCTACTTCATGGAAGCCGCCTCCATCCTCACACTGATCAGTGCGGGTCATTGGCTTGAGGCGCGGATGAGTACACGCGCCGGAACCGCGTTGAAGGCCCTTCTGGAACTCGCCCCCACAACCGCACGGCGGCTGGAGGCCGGCTCGGGCGCGGAGGAGGTGGTTCCGGTGGCGCGCCTGGTCCCGGGCGATCCCATCGTGATTCGCCCCGGGGATCGCATCCCCGTGGACGCCTGGGTCCGGTCCGGCGAATCCGCAGTGGACGAATCGATGCTGACCGGCGAGTCCATGCCGGTGGAGAAGAGCCCCGGCTCGCGACTGTTTTCGGGCACGGTCAACCAAAACGGTCGCCTCGTGGCGGAGGTCAACGCCATCGGCGAATCCACGGCGCTGGCACACATCATTGCCGCGGTCCAGCGGGCCCAGTCGAGCCGGGCGCAGGTCCAGCGTCTGGCGGACCAGGTCAGCTCCGTATTCGTCCCGGTCGTGGTCCTGATCGCCCTTGCCACGGGCGCGTGGTGGGGATTCGGGTACGACTCCGCGGCCGCGATCCACGGGCGCCTCGCCTCGTGGCTGTGGGAGTCCCACATCCCCGCGAATCCCGCGGCCGCAGCCTTCGCCATGGTTGCGGCGGTGTTGATTGTCGCGTGCCCGTGCGCGATGGGGCTTGCCACCCCGGCCGCATTGATGGCCGGGGTCAACGCCGCGGCCCGAAGGGGAATCCTCATCCGCGACGCCGTGGCGCTCGAGAAATCCGGACGCGTCACCGACATCGTCTTCGACAAGACCGGCACCTTGACGGTGGGGCGGCCCACCGTCGTGGCGTCGCTCGATCTCCGCCCGGAATCCCACCGACAACCCCCGCTGGAACGGCTCGCGGCCTCCCTCGCGGGCCCTTCCCAGCATCCCCTGTCGCGGGCTCTCGCCCGGCACTCCGGGGATGGCGGTCCGACCGGGGTTTCCGGATGGAGGGAAATTCGTGGCTCGGGATTGGAGTCCGCCCTTCCCGGTTCCGACACCACCACCTATCGGCTGGGATCCGGCGCCTGGCTGGAGGGCATGGGGATCCCCCTCTCCGCCGCCGCCCCCTTCGCAGCCTCACAGACGGCCTCGGGGGCTTCGGTGGTGTTTCTCGCCGCGGATCATGAGCTGATCGGGGCGATCGCGCTCCGGGATGCCCTCAAGCCCAACGCGCGATCCGTGGTGGAACGCCTCGAACACTCCGGTTTCCGGGTGCACTTGCTGACCGGGGACCGCAGGGAGACCGCTCTCGCCGTCGCGCGTGAGCTCGGATTGGACCCCGAGGCCGTCGCCTCGGACGTGCGCCCCGAACAGAAGGCGGACGTGCTCCAGCGCCGCCAGGCATCGGGATCCCGTATCGCCTTTGTGGGCGATGGCCTCAACGACGGACCCGCCCTGGCCCAGGCCGACCTCGGGATTGCAGTGACTCAGGCCACCGACGTGGCCAAGGAGGCCGCGGACATCCTCCTGCTCCAATCCGATCTCGCCGCCATTCCCCAAGCCCTCGACCTCGCCCAGGCCACCCTTCGCGTCATTCGCCAGAACCTCTTCTGGGCCTTCTTCTACAACGCCGCCGCCATACCCCTCGCCGCCACCGGACTCCTCAGCCCCGTCCTTTGCGCCGCAGCCATGGGGTTGAGCGACGTTATCGTCATCGGCAATGCGTTGCGCCTGAATCGACGCTGACACGCCCGGGGATCAGAAATTTCCCACCTCCGGATTTCGCCAAGTCCTGATTCCCGGAATGGAATGGGGAGTGCTAAGTTGGCCGGACTTCGCATGTTATTCCGATCCCAGTTCGAGTGCAGCCCGTTGGTGGCCCAGAAACTCCGGATCCTCCTGGTGCTGCTGGGGGTCGGCCTGATGGCGATCCCCTTGCGGTCGAGTCCCGTCATCACGGAATTCCTGGCCTCCAATCGCGGCGGATTGAAGGACGAGGATGGGGATACCTCGGACTGGATCGAGCTTCACAATCCGGATCGGGCGCCCGTCAACTTGGAGGGCTGGGCTTTGACGGACACGAAAACGGACCGGGGTTTGTGGCGACTGCCGGCGGTCACCGTGCCTCCGAACGGCTACCTTGTGGTCTTCGCGTCCGGAAAGAACCGGTCCGTTCCGGGCCTTCCCCTGCATACCAATTTCAAATTGGACGCGTCGGGTGAGTATCTCGCCCTGGTGTCGCCCGACGGAGAGACAGTGACCTCGGAATACGGGGAGCCCTTCCGGCCGCAGTTTGGGGGGGTGTCCTTTGGCATTACCGGATCGTCCACCGTGGCGATCCTCCCCCCCGAAGCGCCCGTTCGGGTCTATGTCCCCACCGATGGTTCCCTGGGCGACACCTGGAGGGAACCCGGTTTCCCGGACGCCGGATGGACGTCCGGCACCGGGGGCATTGGGTATGAAACGTCTCCGGCGGATTACGCGGGGCTCCTCGGGACGGATGTCGGTGCCGCGATGCTGGGCCGGAATGGTTCCTGCTTCGGCCGATACACCTTTGTTGTGGATCACCCGGACCTTTTCAGCGCGCTCGAAGCCAACGTCCAGTATGACGACGGCTTTGTAATCTGGCTGAACGGCGTCGAGGTGGCCCGCCGCTCCGCTCCAGAATCGCTGTCCTGGAACTCCCTGGCGACGGCGGATCATCCGGATTCCCTGGCCGTCGAACCGCAGATCCTGGATCCCGCCCCATTCCTGTCGGCCTTGCGTCCGGGTCTGAACGTCCTGGCCGTCCAGATCCTGAATGTCCGCCTGGACAGCAGTGACCTCCTCTTTCGCATCTCCATCCGGGGAGCCACGGAGTCCAGTGCCACCACCTTGTCGTACTTTACCGTTCCCACCCCGGGGGAGCGGAATGCGGGCGGCGTGGCGACACCCGGTCCGCTCGTGGACCGTGTTACCCGGATTCCGGACCAACCGGTTCCCGGGTCCCCGATCACGTTCACCGCGCGGGTCGAGCAGACTCAGTTGCCGGTGAATTCGGTCACCCTCGTGACCCGGGTCATGTTCGGGGTGGAATCCACCCAACCCATGTTTGACGACGGAAGGCACGGGGATGGCCAGGCCGGCGACGGGATTTTCGGGGCCATCCTCCCGGCGGGGACCGTCGGTGCGGGGCAAATGCTGCGGTACCGGATTGTGGCCACGGATTCGGCCGGACTGGAAACCCGGATTCCCCCGTTCTTTGATCCCCGGGACTCCGACCAGTACCTGGGTTGCGTCCTTCCCGAGGCGGGCATCCAGTCCCGTCTGCCGGTCTTCGAATTGTTCGTGGAGAATGTCGCGGCCTCTGAATCCTTTGGTGGAACGCGGGCCTGCCTTTCCCACCTCGGGGAGTTCTACGACAACATCGGCATCCGGATCCACGGCCAGTCCTCCTCGGGATTTCCCAAGAAGAGCTTCAACCTCGATTTCAACCGGGATCACCGCTTTCGGTATGCGCCCCTGGCGCCCCGGGTGAAGGACCTGAAGCTGCTGACCAATTACGGCGACAAGTCCCGGCTTCACAACACGCTGGCCTATGAAGTCATCCATGCCGCGGGATCCGCGGGTCACTTCGCCTTCCCGGTCCGGGTTCAACGCAACGGGACGTTCCACGGAATCATGGATGTCGTGGAGGACGCCGACGAGCGCTTCCTGAAGCGCACGGGATTGAATCCGGAGGGCGCCCTGTACAAGGCCTACGACGCGCTGGAGAATCCGTTTGGCTCGGAAAAGAAGACGCGGACCGACGAGGGAGTGGAGGATCTCGCCGCACTGATCGAGGCCCTCGCGCCGGCGAAGCCGATCGCCCAGCGGGTTGCCTACGCCTGGGACAACATCGACCTGGCGCAGACGGTCAGCTACTTCGTCGGCCTTGCACTCGTGAGCAGCCAGGATCACGGGCACAAGAACTACTTCGTCTATCGCGACTCCACCGGATCCGGCGACTGGTCGCCGCTTCCGTGGGACGTGGACCTGACCTTCGGGCGGAACTGGACGGATTCCGCGGGATACTTCACCGACACCATCTACACCAACAACGTCCTCAACTTCTACAACTCGGCGCAGCAGGGAAAACCGGCAAACCGCTTCTACAATCTCATCTTCCAGCACCCGGAGTTTCGCGCGATGTACCTCCGCCGTCTCCGAACCGTGATGGAGGAGGTCCTGCAGCCGCCCGGAACGCCGGCCGGGGAAGGGATCCTCGAAAAGAGGATCGGGGAACTGCTCGACCTCCTCGATCCACCGGACGTCGCCGTTTCCGATGCGGACCGGGACGAGGCCAGGTGGGGCTCCTGGGGGGCCCGCCGGAGCACCCGGGTCGAGGCACAGAGGATCATCAATCTCTATCTGGCCGGACGGCGCAACTGGCTATTCAACCACCCCAATGCCACGGTCAACCGGGAACGGATCCCCGACTCCCAACCGGACCGGATTGAGGTCCGGATCGACGCGCTGGATTTCTTCCCTGCGTCCGGACTCCAGTCCGAGGAATACGTCCGCGTGACCAATGCCGAACCGTTCGCGGTGGACCTTTCCGGATGGTCCCTGCGGGGCGAAATCCGGCACACGTTCCGGCCGGGCACCGTGATCCCGGCCGGCAAATCCCTGCACGTCGCGCGCGATGTCGCGGCCTTTCGAAACCGGCCCTCCAGCCCCCGCCGCGGCGAGGGCGTCTTCGTCCAGGGAAACTACGAAGGACAACTGTCGAGCAGGGGCGGGGTCGTGGAACTCGTGGACGCACGGGGGCGGGTCGCCAGCGTGCTGTCCTACCCCGGCAACCCCACCTCCCTTCAACAGGGCCTGAGGATTTCCGAAGTGATGTTCCACCCTGCGCCGCCGCCTCCGGGTTCCCCGTTCGGGTCCGAGGATTTCGAGTTCCTGGAATTCAAGAACGCCGGCCTTGCCGATCTTGACCTCGCCGGCGCGCGATTGACCGAGGGGGTCCGGTTCGTCTTCACCCAGGCCGCGACGCCCGCCCTGCCCGCCGGAGCCCGCATGCTCCTGGTGAAAAACCGCGCCGCCTTCGAGTCGCGCTATGGCCCGGGCTTTCGGATCGATGGCGAGTATCTCGGCAACCTCGCCAATGAGGGGGAAACGCTCCGCATGGAGGATCGCCACGGGGAGGTCCTGTTCGAGTTCCAATACCGCCCGGAATGGTTCCCGCTCGCGGACGGACTGGGGGGGTCGCTTGAACCCGCCGGACCCGAGTCCGATTTGGAGGCGGCGACCGGATGGCGGGTCTCCGCTCGGATGGGGGGAACTCCCGGCAGCACCCGCTGGTCGGCAGTCCGCGAGTCCATCCGGATCGGCGATTCCCGCGTGGCCCTTCGTGCGCTCGGAGAAAAGGGAACACGCTATCGCCTCGAGTCGACGACGACGCTGTCCGGGCCCTCCTGGTCCGCAGGGGAAACGACCCCGCTGCTCTCCGAGGACGGGTTCTTCGAACTCTCAAGTCCGCTGGAGGGACAAACCCAATTCCTCCGGGCAAATCCTCATCGGGAGGTCACCGATCCATGAACATCCTGAAATGGGGATGCGCCCTGGCGACGACCCTGATCCTGGGCGGGCAGATGCTGTCCGCTGAATCCCCCCTGCCCCCGACGGAAACCAGGGAGGAGCCCGCGGTCCGACTGGTGTTGCCCCTGGGAATTCCCACGGGGTTGCCGCAACGCATTACCGTTCGCGGCGAAAACATCTCCAAGGCGACCACGGCCCGGATTTCAGGCCTTCTCCCCACGCCCACCCTTCGACTGCTCGGAGGCGGCATCGCCTCCACAGGCGCCGTCGGCGATCTGGTCGGGGTCGGTACCGAATGGATGGACCTCGAAGTCCTGCTCCCTGAGGGAACCCTTCGCGGAACCAATGGCTCGTTGGTGCTGTCCTCGGCCGGAGGCGACTCCCTTCCCTTCCCGGTCTTTGTCGCCCCCGGGGGCATCACCGCGGAACGCGAGCCCAACGATGCCTTGGACATGCCCCAGGACCTTCCCAAGGAGGGATTGGTGCGTGGGACCATTGCGAACGCTTCGGACCTCGACCTATACCGGATTGATCTCCGATCCGGCCAAACCCTCCGCGCCGAACTTTGGTCCGCGAGGCTGGGGGCACCGCTGGACGGGGCCCTTGGACTGATGGATCGCCGGGGCACCGTGCTCCTGGTCAATGACGACGGAGAGGACACGGGGCGGGACCCCGTCCTGGAGTTCCAGGCCGGATCCAACGGCACCTTTCTGATCCGTGTTTCCGGAGGCGTTCCGCACTACGGGGACGCCAACGCCTATCTGCTCGACGTAAAGGTGCTGCCCTGAGGCCCCTCCCCGCGGCGTCCGGCGCCGACTCCGCCGCATGGACGAAGGATTGTCGTCGTCGCCGGGATGCCGGAGACTGACCCGGTGACCCGCACCGCCGTACTGAATGTCGTCGGCCTGACCCCGGGCCTGATCGGAGACCATACTCCGCGGATTCAAGCGTACCGATCCCAGGGGCATTCCGCCGTGGTGGATCCCGCCCTCCCGGCGGTCACCTGCACCGCGCAATCCGACTACCTGACGGGGAGGCGCCCTTCGGATCATGGCATCGTTGCCAACGGGTGGTATCACCGGGAACTGGCCGAGGTGCAGTTCTGGAAGCAATCCAATCATGTGGTGGGCGCCCCGAAGGTGTGGGACGAACTCCGGGCCACACATCCCGAGTTCACCTGCGCAACACTGTTCTGGTGGTACAACATGTATGCCCGGGTGGATTGGTCGATCACGCCCCGCCCCATGTATCCCGCGGACGGCCGGAAGGTGTTCGACATCCAATCCTGGCCCTACCGGATCCGCCCCGAGATCAAGCGGGACCTGGGCGAGTTCCCGTTCGCGGGATTCTGGGGTCCCGCGGCGGGGGTGAAATCACCGCAGGGAGGACCGGATTGTGCCACCCGTTGGATCGCGGGTTCGGCCCGATGGATCGAAGAGCGGCATTCCCCCACCCTCAGCCTCGTCTACCTTCCCCACCTGGACTACAACCTTCAGCGATGGGGTCCGCGCGACCCGGCGACATCCGGAGGCCTCAATCCCCGGATCCTTCCCGACCTCCGCGCCGTGGATTCCATCGTCGGCGACCTGCTGGACTTCTATCGCAGCCGAAGCGTCCGGGTGATTCTCCTCAGCGAGTACGGCATCACCCCGGTGAGCACCCCGATCCACCTGAACCGCGAGTTCCGCAAGCGTGGCTGGCTGACCGTCAAGGAGGAGCTGGGACTGGAACTGCTCGATGCGGGAAACTCCCGGGTCTTTGCCGTCGCCGACCACCAGGTCGCCCATGTGTACCTGAATGACCGAACCCTCCAGGGGGAGGTGCAGGAACTCCTGGAGGGATTGGAGGGAATTTCCGAGGTCTGGGACTTCGCGGACAAGGTCGTGCACGGGATGGCCCATCCCCGGGCCGGGGACCTCGTCGCCTTCGCCAAGGAGTCCGCCTGGTTCACGTACTACTACTGGCTCGACGACGACCTTGCGCCGGACTTTGCCCGGTGCGTCGACATTCACCGGAAGCCCGGATACGACCCGGTGGAATTGTTCCTGAATCCGGAAATCCCCGCCGTGCGCCTGAGGATCGCGTGGCGACTGCTCCAGAAAAAACTCGGGTTCCGCATGCTGATGGACGTGATCCCGCTGGATGCAACCCTCGTGAAGGGATCCCACGGCACGCGCCCGGCGATGGAGGCCGACTGGCCCATGGTCATTTCCCCGCAACCGCTTCCCGGACCCACGCTCGGATCCACCGATGTCTATGCCCTGATTCGGGACGCGGTCCTTGGGTAGTTCCTTCGCGGTCCCACAATGGATTTGGGCCCGCAGTTCGCAAGGAACCGCGGGCCCGGGTTGGAGCAGCCGCGATAAACCATCGCGGCCTGGAAGATCAGTTGCTGGCGATGTCGATCGCCTTGGGCTTGGCCTCGGCCGCCTTGGGCAGGGTGACGGTCAGGACGCCATCCTTGTAGGCCGCCTTGATCTTGTCCGACACCACCGGCTGGGTCAGCCCAACCTGGCGTTCAAAGCGTCCGTAGTACCGCTCGGTCCGGAGGTATTCGCCCTCCTTGACCTCCTTTTCCTGCCGACGCTCGCCGGAGATGGTCAGGACGCCGTCATGGAGAGTCACGCTGACATCCTTCCTGTCCACGCCCGGAAGCTCGAGACTCACGGTGACGTTGTCGGCGTCCTCCCGGAGTTCCAGGGCCGGCGCGAAGGAATTTTCCACGGACCGCAATCCAGCCGATCCCTCGAAGAGCCGGTCGAAGTCGCGGCTGAAGCTGAGCAGGGACGCGAGGGGACCGGGGGCATAAGGCTGGAGACGACGGGTAACAAGAGAGTTCATATCGAGTATTCCTTTCGTGTTTTTAAAAGTTGCGAACGAGTCGCTCCTCCCCCCTTGCATGGCCGGTGCCGGACACGATCCCATCCGTAAATGGCCGATTTTCAGGCCACGTTCCCGAAGTCTCCCCGACCCGATGCGCCGAGGCGCGCCAGTCACTTCACTCGGCGGTCTGGGTCGGGTTACAGTTTGTCCCGGCCCCGTCTCCAGCGACCTCGTCCTACCCTCCCAGATAGGCATCCCGCACCCGCGGATCCGCCCGAAGCCCCGCCGCCTCGCCCGACAACTGGATCCGGCCGGTCTCCAGCACGTACCCATGATTCGAAACCTCCAGGGCCAGGTTGGCGTTCTGCTCAACGAGCAGGATGGTGAGGTTCCGCTGGCGGTTCAGTTCCACGATCTTCTCGAAGATCAGCTTCACCAGCAGGGGGGCGATGCCCAGGGAGGGTTCGTCCAGAAGGAGGAACCTGGGCTGGCTCATGAGGGCGCGTCCGATCGCCAGCATCTGCTGTTCGCCCCCGCTGAGGGTGCCCGCAGGCTGTGCTTCGCGTTCCTTCAGCCGGGGAAACAAGGCAAAGACATACTCCTCCTCCCGGCGAATCACCCCCTTGTCCCGCTGGAGGTACGCCCCCATCTGGAGGTTTTCCCGCACGGTCAGGTTGGCGAAGACCATCCGCCCCTCGGGACAATGGGCGAGCCCCCGGGCCACCAGCCGGTGGGTTGGAATTCCCCCAATCTCCTCCCCCTCGAACAGCACCTGTCCCGAGGCGGGTTTCACCATTCCCGACACCGTGCGGAGCGTCGTCGTCTTCCCGGCGCCGTTGCCGCCGATCAGCGTCACAATGGAGCCCGCCGCGACGCGAAGGGACACCCCGTGAAGCGCGGTGATCGCCCCATAACGGACAGTCAGGTCTCGAAGTTCCAGCATGGGGAATCCTAGGAATCCTTTCCGAGATACGCGCCAATCACCGCAGGATTGGACCGGATTTCCGCGGGTGTGCCCTCGGCGATTTTTCGTCCGTACTCGAGGACGTGGATGCGCTGGCACACGCCCATGACCACCTTCATGTCATGTTCAACCAACAGGATCGCCAGCTTGAATTTCCCCTGGATGAATTGAATCAGGCGCATGAGGTCGACCTTCTCGGCGGGATTCATCCCCGCCGCCGGTTCGTCCAGAAGCAGGAGTCGAGGTCCGGTCGCCAGGGCCCGGACAATCTCCAGCCGGCGCTGGTCCCCGTAGGGCAGGCTCCGGGCCGGTTCATCCTGGACCCGCTCCAGGTTGAAGATGGAGAGCAATTCCCGGGTGCGTTCCCGCAGCGTCGTCTCCTCCCCAAAGAATTTGGGGCCACGGGTCACGGCATGGACAGCGTCGTGCTTCAGGTGCAGGTGGAACGCAACCCGCACGTTGTCGAAAACCGAGAGGCTGGGAAACAGGCGGATGTTCTGAAACGTCCGCGCAATGCCCCGGCGGGTGATCTCGAAGGGCCGAAGTCGCCCGAGGGATTCCCCTGCAAAGGAAATGGTCCCGGACGTCGGCTGGTAGACCCCGGTCACCAAATTGAACACGGTGGTCTTCCCAGCGCCATTGGGCCCGATCAATCCCACCAACTCCCCCTGCCCCACGGTCCCGGACACCTCGCTGACAGCGGTAAGTCCACCGAAACGAATGGTGACCTGATTCAACTGGAGCAACGCCGACATGGTTCCCCTCAGGCGTTCCGCCGCTTAAGCGGCCAGACAAAGAGCCCCTGCGGGCGGGTGAGCATCAGTCCGATGAGCAGCAGCGCGTAGAGGATCATGCGCCAGTCACCCAGCTTCCGGAGCGGCTCCTGAACCACCGTCAGGAGAATCGCCGCCACAATCACCCCCAGATGCCGTCCCATGCCCCCCAGGATCACCATCACCACGATCTCGATGCTCTTGTTGAAGTCAAATCCGGTCGGACTGATGTATCCTTTGAGGTGCGCATACAGCCCCCCGGCGGCACCCGCAAAAAACGACCCGACCACAAAGGCGTTGATCTTGTACCGCGTGGTGTTCAGTCCCATGGCCTCGGCGGCCACCTCGTCATCCGCCACCGCCAGAAACCCCCGGCCGTAGGTCGAGTTCAGCAGACCCCACACCACATAGACCGTCACGGCGGCGACGGTGAACGTCCAAAAGAGGTTGGTGTAGGACGGAATCCCGCTCAGGCCCCGCGCCCCTCCCACCGCATTCAGATTCTGCAGGATCACCTTGATGATCTCCCCGAATCCGAGCGTGACGATGGCCAGATAGTCACCCTTGAGGCGGAGCGAGGGCGCCCCGACCGCAAGACCGGCAAGACCCGCGAGCAATCCCCCCGCCACAAGGCTCACCGGAAACAATCCCCACCGGAGGAGTACCGGGGAAAGTCCCAGCCTGGAACCGAGCACCGTCGTCACCATGGCCGACGTGTAGGCGCCCACGGCCATGAATCCGGCATGGCCGAGGGAGAACTGGCCGGTGAATCCGTTGATCAGATTGAGGCTGACCGCGAGGATGATGTTGATGCCGACGCCCATGGCGACGTCGAGCCAGTACGGGTTCAACCTCCCGGAAACCGCCGACATCACGGCGGCCGCCCCGAGGACGGCGAGCAACCAGATCTGGGATCGCGGCAACATCCGGGGCGACCCTATCGAAGGGAATTCAGGACGGGAAGCCCTTGCCGACGAACCCCTCTCCCGTCCGAACGCTCAAGCAGGCAGCCGAAACCGCGGACACTGGCAGAGGAACCGGACGGGATTTTGGAAAACCACCCGGTCGATCGCCTCCGCCGACCAGCCCCGACGCCGCATTTCGAGCGCCGTCCGCGGGATCGCCAGCGGGACACTCTCACCCCAGTCGCAGGCCGAGTTCATCCAGAGGCGGTCACTTCCGTGGACATCCAGAATGTCCACCGCCCGCGCCGGGGTGCACTTGCTGATCGGGTAAAGGGTCATCCCGGCCCAGTGCCCATGATCGAGGACGATCCGGACCGTGTGTTCCTCCACGTGGTCAATCAGGACCCGCTCGGGCCGGATGCGGCGATCGTTCTTCAGGACATCCAGAATCAGACGGGTGCCCTTGAGCTTGTCCTCCAGATGGGGGGTGTGGACGAGGATCAGCTGGTCGTGACGCGCCGCGAGGTCCACGTGCATTTCGAGAACCCGAAGCTCATTCCTCGAATTCTTGTTGAGACCAATCTCGCCGATTCCGAGAACCCCGGGCCGCCCGAGAAACTCGGGAATGATCCCCAGGACGTCCGAGGCGAGCGCTACGTCCTCGGACTCCTTCGGGTTGATGCACAGCCAGCAGTAATGCGGGAGACCGTACTTCGCCGCCCGTGCCGGCTCATACTCGGTCAACTGCCGAAAATAGTCGCGGAAGCCGTCCACCGAACCACGGTCAAATCCCGCCCAGAACGCCGGCTCGCAGACCGCGGCACACCCCGCCGTGACCATGTCGAGATAGTCGTCCGTGGTCCGGCTCACCATGTGGCCGTGGGGTTCGATGTATCGCATGAAAATCGGGGTTGGATCCGTTCAGGCACCGCGTCCGGGCCACGCACCCACGGCCCCCTTGCCCGGTGCCTTGTCCACAGGGACCTCGGTGGGGTCACTCAGGGAGCGAAGCACCTCCTCCGCCCGACGCGGTTCCCCGCCCGCAAGGTGCTGCATCGCGTCCCGAAAGGCGTCCAGACGGAAATCCGCCTCCCCCGTGCCGCGGTCCACCCGATCGAGGAAGGCGGCGATCTCGATGAGTTTGCACCGGGCGTCCATGTAGTAGAGGTCCAGAACTTGGGCGCGCGTCATAGGCATTGAATAGGACGCACCCACAATGACCCGGCTTCAACCACAGAACAACCTCGGGGATTCGCCGGCTGCCATGCCCTACCCGGACCCGACTCCCGAATTCGGGCTACGGGCGGGCCGGGGAAAAGTCGTCCGCATGGTACGAGCTGCGCACCAGCGGTCCGCTGGCCACGTGGACAAATCCCAGGTCCTCACCCGCCCGCTGCAGATCGGCAAAGGTCTCGGGCGACACGAATTCCCGCACCGGAAGATGCTTCAGCGTCGGCTGGAGGTACTGGCCGAGGGTCAGGATGTCGACCTTCGCCGCCCGGAGGTCCCGCATGGCCTCCATCACCTCGTCCCGGGTCTCGCCGAGCCCCAGCATGAGCCCGGACTTGGTGTACAAGGGACGTCCGGCACGTTCCCGAGCCTTGCGGAGGACGGTCAGGGATCGGTCATAGGTGGCCCGATGGCGAACCTCGGGAGTCAGCCGCCGCACGGTTTCGAGGTTGTGGTTGAACACCTCGGGTTCCGCCGCCAGCACCAGGTCGAGCGCCCAATCCCGATCCAGAAAATCCGGGACCAGAACTTCAATGGCGATCCCGGGATTGGCGGCCCGGACCGCCTGGATGGTCTTTTGGAAGTGGGCCGCCCCACCGTCCGGAAGATCATCCCGGGCCACGGCGGTAATCACCACATGGCTCAGCCCCATCCGCCGGGTCGCCTCCGCCACCCGGTCCGGTTCATCCCCTTCCAGCGGAAGCGGACGGGCGGTGTCGACCGCGCAAAACCCGCAGGCCCGGGTGCAGCGGTCGCCCGCAATCATGAAGGTGGCGGTGCCCCGGCTCCAGCATTCCCAATGGTTGGGACACTTGGCGCTCTCACAGACCGTGTGGAGCTTGAGATCCGTCAGGAGCAGGCGCGTGCGGGTGAAGGCGCTGCTGGTCGGCAGCGGCACCTTGAGCCAGGGCGGCAGGCGGGGACGCGCCACCGACGGGGCGGCGGACGCGGAGGCGGGGCTGAGCAGCGTTTCCATCAACGGCCCTCACGATTGCGGTCGTCCACCGGTTTGGCAACCACCCGGTCCCCAAAC
>JAEUHD010000010.1 GCA_016793645.1 Verrucomicrobiales bacterium
GCACGACGAGCCCATGTCCTTGGCCGGATTATGCCGGATCCGATACGCAAAAAAGGATGACTCTCTCGAAAAACGAGGTAGTCATCCCGAACGCTCGGCATAGCCTACGCCGCGGCCCAATGTCCCAACTCTCCACGAGGATCTGGACCATGTCGGCGTATACTTGGGCGCGTTCCTGGGGCAGGCGGTCGTTCCGCGCGTGAACATTCGCCATGACTGTCAGCAGCATCGGACGACCCGCATGCGGCCACAGGGCGGGGGCTTGGAGTGCCGAAAATAATTGCTCCGCGCGACCCACAGCGGAATCCGCGAGACTCGTATCCAGACGAGCCAACTCCCGATACCACGACTCGGTGAATCGCTGGATCCGGGTTCGGTCGAAGTCCTCCAACGGCGCCTCGGCAAAGCGCGGGGCGTCCTCGCGCGTGCGATCCACCAACTTGAGCTGTTCACCGGCGTAGGCGCGACTGCGGCAGGTGACCAGGACCCGGCTGGCCCAGAATCGCCGAGCCGCCGCAAACACCTCGATCGCCGCCCGAACATATTGGCGCTGGGGTCCGGTGGGCACCTCGTCGAGTCCCTCGAAAATCACCAGGGCGCGTCCAGACTCCAGGAGCTTCAGGAGCCGGTCCGAATGGATCCGGAGGCCGTCGTCCAGCACCTGCTCCACGAAGAATTTCCAGAGTGCCCCGGATTCCGGAGGCACTTTCAGGTCCTGGGGAAGACTTCGCGCGAAAGCCCGAAGTTCCACCACGATCGGAACCAACGGCCTCCCCTCCCACCCGGAACTGCGGAGCCGATCCAGCCAGGCGGCATCCCGCGTCCTGAGATGCTGGGCCAGGCACAGGCACAGATGCCGAATGAACGTGGTCTTTCCCGACCCCGGAAGTCCGGTCAGCACGAGCCGGGGATGCTCCGCAGCGGCCTCCAATGCCGATACGGGCACGGACTCCGTGGCCAAATTCCTCTGGGGGTCCGCAGCGCGCTTGAGCTTTTCGTCCTCCCGGAGCGGGCGTCGAAGCCCGGTGGACAGGCCGATGTACACGTTGGCGAGGTCCAGGCGCTTGCAGGTGTTGGGGTCGCTGGACTTGGGATCAATGCCGGCCAGCAACAGCTTGTCCGAACGCTCGATGACCTCATCGAGATAGGATCCGAGCGCCGCGACGAGGGGATCGATCCCGAGATAGTCGGCGCAGAGCCATTCGTTCTCCGGCTTCTCCAATTCTGCAATCAGATCCGCCTGCCCAAGGACGGCGAGATCGTACCCGAACTCCTCGCGGAATTTCCGGCACCATTCGCCGACCTCCAGATTCGAGATCGCCTCCGTGGTCACGAAGACCAGCAGGTCGGACTGAACGCCAAGTTTCCGCTGACGACGAGCGTCCTTCCGGATTTTCTCCAAGGTTCCGGTCAGGGAAACCGCACCCCGGATCCGCCGCCCCTGTTCGTCCGCGACAAACGACGTCAGGTCCTCGCCGCCGTCGGCCTTCCGCTCGGTCACCACGAGGCTGGGATGGCGTCGCTTCGCCAGGTGCGCGGCAAGGGATTCAAATTCGGCTGCGCGCTCATTGGACTTTAGGTTCTCGAGAGCTCGTTGAATCTGAAGCCGGCGGTCGGACATGGGACTGGGTAGTGGCGTTGGGCCATCAGGCTGCCAAATGCCGAAGCGTATGGGCGAGGACGAATCGCCGGGGGGTTTGGTTCGCGTCGCCGGTGAGCAGCGCCGCCAGGCCCACAGTTCACGGCAGGATCTCGATCTCCAACTTCAGGAAGAGTCTGACGCAAATGGCCGTCGAACCGGCCTTCCTCGGACTTCTCTCGGACCCTCCTCGGAATTGACAGGGCGGACCGGGGGGGCGGACAGTCCTCACGCTCGATCCCCGCTGCATGAATCCGGTTTCGCCACGGACCTCGCCGCACCGACAGCCACCCCGCGTCGCCGCGGTCGCCGTATCGGTGCTGATGCCGCTGATTCTGGTCGTCCGCACGGTGGCCGCCCCGCAGGAGCGCGTGGACTTCAACCGGGACATCCGCCCCCTCCTCGCCGACCACTGCTACCAGTGTCACGGGCCCGACGCCGCCAAGCGCAAGGCCGGCCTCCGGCTCGATCAACGGGAGGGCGCCCTGGCCGAACTGGAATCCGGCAACGCCGCCATCGCGCCGGGAAAGCCCGCGGCGTCCAGCCTGCTCCAGCGGATCGCGAGTTCCGACGACGAGGAACGCATGCCGCCGGCGAAGACGGGCAAGCGACTGACCCCGGACCAGATTGCCCTGCTGAATCGCTGGATCGCGGATGGTGCGGAATGGAAACCCCACTGGGCCTACATTCCCCCCGAGCGTCCCACCCTCCCCGCCGTCACCCACACCGCTTGGCCGCGAAATGAGATCGACCGGTTCGTGGTCGCGCGCCTGGAGAAGGAAGGACTGGAACCGTCGCCGGAGGCCGATCGCCGGACGCTCGCCCGGCGCGTATCCCTCGACCTGACTGGACTTCCCCCGACACCCGACGAAGTGGATGCGTTTCTGTCGGATCCCTCGGAGGGCGCCTACGAGAAGCTGGTGGACCGGTTGCTGGCGGCGCCGGAATACGGTGAACGGATGGCGGTACCGTGGCTGGACCTGGCCCGGTTTGCGGACAGCGACGGCTACCACGCCGATGTGCCGCGCTCGATGTGGCAGTATCGCGACTGGGTCATCGGTGCGTTCAATCGGAACCAGCCGTTTGACCGGTTCGTGGTGGAACAACTCGCCGGGGACCTGCTGCCCAACGCCACCCTCGACCAGCGGATCGCCACCGCCTTCAACCGGAACGGCATGTCCAGCACCGAGGGCGGCGCGGATCCCGACGAGTACATGAACAAGTACGTGACCGACCGGGTGAATACGTTCGGCACGGTGTTCCTGGGGTCCTCCGTCCAGTGCGCCGAGTGCCACAACCACAAGTACGATCCCTTCACCCAGCGCGAGTACTACCAGCTCTACGACTTCTTCAATCGCATCCCGGAGAAGGGACTCGACAGCGATCCCGCGCCGCCGTTCGTGAAGGTGCCCGGGGAATCCCAGCAGCGGACGCTGGACGCCGCGCGGGCCGAGGTTCGGGAACGCACCGCAGCCCTGGAGGCGATCACCGCCGCGGTCCGACCCGACTGGGACCTCGAACAGCGCGCCTGGGAGGGAGAACTCACGGACGGAACGGGCGCCGGCAGCGGACTGAAGCCCGGACCGTGGATGCGGGTGGGATCCTTCGGGGCCGCGGATCCCAAGGCGGCCTTCGCGAAGGAGTTTGGTCCGGAGAACGGTTTCGACCCGTCGGCGAAATTCGGGACCGATGCGCAGGCCCGCGCCTGGACGTCGCATCCCGACTGGAAGGACGGCGTGGTGGTGACGCTGCCCGAGGAACTGGGCGCAACCTATCTGCACCGGACGATCACCGCGGACGCCGCACGCTCCGTAACCCTGTACCTCGGCAGCGACGATGCCCTGAAGGTCTGGGTGAACGGAAAGGAGATCCTGTCCAAGGACGTCAACCGCGGCGCCGCCCCCAACCAGGACGAGGTGAAGGCCGAGTTCCGCTCTGGGGAAAATGACCTGCTGCTCAAGGTGGTGAACTACACCGCCGGGACGGGATTCTATTTCTCCACGGATCGCGACGCCGGGGATGAAACCCGGCGGAAGCTTCGGGAACTGGCGCGCCTGCCCACGACGGAGCGGACCCCGGCGCAGGCCGCCGAACTGCGGCGTGTCTTCCGGGAAACCCGGATCGCCGAGGTGAAGCAGCAGGCCGCGGACCTGGCTGCAGCACGCAAGCGGGAGTCCGACGCCGACAAGGCCATCCCGACCCTGCGCATCATGGAGGAGATGGCGGAGCCCCGGGCGAGCCATGTCCGGATCCGCGGCGACTACCGCGCGAAGGGGGATCGGGTGACCGCCGGCGTGCCGGTGAGCTGCCTTCCCCCGGCCCGGTTCAACGGACGCACCAATCGTCTCGACCTCGCCCTGTGGCTGGTGGATCCCGGTCATCCGTTGACGGGGCGCGTCGCCGTGAATCGCTTCTGGGGAATGTTCTTCCCGAGTCCGCTGGTGAAGACGGCGAATGAATTCGGGACCAATGGCGAACTTCCGTCGCATCCGGAACTGCTCGACTGGCTGGCCCGGGAGTTCGTGGACGACGGGTGGGATGTGAAGGCGCTGCTGAAGAAGATCGTGATGAGCGCCACCTACCGGCAGTCGTCGGCCGTGACGCCCGACCGACTGGCGCGGGACCCGCAGAACCGGCTGCTGGCGCGGGGACCGCGGTTCCGCCTTCCCGCGGAGATGATCCGCGATCAGGCGCTCGCGGTGAGCGGACTTCTGGTCCGCAAGACGGGCGGGCCGAGTGTGCGTCCCTACCAGCCTCCCGGACTGTGGGAGGAGAAGATGTTCGCCGGAAACAAGTATGAGGTCGGCGCCGGGGACGAACTGTACCGACGCAGTCTCTACACGCTCTGGAAGCGCACCGTCCCGAATCCGACGCTCCAGACCTTCGACGCGCCCGACCGCGCCCTGTGCACGGTCCAACGTCCCAACACCTGCACCCCGCTCCAGGCGTTTGTGACCCTGAACGACGTCACCTACGTCGAAGCCGCCCGGGTCTTTGCCCAGCGCATTCTCGCGGAGTCGCCCGTTGCCACTACACAGGCACGTCTCCGGTTCGCGATGAAGACCGCCCTGGGGCGTCCGCCGTCGGAACAAGAGCAACAGGTGCTCACCGCGGTGCTGGACGATGTGCGCCGCGCCTATTTTGCGGACGGGAAGTCCGCAGACACCGTCACGCGTCTCGGACGTGCCGATCGCCCCACCGACGCTCCGGTGGCGGAACTCGCCGCCTGGACGGGTGTGGCCAATGTGATTCTGAATCTCGATGAAACCGTGACGCGCGAGTGACCATGAACGCCTTCGATTCCCTCCCGCAGCAACTCACCCGGCGGCACTTCTTCGGCAACACCGCCCGCGGCATCGGCGTCGCCGCGCTCGCGTCCCTGCTGCGTCCCTCCGGACTGTCCGCCGGCGCCAACATCACCGCCAATGCGGCGGGCGTGGTGCATCCGCTGCACCGGGCTCCGAAGGCGAAGCGCGTCATTTACCTGTTCCAATCCGGCGCGCCCTCCCAGCTCGATCTCTACGACTACAAGCCGACGCTGATCGCGATGAATGGCAAGCCGATGCCCGAGAGCCTCACCAAGGGCCAGCGCATCGCGCAGCTCATGGGACAGCCGCTGAATTGCGTCGGCACCAAGTTCGCCTTCAAACGGCACGGCCAGTCCGGCGCGGAGATTTCGGAACTGCTCCCGCACATCGGCTCCATCGCCGATGAGATCGCCATCATCCGGTCCATGCACACCGAGGCGATCAACCACGACCCGGGCGTGACATTGATGCAGACCGGCCACCAGCAGGCGGGACGCCCGGCCATGGGCGCCTGGGTGTCGTATGGACTGGGCAGCGAGAACAACCAGCTGCCCGCGTTCGTCGTGCTCGCGTCGGGCTTCGGACAGGACCAACCGCTGCTGACGCGGTATTGGGGCAGCGGATTCCTTCCCACCAGCCACCAGGGCGTCGAGTTCCGGTCCGGCGCCGAGCCCATCCTGTTCGTCAACAATCCGGACGGCATCACGCCACAGATCCGCCGGCGCCTGATTGATGGCGCGCGGGACCTCAACGCATTGCACCTCGACGCCGTGGGGGATCCCGAGATTGCCACGCGGATTGCGTCCTATGAGATGGCCTACCGCATGCAGTCCAGCGTCCCCGAGTTGATGGATCTCTCCCAGGAACCGCGGCATGTGCTGGAGGAATACGGGGCGGAGCCCGGCAAATCGTCCTATGCCAACAACTGCCTGCTCGCGCGACGACTCGCCGAGCGCGATGTGCGGTTCATCCAGCTCTACCACCGCGGATGGGATCACCACAACAACCTGCCCGGCGACATTGCAAAGACGGCTCAGGCCGTGGACCGGCCCACGGCCGCGCTGATCCGCGATCTCAAGCAGCGCGGACTGCTGGAGGACACGCTGGTGATCTGGGGCGGGGAATTCGGGCGGACGCCGATGAACCAGGGGGACACCGCCAACGGGAACTACGGACGCGACCACCACATGAAGGCGTTCACGATCTGGATGGCCGGTGGCGGGGTGCGGGGCGGCGTCACCCACGGCGCGACGGACGACTTCGGCTACAACGCAGTGGTGGATCCCGTCCACGCCAATGATTTCCAGGCCACGATCCTGCATCTGCTGGGCATCGAGCACACGCAGTTCACCTATCGGTTCCAGGGACGCGACTACCGCCTCACCGACATCGGCGGCGAGGTGGTGCGGAGTATTTTGGCTTGAGCGTTCCGCCTTCGCGGGACGCTTCGGCGGGATAAAGATCCGCCTTGGAACGACGCGTCGAGGGCAAGCTGTGGCGGGGAACGTTCCGACGCGCGTCCCGCCGGGACGGAAAGCGGTAGGGGACTACCGCACTCCACGACGCTTCGCGACCATTGGGGCGAAGGGAGTCCGCCAGGGTTTGGAGTGCGGCCGCGAAGCTGCCGCTTTGGAACGACGCGTCGAGGGCCGTTGAGGCGGGGAACGTTCCGACGCGCGTCCCGCCGGGACGGAAAGCGGTAGGGGACTACCGCACTCCACGACGCTTCGCGACCATTGGGGCGAAAGGAGTCCGCCAGGGCTTGGAGTGCGGCCGCGAAGCTGCCGCTTTGGAACGGCGCGTCGAGGGCAAGCTGTGGCGGAGAACGTTCCGACGCGCGTCCCGCCTGGACGGAAAGCGGTAGGGGACTACCGCACTCCACGACGCTTCGCGACCCCTGGAGCGGATGGAGTCCGCCAGTTCCCCTTCTGAACACTGAACACTGAAAACTGAACACTGAAAACTCTCTTCCCCCTCCCCTTCCCCACCCCAATCCGATAAACCCTCCGCATGCCTACCCGTTCGTCCTCGTCGTGGATCTCCGCCCTGGCGCTCGCCACTGCATTCGTCGCGTCGGCTGCCGCACCGGACGCCTTGTTCGTGGCAACGCCTCTGACCCGGGGCGGGTTCACCGGCGGAATTGAGGGACCGGCCTGTGATCGCAAGGGGGACCTGTATTGCGTCAGCTACCAGGACATCCGGAACATCGCCCGCATGACGCCGCGGGGCGAGGTCGAGGTCTTCGTCGCCCTGCCCGAGGGCAGCGCGGGCAATGGGATCCGCTTTGGCGCGGACGGCTCGATGTTCATCGCCGACTACACCGGACACAACGTGCTGCGGGTGCTGCCCGGCACCCGGGAGGTCACCGTGTTTGCGCACAATCCGTCCATGAACCAGCCCAACGACCTGGCGATGGCCCCGGACGGAACGCTGTACGCCAGCGACCCGAACTGGAAGGACGGCACGGGCCAGGTATGGCGGATCGACCGCGAGGGCGGCACGCACCGGGAGGCGTCCGACCTGGGCACCACGAACGGAATCGAGGTCAGTCCCGACGGCCGCACCGTGTACGTAAACGAAAGCGTCCAGCGCCGCCTCTGGACCTTCGAAGTGGCGCCGGGCGGAAGCCTCCGAAACCGCCGGCTCCTGAAGACGTTTCCGGACCACGGCTTTGACGGCATGCGCTGCGACGTCGATGGGAACCTCTACATCACGCGTCCGGGCAAGGGCACGGTGGCCAAGGTGTCGCCGACCGGCGAAGTGCTGCGCGACATCGATGTGCTCGGGGAGCACCCCAGCAACCTCTGCTTCGGCGGACCCGACGGTCGCACCGTGTACGTCACTGAGGCGAAGGAGAAGCGGATCGTCAGCTTCCGCGTCGATCGCCCGGGACTGGAGTGGAAGGGCAGCCGCCCCTCGCGCTGACGGTTTCCGGCCAAAGGTTGGTTCCGCTTTCCCCCCGGGCCCTCCGGTGTTTGACTGCCGGCAATGCAGCCCACGGGAAGGAATCCAAGACCACACCTCGCCGTCCTCGCGTTCCTGCTGCTCCTTCCGTTTCACGTCCTCCACGCCCAGCCTGCCGCTGCCGCCAACCGTGTCCTGGAACTCGATGGCAATGGGGCCTTCGTGGAACTGCCGCCGAACCTGTTCAACACCTTCGAAGAGGCGACGGTGGAAGGATGGGTCCGATGGGACAGTTTTGCCGGAGCCGAAAAGCGGCTGTTCAACTACGGCGGTGCCCTCGGCGACATGTCGGTGTTCGCTGAGCACGGCACGGGGACCCTTCGCTTCGTGGTGGCCGATCCCTCCGGGAACCTGTCCGACCTGCATTGGGTGGATGTGGAGGATGTCCTCCGTACCAACGAGTGGTGCCACATTGCGGCCGTCTCCGGCAAAGGCGGGATGCGGCTCTACTACAATGGGGTCCTCGTCGGCACCAATCCCTACCCCGGCAGCTTTTCCGGATTTCGAAACGGTACCCGCAATTACCTCGGCCAGACCGTCACCACCAATGACACGCCGACGAAGTTTTCCGGGGCGATGGACGAAGTCCGGGTCTGGAACCGCGCGCGGACCGAATCGGAGATCAACGCGGACCTGTTCCGGCGGCTGACGGGCAATGAGCCGGGGCTCGCGGGATTATGGACCTTTGACTCGGTGAACAACGGCGTGGTGAGGGACCTCTCACCCGGAGCCCATCATGGAAAGCTCATCGGCAACGCCCGGATCGTCGAGGCATCCCTGCCCTCTCCCGTGACCCTGGGCCGCCCCGCAGCCGTCTTCGGACGCCTTCAGGATGAAACCGGGAAGCCCCTGCCCAACGGAACGGTTCGGCTGCTGCGTCAGGAAACCGAGTTGGCGCACGCATCCACCCTTGCGGATGGAACCTTTCTCAAGGCGATCCGTCCCGAACTGAACGCAGGGGCCTTCGATGTTCAGGCCAGTGCGGGGGATCTGGGAACCTGGGTCTCGGGCGTCACGTGCCCCGGCGGTGGAAGCCGGGAGGTGAACGCCACCCTCGTCCGGGCCATCAGCATCGAAGGCAAAGTCACGGCCTTCGATGGATCCCCGATCCCTGAGGTACTCGTGCAAGCCGTGCGGGCCGACGCACCGCCCCGGGCGGCGGGACGTCTGGCGACTCCCGGACTCGCAGGCACCACCCTGACCACGTTTACCAACGGGACGGCGGGCTTCCGCCTGGTGAATCTCCGTCCCGGGGATTACCGGGTTCGAATCCACGTTCCGGAAGGACAACTCGAATACCATCAGGGCGAGGTCGTGCGCGTGCAGGCCGGTCAGACCCGGACTACGGACTTCCAGATCGCGCCATTCCGCAAGGGCCGCTGGCGTCGCTACACCACCGGCAATGGATTGCCGGCCAATCAAATTGGCGATCTTTGCTTCTCGTCCGACGGGACCCTTTGGCTCGCCACGCCAGCAGGGCTCTCCCAATTCGACGGATTAAGGTTCATCAATTTCTCGGAGAGAGATGGCCTGATTGACAAGCGAGTAAACTCTATCCTGCCCGGTCCGGATGGAGCGCTTTGGATTGGAACTCCGAAGGGCGTCTCTCGTCTGGATCCCAGCACTCGGGTTTTCAAAAACTTCCCCAGCGGAACCAATGGCCTCACTGAAGGACCTGTCTCCACCATCGCCTCCACGGCGGACGGCACGCTCTGGTTCAGAACCCAACGGGGGTTGTCCCGCTTCGCCGATGGTAAATTTGAAAGCATCCGGGGACTTCCAAAGTCAGAGACGAGCTCCGGTCTTTTTACGCAGAACCTCGAAGTGGATCCAAAAGGCCGAGTATGGACTTCCACCCATGAAGAGGGTTTGTGGAGAGCCGAAGGTAACATCGCAGTGGAGGCCGATGATGTCGCTCGGAAGGCCATCCGAGGATCTTCCCTGGAAGCATCTCCCGACGGTGCCCTGTGGATTTCGAACCCATTTGTCCGCAGTGCTCCCGTCGCCCGGTACGCCGGACATGGACTCGAATTCCTTCTCCCCCTCGAGAGCGGAGTTGCCTATTCGCCCCAGGAAAGTGCCGTCGAACTCCTCGTTGTGACCCTTCATTCCGATCCAAAGGGGATTCTATGGATCGGAGACAGCGTTGGAGGTGTGACCCGGTTCGATCCGATTCTCCATACCTTCACCCGGATCGGGGGGAGAAAGGACGCGCTCTCCTCAACAACGGCAGCGACCCGGATCTGTACCGGACCCGATGGAGCGCTGTGGATCGCCACCATATCGGGTCTTTTCAGATACGAAGAGGAAACCTTCGTGAGTTATGGTAGAGCGGATGGTCTGCCCGGGGACTCGACGTATCGCAGCGCTGCAACCCTGGACGGAACGATCTGGTTTTCCGGGGACTACGGCGGCAACTACCTGGCCCGTTTGAAACCCGGTCCGGCGGCGCCGGGGGAACGGCGCGTCGTGGATGCCCGGTCCGATGGATTCGAGAAAACGGAAGTGTACGCCCTCCTGCCGGACAAGGATGGAGGGCTCTGGCTGGGCGGGGAACCCTCCCTCGGGGGAATCTATTACCACTCCCCCAAGAAGGCAGGACCCGACCACTCCCATTTTCTCCTGCCACCCGATGCGGCGTCCTTGTTTCCGGGACCGAACTGGGGCTTCCACATGGATGCCAAGAACACGCTCTGGATCGGGAAGATCGAGAGGGGACTGCACCGGGTAAACCTCGATGACCTCTGGGCTGGGAAGGCAACGGTCGAAAAGATTCCAGGACTCTCGAATTGGGTCACAACCATCTATGGCGACTCCCACGGCGCCCTCTGGACCGCGGGACGTTATCGCCCGGACGGCCTGTCCCAAGTTCGGGGAACTGAGGTTCGACATTTTTCAACCGCAACGACGGCAGGGGGCCTGCCGTCCGACTGGGTTTGGAGTTTCCAGGACGGTGCGGACGGATGGCTCTACATCGGTACTTCGGCGGGGCTCGCCCGGTATGACGGAACAAACTTTTCCGTACTGGAAGGCACCTCGGACCGCACCGTGCCGCGAGGAACCGTTTACCAGATTCTCCGGGACCGCGACGACGTGCTGTGGTTTGCCACGGACTCCGGACTGTTCCGCTACGACGGGATCTCCTGGTCGTGGCTCGATGACGCCGACGGTCTGCCCGAGTTGTATGTGATGACCATCACCCAGGGCCGGGACGACGCCTACTGGATCGGCACGTCCAAAGGGGTCTGTTGCTACCGTCCTCATCGAAAACAGCAGCCTCGGCCGCGGTTGACGGTGAAGACCGACCAGGAGCGTTCCAGCGCGGAGAAGATTCCGCCAATCACGTCCGGACAACTGGTCGGATTCCGCTACGATGCCGTCGATTTCCGGACGCAGCCCTCCCGTCGATTGTACCGATGCGCCGTGGTGCCGGGGAAGGCCGAGACCGCACCGGCCAAACGGGACACCGCCTGGCGCGAGCCGACGCTCGCGACGCAGTTCGACTGGAATCCCAAGACCCCGGGCGACTACACCTTCTTCGTTCAGGAGATCGACCGCGACCTGAACTATTCCGAACCGGCGCGGGTGACCCTGAGCGTCGTCGCCCCCTGGTTTGCCAACGCCTTCATCACCGTGCCCGGCGGCGGACTGGCGTTGGGGCTCGTGGGCTGGGCCTTCGTGGCGCGCTCGCTCGTCCTTCGCCGCAAACGCGAGGCGGAACAGCTGCGGGAACAGTTGCTGCGCGAGGAACACGACGCCCGCAAGGCGGCCGAACAGGCCCGGGCGGAGATCGAGGCCAAAAACGCGCAGCTGGAGGCGGCGCGGTCCGCAGCCGACAGCGCCCGCGCGCAGGCGGAGGCGGCCAATGCGGCGAAAAGCGAATTCCTGGCGAACATGAGCCATGAGATCCGCACGCCGATGAATGCGATCCTCGGATTCTCAGAACTCCTCCGTACCCAGATGGCGGCGTCCAAGGACCGCAACTATCTCGACGCGATTTCGTCCAGCGGACGCACCCTGCTCGCCCTGATCAATGACATCCTGGACTTGTCCAAGATCGAGGCGGGCAAGCTGGAACTGCAATACGAACCGGTCTGCGTCCCGCGGCTCGTGGACGAGATCCAGCGCCTCTTCTCCATCAAGGCCTCCGAGAAGGGCATCCAGCTCCTGGTGGAGATCGATCCGAAACTCCCGCGCGGGTTGATGCTCGACGAAGTACGGCTGCGCCAGGTCCTGTTCAACGTGGTGGGCAATGCGCTCAAGTTCACCGAGAAGGGGCAGGTGAAAATCCGCGCCCGGGCGGAATACGTGTGCGCGCCCGTCACGGACGGCGGCGCCACGGAGGATGAAAACCAGGTGAACCTCGTGCTGGAGGTGTCGGATACCGGCATCGGGATTCCGAAGGAGCAACAGGAGCATATTTTCGGAGCCTTCTCCCAGGTGGCCGGCCAGAGCACCCGCAAGTTCGGTGGCACAGGACTGGGCCTCACGATCACCAAGCGGCTCACCGAAATGATGCACGGCCGCGTCACCGTGGAGAGCGAACCCGGCCAGGGGAGCACGTTCCGGTTCACGTTCCCGCGCGTGCAGATCACCCAGCTCGCCGAGTCGGACGCCGTCGCCACGGGAGGCGAGGGCGATTTCACCCAGTTCGCCCCGGCGACGATTCTCGTCGCCGACGATGTCGCGCTGAACCGTGAATTGCTGACCGGGTACTTTGAAGGCACGGGTCACACGATCCTGCTGGCGGTCAATGGTCGGGAGGCGGTGACCCTGGCGGAGACGCACCGGCCGGATGTCGTCCTGATGGACATGCGGATGCCCGAGCTGGACGGCCACCAGGCGACGCAGCGGATCAAGGCCAACGAAGCGCTGCGTCACATCCCCGTCATCGCCATCACCGCCTCCTCGTTCCGCGAGGAGGAGGCCCGGGCGCGCAAGGTCTGCGACGGATTCATCCGCAAGCCCTTCAACCGGGCGGAGCTCATTGCGGAATTGAAGCGGTTCCTGAAACCGGCTTCAGCCCGGCCCACAGACGCATCCGCCGTCGTGGCTCCGCAGGCACCCGCGTCCGGAATGAATGAAATCCCCGCGGAGGTGACGGCGCGCCGGCCGGAGTTGCTGGCCCAATTGAAGGCGGAGGAATCCGGAACCTGGCCGCGCCTGAACCAGACCATGGCCATCGTCGAGATCGAAGGCTTCGCGGCGAAGCTCAAGACTCTTGCCGAGGCGGGACACTGGACGGAACTGGCCGGCTACGCCGACACCCTGGAACGGCAGGCGCAGGACTTCGACCTGGATCATCTGCCCAAAACCCTGGCGCGCGTCCCCGACGTGGTTCGCGCGGTCACCGATTCCGGCGCCTCCTCCTCATGAACCCCGCCTCCCCGTCCGTCCCCAGCACGGGATCCAAGCCTCGCGTCCTCGTCGTGGACGACATCACCAAGAATCTCCAGGTGGTGGGCACCCTGCTTCGGAATGCCGGCTACGAGGTCATGCCCACGACCAGCGGAGCCCAGGCGTTGGAGCGGGTACGCGTCCAGCTTCCCGATCTCATCCTGCTCGACCTGATGATGCCGGAGATGGACGGCCTCGAAGTGTGCCAACGTTTGAAGGCGGCGGAGGCCACCCGGCAGATCCCGGTCATCTTCCTTACGGCCAGCAATGAGATGGAGCACCTCGTGCGCGGCTTCGAAGTGGGAGCGGTGGATTATGTCACCAAGCCCTTCAATCCGCCGGAACTGCTCGCACGCGTCCAGACCCACATCGAACTCCGTCAGGCACGCGAACGGCTGCGGGAAATGAACGAGGAGAAGAACGAATTCATGGGCATCGCCGCCCATGACCTCCGCAATCCGCTCGCCGCCATCCAGGGATACGCCGAGATGGTCGTCGAGGACGCCCAGGAACTCGCGCACCGGGAATTGGAAGGCAACGGAGAGCGCATCCGGGAAACGGCCAAGCGCATGGCCGAGATGGTTCAAAACCTTCTCGACGCCAATCGAATTGAGCGCGGTGAAATGCGGCTCCAATTGGAGCCCACGGAGATGACCGCGCTGGTGGCGTCCGTGGTCGAGACCCAGCGACCGCGGGCTGCGGCCAAGCAGCAAACGCTCCGACTGGAGGGGAAAGAGGATCCGGTGTCCGTCGTCGCGGATCCCAACGTGATGGTGCAGGTCGTGGAGAATCTCGTGTCCAACGCCGTGAAATACTCACCGCCGGGCAAGGACATTCTCGTACGCGTGCGCCGGGAGGCAGGTCGCGTTCGCTGCGACGTGCGGGATCAGGGTCCGGGCTTGAGCGCCGAGGATCAAAAGCGGCTGTTTGGGAAGTTCGCCCGCTTAAGCGCCAAGCCCACCGGGGGCGAGCACGCGACC
>JAEUHD010000014.1 GCA_016793645.1 Verrucomicrobiales bacterium
CGAGGATTCGTCCTCCAGGTCGAACAGGATCTGCTCCGACGCGCGCAACGCCCGCAAAGGATTTGTCGGATCCGCCTCGAACCGCGAGAGACGGTTGTACATCTTCCCGTTGGCGGTGTTCGTCGGCGCGAAGAACGCGTACAGATAGCGGTTCTCGGAGAAGCGCGGATGAAACGTCAGCCCTAGGAAGCCGCCATCCCCGGTCGCCCGATTCACATCCGAGACGTCCAGGAACAATGATCGGACCGGGGACGGAAAATTTGTGATCACAAACACCCGGCCCACCCGGTCATAATAGTAAAGCTCATTCGTCCGGCCCGGAGGCACGGCAAACCCCACGAGCGCCCCGTCATAAGTCACTGAAGGAAACGCATTCGTCAGTTGATACAGGCCACGGGTCGCCACATCCGGAAGCAGCGGGGGCACCACCCGCTGCGCACAAAGGCTGGAACCAAATAATACCAGGCCGGCAGTGGCCAAGAACTTCAGGGGATTCATTGATGAAAAAGGGGGTCGCCCGACAGAGACCCTCCATTTCAGCAACATCTGAAAATGGGCTCAAGTTTTTCCCACAACTCTTATAGATACCTGCGCAACTGGGTAATCGAAAACCTCCCTCAGGGAGCCTCCCTGCCGGGCGTCAACCTTCGGCGAATCAGATCCCGGGCCCGGTCGCGCCCGACTCCGTCCGGAAACGCGCCCCCCCCGGGTCCCGGCGAAATTGACCGGGATGCCCTGGCGACCCCGGACCGATTCCCGCCTCCATCCCCCTTTTCACGGGACGCACGCCGGGGGGCCGTCCCGGATTCAAACCAGGGGATTGGGACCTTCCGTAGGCGCTGTTTCGACCGTTACGGCACGCCAGGGGAAGGCAAATAGCTCCCGGGATCTGCAGCCGGCAGCTTCATGGGAGAAATCCATCCCCCCCACCGGAGAAAGGGGCGGTGAGGTAGCCGCCGAACCGGCCCCGAACGGGACCGGGGGCACCGTCACGCGGATGACGTTTCTTTCCGCAAGGCCTTCGCGGGCGTTGACCCCCCTGCCGGGCGCCCGATAGCGTCCCGCCAATGCTTCCCGTGATTGAGCAGCTCCTGGTGCTGCAGGACCGAGACCGAAGACGCCTGCGTCTCGAGGCCGAACTGAAGGATGTCCCCGTCCAGCAACGCCGCCTCCAGGACAAGGCGGCCCAATTGGCCGCGGCGGCGGAGTCGCTCAAGCAGCGCACCCTGCACCTGGAGGCCGAGCGCAAGAAGCTGGAGCTCGAAGTGGCCAGCAAGCAGGATTTCATCCGCAAGTGCGAACTCGCCCAGTCACAAACCAAGAGCAACGAGGAGTACCGGAGGTACGCCCACCAAATCGACACCACCCGGCAGGAGATCCACGATCTTGAGGACAAGGAGATCGTGCTGATGGAGCAGACGGAGGTTGCGGCGCGGGAACTCTCGGAGGCCCAGAAGGTCTCCACCGCCGAGCGTGCGGCGGTGGACCGGCAGCTCTCGGATCTTGCCGCACGAAAGGGAAATCTTGAGCGGGATCTGACGGAGGTCGGGGACCAGAGGGACCAACTCGCGGACGGCGTCGATCCACAGGTGCTCTCCCGATATGACCGCCTGCTCGTCAGCCGCGGGGACAACATCGTCGTGGGCGTTTCCGGCGCCATCTGTGGCGGGTGCCACATGAAGCTTCCCCAGCAGGTCTTCCTGACCGCCAAGGCCCAGCGGGAGATCGTCGCCTGCCCCATGTGCAGCCGCCTGTTGTACTACACGCGGGACATGGAGCCTTGAGCTTGCGAAATCCCGCTGCGGAGCGACGACGGAACTCCTTCCCCTCCCCCGCCGCCGCCGATTACCGTGCGGCCCCGTGAAACATCAAGGCAAAGCCCTCGGCGCGGCCGCCGCCATGGTCTCCCGCATCGCCTTTGGCGCGATTGCGTTGACCGCGTTCTTCTCCCTCGCGTGGCCCCGGAGTTTTCTCGTGGCCGGCCTGGCGGCATTGGCGGGCCTGCTCGCCACGGTGTTCACCCTCTACTTCTTCCGCGACCCCAATCCCCGGGTGCCCTCCGGACCGGGACTGGTCGTGGCCCCCGGCCACGGAAAGGTGGATGTCGTCGAGGAATTCGAGGAAACGGAAGTGATGCAGGGGCGCTGCCGCCGGATCTCCATCTTCCTCTCGGTCTTCGATGTCCACGTCCAGCAGGCTCCCGTCGCGGCCGAGGTTCTTTCCGTCCGGCACAAGCCGGGAAAATTTCTCAATGCGCTCAAGACCGAGTCCGCGACCCACAATGAAAATGTGCTCATCGGCCTGCGCTCGTCGGATCCCGCCGGCACCGTCATTGGCGTCCGTCTGATTGCGGGCCTCATTGCCCGGAGAATCCTCCCGTGGCTCGCGCCCGGGGAAACCGTCGCCCGCGGGGAGCGCATCTCGCTCATCCAATTCGGCTCCCGCGTGGACCTCTACCTTCCCCTTTCGGCCTCGGTATCCGTCCAGGTCGGTCAGCGGGTGGTCGGCGGGGAAACCATCCTGGCCCGGCTTTCCTGAACCACCATGAAGACCAAAGCGCCTGTGCCGGAATCAGAGCCGGAGTCCGGGGGTACCGGGCAGGGACGGCTCAAGATCTACCTCGTTCCGAACCTGTTCACAGCGGGAAACCTCTTCTGCGGGTTCCTCGCACTGACCCGCATCGTGGAGGCCGATCTCGGAACCGCCACCCACGCCGTGGTCATCAAGGAGGCCCTGTTCTACATCCTCCTTGCGTGCATCTTCGACCTCCTCGACGGCCGGGTGGCCCGCCTGGGAGGATACGAGTCGCCCTTCGGACGCGAGTTCGACTCCCTTGCGGACATCGTCAGCTTCGGTGTCGCCCCCGCCTTCCTGGTCCACCGAATCGTGCTCAAGGACGTCTTCGTCCTGCACCCCGAGGTGGGCTGGTTCATCGCCTCGTTGTACGTGATTTGCGGCGCGTTCCGCCTCGCGCGCTTCAACTGTCTCGCCGCGGAGGCGGGCACGGGCGGCGGGAAATATTTCCTCGGCTTCCCCATTCCCGCAGCGGCGGGAATGGTGGCGTCCCTGACCCTGTTCATGCTGTGGTGGGACGAGAAGGAATTCCGGGTGGGACTGTGGCGATTCGCCCTGCCGGTGATCCTCGTGTTTCTGTCCGCCATGATGGTCAGCGAGGTGAAATATCCCACCTTCAAGAAGGTCAACTGGAGGACCCAGCACCCGTTCGTCAAAACCCTCATCATCGTCCTGCTCGTCGGCATGCTGGTGATCCTGTGGAAGAAGATCCTGCCGGTCGCCGCCCCGTTTCTGTTCGTGGGTTACCTGCTGTATGGATTCGTCCGGCCCTTCATTTCCCGGCGGCTGCAGCGCGAAATCGAGGTGGATGACGAACCCGACGACGACGAGTCCTCGGCGAATTCCTCGGCAGCCTGAGACGCCAACTTTCTCCACGATCCCCATGGGCGCAGATTGGCAGGACTTTGCCACCGCCGGAGCCGTCGGCCTCGGTGCGGGTTTCATCACGTCCGCGCTCGGCGGACCGATCAACATCACGGTGGTCAACGAGAGCGCCCAGCGCGGATTCCTCCGCGGACTCCTGATCGCGCTCGGAGCCACCGCCATGGAGACCCTCTACTGCGGAGTTGCCTTCGCCGGATTCGCGGAGCTGTTCCAGCGACCGCTGGTCCGCGCCATCATGGAACTGGCGAGCTTCATCCTGGTGTTGTGGCTCGGGATCAAATACCTCCGCGCCGGGCATCTCGAAGTGGGCCCGGGCATCGAACGCCTCGAACACCTCGTGGAGGAACGTCTGCATCCCCACACCGCGTTTTGGACCGGGTTTGTCCGGGTCCTC
Organism: Verrucomicrobiales bacterium; assembly: GCA_016793645.1. Lineage (GTDB taxonomy): Bacteria > Verrucomicrobiota > Verrucomicrobiia > Limisphaerales > UBA9464 > UBA9464. Next base: position 3,854 of record JAEUHD010000014.1, read on the forward strand.
GCAAATCCGGGCGTGTTGCTGCTGTGGATCGGCATCACCGGCTCCCTGGTGGCGCATCAGGTCCTGTACCCCTCCCCCGCCTGCAAGCTGCTGTTCTGCGCGGGGGTCGCCACGGCGGGCTGCACCTGGTTCTCCGGACTCAGCTGGGGGGTGTCCCGTGGGCACGGGCGGTTCTCAACCCATACCCTCCGCCGGATTTCCCAGGCCAGCGGATTGCTGCTCCTCGTCACAGCGCTGCTCATTGCCGGCCGGCTCATCCAGGCCCTGGCGCACAGCCGCACCTGAACGTCGCCCTCCGAGGGACCGCCGCACTTTCGCTTGCCCGCCTGCGTTCCCCCGCTTTCATCCTTGTTCCATGCCCAAGAGCACGTGGATTTTCGCCGGGGTCCTGTCGGCCCTCGTCCTGGCCGCCATCGGCATCCTCCAAATCCGAACCTCCTCCCGGGAACGGGCCCGGGCCGAGGCGGCTGCAGAGAATGCCCAGCGTCAACTCGCGGACGTGTCCGGCACCAATGGGGTCCTGACCGCGGAACTGCAGGCGGCCCGGTCGCGGGTCGAGGAGCTTGAGGAGGCCATCTCCCGGGTCGAGAAGGCCCAGCAGGGCCTCGAACAGAAGCTGCGCTCCGAACTGGAATCCCGGGACATCACCATCTCGGAGCTCCAGGGCCGCCTGACCGTCAACATTTTGGACCGGATTCTGTTCGACTCGGGCGAAGCCCGCCTCAAACCCGAGGGGGAGGCCGTCCTCCGAAAGGTCGCGCAGGTGTTGACCCAGTTTCCCAAGCGCGCCGTCCAGGTGGTGGGACACACCGACAACGCCCCCATCCGGGGACGGACGGCGGAAGGGTTCACGGACAACTGGGCCCTGTCCGCCGGTCGCGCGGTTTCCGCCGTCCGATTCCTCTCGGAAGCCGCCGGCGTCGATCCCCATCGCCTGAGCGCGGTGGGCTGCGGCGAATTCCGTCCGCTGGCGCCCAACGACACGGCCGAGGGTCGCGCCCGCAATCGCCGAATCGCCGTCGTGGTCCTGCCGGAGGAATTTGGCGCACCGGATCTCAAGACCCCGGGTGCGCCCCCTCCGGCACCCCCCGAGGGCCAGCCCCAGGACGTCCCCGCCGCTCCGTAGCATTCCCTTCGGATTCCGCTTTCGGGACCCAGGACAAAGCCCCGCCCGCAGGGCCCGGCAACTCCCACTGAACAAGGCTTCCGCGACCTCCGTCAAAAATCGCCTTGCGCCTGCTCACTTGGGGGTCATTTTGAACGCGCATCACGGTTGGGATCTTGCAGATCCCTCAAAATTCCCCCTCGACAGTTTTTTGGGTCTCCGTCGTTTCGACCGGCCGGGTTAATCCCGCCTTCGAAACGGCCCGACCCGTATCCACCATGCCACGAGTCACGAAAGATCCTGCGAGCCCCAAGAAACCGAGGGTTCCCAGGAAAAAGGCGGACGCCGCCGAATCCCCATCCAGTCCTCCCGACGCCTCCGCGGAGGCCCCTCGACAGACCGCTCCCGCAGCTGCGCAACCGCCAACCCCGCCCCCGGCGCCCCCGGCGACGCCCGAACCCATTTCCGCCAAACGCCCCCAGCAGACCCCGCCCCCCCCGGCGGAACGGGTCGTCGACGAGGACCTGGAACCCGTCGCTCCCCTTCCCCCGGTGGAACCGAGGACGCTGCAACTGCACCAGTTGCAGCCGATGCCGATCACCAAGCTCAGCGAGCTGGCGAAGGAATTCGGCATCGAGAACTACGGAACGCTGAAGCGGCAGGAGATCATCTTCCAGATCGTCCAGCGCAACCTCCAGGCCGGCGGCACCATCTACACCCGGGGCACGCTGGAAGTCATGCCGGAAGGCTTCGGATTCCTCCGCTCGGCCGCCTTCAATTACCTGCCCTGCCCCGAGGACATCTACGTCTCCCCCTCGCAGATCCGCCGCTTCGACCTCCAAAGCGGTGACGATATCGAAGGACAGGTCCGCCCGCCCAAGGATAAGGAGAAGTTTTACGCATTGCTGCGGGTGGAGAAGGTGGCCGGAAATGATCCGGATGCCGCGAAGGAGAAGACCCTTTTCGAGAACCTCACCCCGCTGTTTCCCAACAAGCGGATCATCCTCGAAACCACCGGTGAGGAACTCAACACCCGGGTCGTCGACCTGGTCTGCCCCGTCGGCAAGGGCACCCGCGGACTGATCGTCGCCCCGCCGCGCACCGGCAAGACGGTGTTGATGCAGAAGCTCGCCAATGCCGTCCTGAAGAACAATCCGGACATCTACCTCATCATCCTGCTGATCGACGAGCGGCCGGAGGAAGTGACGGACATGGAGCGGACCTGCCGTGGGGCCGAGGTTGTGAGCTCGACCTTTGATGAGCCGCCCGAGCGCCACGTCCAGGTCGCCGAAATGGTTATCGAAAAGGCCAAGCGCATGGTGGAGCACAAGAAGGACGTGATGATCCTGCTCGACTCCATCACCCGCCTCGCCCGCGCCTACAACACCGTCCAGCCCCACTCGGGCAAGATCCTGTCCGGCGGTGTCGATGCCAACGCCCTCCATAAGCCCAAGCGCTTTTTCGGCGCCGCGCGCAACATCGAGGAGGGCGGTTCCCTGACCATCATGGCCACGGCGCTGGTGGACACCGGCAGCCGCATGGACGAGGTGATTTTCGAGGAGTTCAAGGGCACCGGAAACATGGAGATCCATCTCGACCGCGCCCTCGTGGACCGCCGCATTTTCCCGACCATCAACATCGAGCGCTCCGGCACCCGCAAGGAGGAGCTGCTCTATCACCCCGACGAATACTCCCGCATCGCCGTGCTGCGCCGCGCGCTGGTCGGGGTGCCCCCGGTCGAGGGCATGGAACTGCTGCTCTCCAAGCTCAAGAAGACGCCGAACAACATCATGTTCCTGCTGTCCATGGGCGCGCAGGCGCGCTGAGCGGATCGGAGTCAGGGTCCGGCCGGAAACTCCGGAGGCAGCGGGGGAATCGAACGTTTCAGAATCCTCTCCCGCAGGAGGGCCACCTCCGCGTCGGTCATCAACTCCCGGACACCCCGGGACAGCATCCATTCGTTGAAACGCCGGACCGAGGCGGTCTGGTGTTCGCGCACCTCCCCGGGAGTCGAGACCCGGGGAGTTTCGATCCCATGCCCCGAAATGAGGACAAGAAAGAGTGTGACCGATCCCCCAGGTCACGGTCTACTGCGGGCACTCCTCACATCACTATGAAACGTACCCACCTCGTTCTGGGACTGGCTGCGCTTTTTGCCGCAGCCCTCCCGGCCGGTGCCGCTGACATCACCGTCACCACCGAAAACAACGTCAATCCGCCGGTCGGCCAGACCTCCCTGGCCCAGGCACTGGCCGCCGCACAGGCGGGAGACACCATCAAGTTCAACATCCCGGGCGCCGGACCGCACGTGATCGTGACCCCGATTGGCGGGTATCCGCTGATCACCGTGGACAACCTCACGATCGACGGCTACAGCCAGCCCGGATCCAAGCCGAACAGCAACGGCATCCTCGGCGGCAACAACGCCAACCTCCAGATCATCCTCGATTCCTCCGATCCCTCGGAGGGTGTGAACCCCAACAACCCCGAGCTGCCCCTGCGCCGATCCACACGTCTGCCCTTCTCGGGCTACGGCGATTCCGAAAACGCCATGCTGGGTGTCCTCGCCGCCGACGGCTTCAAGGTCCGGGGTCTTGCCTTCATCGGCCGCCACACGGACGGCAGTGACGCGGATCCCTCGATCTACGCCGTCGCCCTCGTCCAGGAGGCCCTGAACGCCAAGGTGCAGGGCTGCTGGTTCGGGTTGAAGCCCGGCGACGAACCGACCCAGGCGAACTTGAAGCCCATGGGCTCCGCCGTGGCTGCCTTCCGTCATCGGGATCCGACCGACACCTATTCCGGCGGACTCGTCGTCGGCACCGATGGCGACGGCACGGGCGATGTCGGCGAATTCAACGTCATTCTCGGATGCCACATCGCCCTGGCCATTGAGGCCCCCAATCTGCGCGTCTCCGGAAACTATGTGAACGTCTTCCCGAATGGCACGACGTTCGTGGATGTGGATGCCATCAATCAGATGCTCCTCGATACGGGACGTTCGGGCAACGACGCCTCGGTCGAATTCATGGAGAATGGGCGACAGGCCAACAACACGGTTGTGGGCACCAACGGCGACGGAAAGAGCGACGGCAATGAACGCAACATTATCGCCCACACGGCGTACGAAGTGCACATTGAGTTCTACAGCAATGCCACCAATACGGTCATCGCGGGCAATTACTTCGGCATTGGGGTGGACGGGGTCACCGCCGCCCCGGTTCCCACCAGCTTCACTCCAAACTTCCTCGCACTTCCCGGGAATGCCGATGTCCGGATCGGGTCCAACGGCGACGGCACCAGTGACAACATCGAGGGCAATCTCCTCGTGCAAATCCCGGGCACCCGGCTCTCGGATTCCGGAAAGACGGTGCCGCTCACCGTTCGCCGGAACACCTATTCCGGAAATGCGTTTGACGGCTTCCCGTTTGCAGACGGCGAGAACGGCCTTTACGAAGAGTATTACGCCAACGCCCTCGCGGATTCCACGCTGGGAACCCTGCCGGTCATCGAGAGCGTCGTCGCGGGCATCATGAAAGGCACCCTCCCGGCGCCCAACACGGCAAACTATCCCGGACACGTCGTGGACGTGTACGTCGTGGACTCCAAGGCCGCCGAGGCCGGACTCATCGTTCCCGGCACCTATGCCGGCTCCTTTGTCGAAGGGTCCGCCGCCGATCAGAATGCCGCCGCGAATGCATTCACCGTGGATCTGAAGGGCATGGCCATCGCCCCCGGAGCCCAGATCGCGATTTCGGTCACCTACACCGCCGCCGCCAAGGGAACCCCGGGCACCAATTCCATCACGGGCCCGCTGTCGGCGTCCGTTGTGGCCGACATCCCCGTGGTTGAACCGGGCAGCATCGAATCCGTCGGATTGACGCGCATCATCCCCGACACGCCGATCATCGTTCCCGAGCTCGATTCCCTCGGCAATTGGGAACCCAATGCCAGTGTTCTGAGCACCAACCTCTTCCTGGTTGAAGGCAACACGTTTGCCGAGGGCGGCGTCGCCCCGCTGCCGGACGGCCGCCAGCGCTACGTGGTCGCCCTCCAACCCGCCGCCGGCGGGGCCATGAAACTCGGGGACGGGTTCTTCGCGGACGCCGGAACGCCCTTCCGGACCGAGATCAACAAGTCCCGCGAAAACGGGAACCCCGGCCGCGTCGCCGGCGATAAACGCCCCGGTGCGGTCAATTTCGTCGTGGGCGGTGAAGCCTCACCGCATGCCTATGCCGCCTTCCAGAGCGACAACCGCTGGAATCTTGGCTTCCAGTACTCCGGATTGGGTGCTGACGGCACCGGACCGGACCCCACGGAGGGGCGCTACGGAACCGTCCAAACCTTCGCCATCAATCCCACGACCCTCGAACAAACCCCGTTGTCCAAGGCGTTTGATTCCGCCAATGGGCGTCTCACTGAGGGAACACCGCCCAGTTCGCAAATCACCCGCTTCGGCGGCGATGTGGTGGCCCTCGACAACGGCAACTTCGTTTCCGTCGTCGAAGACCGTTCCCGCACCCGGAGGCTCGACGGCAATTGCGCCACCGCGACCATCTTCGCCCCGGACGGATCCATCGTCACCGAGAGCTTCCTGGTGGCCAATGGAGACCTCTGGTCCAACGTGGCCGCCTTCAAGGGCGGCTGGACGGTCCGCGTCGCCGGGGTGTTCTACCTCTTTGACAATGCCGGACAACCCCTCGGCACCATCGACCAGAACACCTCGGGAGAGGCCTTTGATCGAAACAATCGCGGGGACAACACCCGGATCGCCGCCCACATCAATTCCCCCTATGTGTTCATCGCTGGAAAGGTCACCACGGCCAACTCCGTCAAGGTGGCCGCCTGGGATACCCGCGATCGCAGCTTCGTCGCCGCCGCCGAGGTCAGCGAACCGGCCTTCGCCGGCTCCTTCGACCGCGCCAACCTCACCGTGGATGCGCTGAATCGCATCGTCGTGAGCTGGGTGTCCCAGCCCGATGGCTATGAGGCCAACCAGGTCGCGGCGCGGGTCCTCGCCCTGGATGAGAGCTCCAGGACCATCACTCCGCTGACGAGCAGCTTCCTGCCGTTCATCAACGCGGCGCGGACCGGCGGCATCCGGACCTTCCAGATGAGCGTCGCCATGACCACCCGCCAGATCTGCGTTGCCGCCAAGGGCGAGATCAACCTGCAGAACAAGCCCGACCAGGGTGCCTCCATCAATCCCAATACGGGCGAACCGCTGAAGGAGATCAACTTCTACACGGTCTTCACCCACCCGAACCCGCAGGATGATCCCACCACGCCGGTCGGAGGGACCACGCCGCAGTTCACCAAGGTCACCCTGAATCCGGATGGCACCCTGACCCTCGAGTGGACCGGCGGCGGCACCCTGGAATCCGTCGGGACCCTCGGCAGCAACTGGCAGCCCGTCCCGGGTGCCACAAGTCCGAAGACGGTTCCCACGGACGCCGCGGCCGCCTACTACCGCGTCCGCAACTGATCCCACCCGGGATCACCAGAGCTCTCTCTCCCGCAACACGGGGCCCGGCACCAGCCGGGCCCCTTTTTATTTCAACAGCCCAAGTCCCAGCCAATAACAGAGGCAAGTTTTCAGTCTTCAGTCTTCAGTTTTCAGTTCCCGGTGACTGACGACTGACGACTGACGACTGACGACTGACGACTGACGACTGACGACTGACGACTGACGACTGACGACTGACCAATGACCAATGACCAATGACCAATGACCAATGACCAATGACCAATGACCACCAACCACGGACCATTCCTATTGTCTCCCCCCTCGCCTCCCGATTCACTCCCCCCATGTCCACGATCCTGCGCCTGATCCTCATCGCGGCTGCAGCCCTGTCGACGCTCGCGGGAAACTGGCCGCAATTCCGCGGACCGGGAGGACATTCCGTGGGCGAGGGTCCCGAACCTCCCTCCACGTTCGGAGCCGCGTCGAACGTGCTCTGGCAGGTCGCGTTGCCGCCCGGAAACTCATCCCCGGTGATCTGGGAGGACCGGATCTTTCTCACGGCCCAGGAATCCAATCATCTGGTCGTGCTGGCGCTCGACCGACGCGACGGACATCGCCTCTGGACCCATTCCGTGCTCACCCCCGGCCTGGAACCCACCCACCGCCTGGGAAGTCCCGCATCCCCGACGCCGTGCACCGACGGGGAACGGGTGTACGCCTATTTCGGATCCCACGGCGTCGTGGCCCTCGACCTCAACGGAAAACTCCTGTGGCGCCGGGAACTGCCCGCGCCGGTGGTCGAGTTCGGAACCAGCGCGTCGCCCATTCTCCACGGCGATGTTCTGATCCTTTCCCGCGATCAGGATGATGGGTCGCACCTCCTGGCCCTGGATCGAACCACCGGCGCGACCGTCTGGAGACGGGAACGCCCCGAGTTCCGGCGAAGTTTTTCGACACCCTACCTTTGGAACCACGACGGAACCACGGAACTGATCGTGCCCGGCTCCATCGCCCTGGTGTCCTACGCCCCCGCAACGGGTGAGGAACTCTGGCGTCATGTCGGCACGTCCCGGGTCGCCACCAGTTCCCCCACGGGCGGGGACGGCCTGCTCTTCACCGCGAGCTGGAATGTGGGCGGGGATTCGGGATCGCGGGTGACGATGCCGCGGTGGAAGGAGTTCGCCCCGGAGGGCGATGCCAATCACGATGGCGTGGCGGTCCGCTCTGAAGTCCCGCCCGGTCCGATCGCCGAGCGGTTCAGCCAGATGGACTTCAACAAGGACGGCACGGTGACTCCCGTCGAATGGGACGCCATGGCGGACATGTTCACCCAGGCCCGAAACGGGGTGCTCGCGTTCCGCCCGGCCCCGGGAACCGCCGCCACCAACCGGCTCGCGTGGTCCTCCACCCGGAGCCTGCCCTACGTTTCCTCGCCGCTCTACCACCGCGGACGCCTGTTCACCGTCAAGAATGGAGGACTCGCCTCCGCCTATGACGCCGCCACCGGAAAGGTCCTGTTCCAGGACGAGCGGCTGGGGGTGAACGGGGACTACTACTCGAGCGCCGTGGCCTGCGATGACCGGATCTACGTCGCATCGCAGGAGGGCACGGTGGTCGTTCTCCGCGCCGGCGACACCCTGGAGGTCCTGGCTCGAAACGCCCTCGGAGAGTCCGTCTTCGCCACGCCCGCGATCAGCGATGGAACGCTCTATGTGCGCACGACCGGACACCTGTTTGCCTTTCACTCCGGTGCGGACACCCGGTAGCCTCCCGCCAAATTCTCCAAGGACACCGCCACCCATGATCGCACGCCACGTTTCAAAAATCGCCTCCCTTGTCTTCATCCTTTCCCTGGTCCCGGCGGGCGCCGCGGACAACCCGCTGCTGGTCCCGGGCGGAACCGTGAAGAAGCTCGGGGGCGGATACAGTTTCACCGAGGGGCCCTCCGCGGACCGCGAGGGCAACGTGTACTTCACCGATCAGCCCAATGACCGGATCGTCCGCTGGGATGCCGCCACGGGAAAATTCACCGACTGGCTGAAGCCGGCGGGACGCGCCAATGGCACCTACTTCGACAAGGCGGGCAATCTCCTCGCCTGCGCCGATGAGAAGAACGAACTCTGGTCCATCAGCCCCGACCAAAAGGTCACCGTTCTGGTCCGGGACTTCGGCGGACAAATGCTCAATGGCCCCAACGACCTTTGGATCCGTCCCGACGGCGCCCTGTACTTCACCGACCCGCTGTATCCCCGACCCTATTGGAAGCGGAGTCCGACCACCCAGCAACCCGGGGAACGCGTGTATTTCCTCCCGGCCGCTGGGGGAGCACCGATCCCGGTGGCCACCGACCTCAAGCAACCCAACGGCATCATCGGAACCCCGGATGGAAAGACCCTCTATGTCGCGGACATCGGAGCCGGCAAGACCTACGCCTACGACATCGAGCCCGGCGGTTCCCTGTCGAAAAAGCGTCTTTTCTGCGAGCTGGGTTCCGACGGCATGACGCTGGATGCGGAGGGGAACCTGTATCTCACCGGAAAGGGAGTGACCGTGTTCAATCCCGCGGGAAAGCAGATCGCCCACTTTGATATTCCGGAGAGCTGGACGGCAAACGTGACGTTCGGCGGACGCGACCGGCAACTGCTCTTCATCACGGCGGGACCGTCCGTATACGGCGCCCAACTCCGGGTGAAGGGGGCCCAGTGACGCGATTCCGGATTCTGCTCTGCCTGGCCGGAGTCTGGACAATTTCCGCCCTGGGCGGTGAGGCCCGCTGGTGGAAGGGCAACCTGCACACCCATTCCCTTTGGAGTGACGGCGACGACTATCCGGAGTCCATTGCCGCCTGGTACCGCGACCACGGATACAACTTCCTGGCCCTGTCCGACCACAACCGGATGCAACAGGGTGACCACTGGGAGAACCTCAAGCCCACCCATGGCGGCGGGATCGCCCTGGAGCGGAACCGGCAGCGTTTCGGGACAAACTGGCTGCAGTTTCGGGTCCACAAGGGCACCAACCAGGTTCGCCTCAAAACCCTGGCCGAGTTCCGCCCCCTCGTGGAGCAGCCCGGACGCTTCCTCCTCATTCCCTCCGAGGAAATCACCGGCGGCCACCTGTCCCTGCCCGTCCACATCAATGCCACCAACCTCCGCGAACCCATCGCACCGCAGGGCGGCACCAACGTGATGGACGTGATCCGAAAGGTCGTGAGCGCCGTGCTCGACCAGCGGCGGCGAACGGGGCAGCCGATGTTCCCGCACATCAACCATCCCAACTTCGGCTGGGGCATCACCGCCGAGGATCTCATCCCGGTGGAGGGCGAGCGGTTCTTCGAGGTCTACAACGGGCATCCGACCGTGCACAACGCGGGGGACCGGCTCCACGCGGGAACCGACCAGGTTTGGGACATCGTCCTCGCCTGGCGGCTCGGCCGCCTGGGCCTGCCCCCGGTCTTCGGACTCGCCGTGGACGATTCCCACAACTACGAGAAGGAGGGACCGGGTGAGAGCAATTCCGGACGCGGCTGGGTCATGGTCCGCGCGGAAACGTTGACCGCCAACGCGCTCGTAGCGGCCATGGAAGCCGGGGATTTCTACGCCAGCTCCGGAGTGACCTTGCGGGACGTGAGACGAACGCCGGGGGAACTTCACATCGACATTGAACCTGAAGCCGGCGTGACCTACCGCACCCGTTTCATCGGCACCCGACGGGCCTTCAACGACACGCGCCACCCGGTCACCAATGCGAAGGGGGAACCGGTCCGGGCCACCCAGCGGTACCATGGCGACGTGGGCGAGGTGCTGGCCGAGGTCACGGGTCCGTCCGCCACCTATCGCCTCCGGGGAGACGAACTGTACGTCCGCGCCCGCATCGATTCGAACCGTCCGGTGGACCGTCCCGTCACCAAGGGCGAAACCGCCACGGCCTGGACCCAGCCGACCTGGCCCTGATCCGGGGATTCGTCAGCGCGGCCCCGCGGCTCGACGGTAGTTCCCCGGCGTCATTCCCAACTCCCGCTTGAAGGCCACCTGGAGATACTCCGGGTGCCGGAATCCCGTGGCCTCCGCAATCTCCCCGATGGAGAGACGGGTCTGCATCAACAACTGGCGAACCCGGTCCAGCCGGACGCGCAAAATCTCCTGGTGCGGCGACCGCCCCAGCGCCGCCTCGAACCGTTCGTAAAATGTCGTCCGGGAAAAACCAAGGTTCCGCAGGAGATCCTGAAGGGTGATCCCTTCACACGCCTGTTCGCGAATGGCCCGGACCGCCCGCGCGATCTGCGGGTCGTCAATGGCCGTCGTCTCGGTGGACCGTCGAACCGCGACCCCGGAGGGCGGAATCAGCCGCGGCGGGTATTGCCCCCTTGCGGACTTGCTTCCGCGGTTCCGCATGAGTTCGTCCAGCCAGCGGGCCGCTTCAAACCCCACCCGTGCCGACTGGTCCATGACGCTGGACAGCGGGGGATCCGCCAGCCGGCAGGTTTCCTCGTCATTGTCCACCCCCAGCACGGCGATCTCCTCGGGAACGGACACCCCGGCCCGCCGACAAACGTCCAGGAGCCGCAACGCCAGCCGGTCGCTGCAGGCCAGGATCGCCACCGGCCGGGGCAGCGCCCCCAACCAGCGACCGACCCGCGTCTGGGCCCGATCCCAGCCGGCCAGTCGCCCCGGCTTTTGATCGCACGCGAACGCCCGCGCCTGGAATCCGGCCTCGGCCAGACGACCCTGGAATCCCAGCAGCCGCAGGTCCGACCAGGGAGCGTCCGAATATCCCAGGAATCCAAAGTGGAGAAACCGTCGCTCCAGCAGATGTTCCGCCGCCAGGACGCCAATCGCTTGGTCGTCATTGGCCACCTGGGGCAGCCCCAGGTCGCGACGCGTGCCAAACACCTCCACCACAGGAATTCCCGACCGCTTCAGGTGCCGGGCCACCTCCGGGGATTCCACATATGCCAGGATGCCGTCCCCCTTCCACCGAAGCAGCCAGTCGCGCGCGTAGTGCCCCGAGGCGTGATGATCCAGACACAGCGACCAGGGCCCGTGGAGTTCCACATATTCCGCGATGCCACGCAGGACACCGCGGCCGTATGCACCCGTCTTGTCCACACACACGGCCACCCGGGGACAGGGGTTCACAGCGCGGATCGGCTTCATGGGCGGACGCCACATCCTGCCGCCTCGCGGGTTCCCCGCAAGCGTTCCGGACGAAATCTCAGGAATTCCCGGACGACACCGCATTGCGATTCCCCGCGGTCCCACTTACAACGTCCGCCTTCCATGATTCCGAGCCCGTTGGGACACCCCTGGTTGGCCGCCGCCCTGATTCTCATTCTGGGTGCGTCCGCCGGTGGCCACGCGGCCGACGCCCCCTGGCAACCGCTCTTCAATGGTCGGAACCTCGACGGTTGGGACACCTGGCTCGGACCCCGCAGCAGCGGATATCAGGATCCCAAGACCTCCAAGGAACCTCCGCTGGGACTCAACCACGATCCCCTGGGGGTCTTCACGGTGGACACCCGGTCCGGCGAACCGGCCATCCATGTCTCAGGACAGGTCTTTGGTGCGATCACCTCCCACGCCTCGTTCGACAACGTCCAAATCCGCGTCCGCTACAAATGGGGCACCCGCAAATGGGCGCCCCGGGACGAGGCCCGCCACTACCGCGATACCGGCATCCTCTACTGGGCCATCGGTGCGCAGGGCGCGGGGAGTTACGCGTGGATGCGCTCCGTCGAGTGCAACATCATGGAGAAGGGCGTGGGCCAATGGTGGAGTGTGGACGGAACCCATGTGGACATCGAGGGACGCAAGGTCACCCTGGAGCAGGATCCCAACATCCCGTACCGGGGCGAAGGCCCCGGCGAACAGTGCATCGTCTGGGAACCCGGAACCCCGCAGATTACCACGGGCGAGGGCATCACCTCCCGGCGCGATCCGGAAAAGGCGGGCGAATGGAACGTCTGCGAAGTCCTCGCCTGGGGCAACGTCTGCCTCCACCTGCTCAATGGTGAAGTCGTGCTGGCCCTTACCAATCCCGGCTACACCCAGGACGGACAACCGCGCGCCCTGAACCACGGTCGGATTCAACTGCAATCGGAGGGAGCCGAGGTCTTCTTCAGTCAGGCGGAGGCGCGCCCGATTTCCGAAATCCCCGCGTCCCTCCATCGCTGGATCCCCAGGAGTGCTCCGGGCGAGGCGGGCTTTACGTCCCTGCTAACCCCGGACGCCGCGCCCCGTTGGAAACAGTGCGGCCCGGGAAAATTCGTTCTCAAGGACGGCGTCGCCACGGCGGAAGGCGGCATGGGACTCTGGTGGTATCAGGCGCGAACCTTCACCAACTTCGTCCTGCGGGGAGAGTTTCAGCAGTCCGGCAGGATTGCCGACTCGGGAATTTTCCTTCGATTCCCCGATCCCGGACAGGACCCCTGGAACGCCGTCCGACAGGGCCATGAATTCGAGATCGGAGACCCGGATCCTGAGAAACCCACCTGGAGGACGGGATCCATCTATCCCTTCAGGGCGTCCACCCGAGCCAACACCCGTCCACCCGGGGAATGGAACGAGTTCGAAGTGGTCTGCACCGGACAAAACTACTCAGTCCGGATCAACGGCGAGGTGGTCACGACCTGGACGGATCCGGATCGCCGCACCGGACGCGGCTACATCGGGCTCCAAAACTACAACGACGGACAATCCGTCCGCTTCCGCAACCTCCGCGTCAAGGATCTGCCCGAATGAGCGCCGGCGCCGACACCGCCGTACGTCCCGTCCGACTGGGCTTCATCGGATGCGGCAACGTACTGTCGGCCTACCGCACGACCGTGGACCGGCTCCGGGCGCGCGGCTGGGCGGAGGTCTCCGTCGCCTGCGGACGCGAACCGCAACGTGCCGAGGCCATGGCGCTGCTCCAACCGCGCCGCTTTACCACCCTGGACCGGGAGGTTCTTGACGCCTCCGACGTGGATGTCGTGGTGATCCTTACGTCCATGAACGGACACGCCGCGCTCGCCCGGGCGGCCCTGGATGCCGGGAAGCATGTGCTCGTTGAAAAGCCGCTCGCCACACAGTTCGACGAAGCATCCGCCCTGGTCGAACACGCCCGGAACAGTCGCGGCCATCTGGTTTGCGCCCCCTTCACACTCCTGAGCCCCACCTTCCGCGCAATGGCGGCGCGCATCCAGTCCGGCGACATCGGCAAACCCTGCCTCGCCCGGGCTCGTTACGGATGGTCCGGTCCCTGGTGGAACGAGTGGTTTTACCGCCCGGGCGGCGGATGCCTGCTGGATCTCGGGGTGTACTGCCTGACCAGCCTTACGGGATTGCTCGGACCCGCACGCCGGGTGACCGCCATGACGGGAGTGGCGATCCCGGAACGCGAGATCCAGGGACGGAAGGTTCGTGTGGAAGCCGAGGACAATGCGCAGGTCCTGATCGACTTCGGCGACGCCACCTTCGCCGTCGTGACCACCGGGTTCACGATGCAGCAATACCGCAACCCGGCCCTCGAGGTGTACGGCACCACGGGAACCATCCAAATGCTCGGGGATGATTGGGATCCCAACGGATACGAACTCTGGCAGAACCAGGCCGGGTGCTGGCAGATCTTCGGTGAAAGTGATCCGGACTGGCCGTGGACCGACGGCCTCCGGCACCTGGTGGACTGCATCCGGACCGGCGCCCGCCCCACCCTCCATCCCGAACATGCGCTGCACGTGCTGGAGATCATCCTCAAGGCACAGGAATCGGGACGCGACGGACAGACCCGGGCCTTGAACACGACCTTTCCCCGCACCGACTGGGGCTCTTGGGAGGCGTCCGGCACCGCCCATCTCCAACACGATCGCACCCGCGATCACTCGAACGATCCCCGATGACTTCCCCGACCCCGGTGACCCGTTCGTGGCTGTGGTGGACGCTGCTCGCGGTCGCCTGCTGGGGAGTCTGGGCACTCCTGGCGCGGTGGATCGGCGACGCGTTGTCGCCCGGACAGCAACAAGCAATCTCCACGCTCGGAATCCTCCCCGTGCTCGCCATGCTCGCCTTTTCCCGGCACCTCGGTCCGCCGGGACGCAGTTCCCGGGGCGCCCTCCTCGCCCTGGCATCGGGGGGGCTGACCTGTCTGGGCAACCTCGCCTATTACGAAGTGCTGAACCGCGGACCCAAGGCCGCCACCGTCGTGCCACTCACCGCACTCTATCCGCTGGTCACGGTGCTCCTCGCGGTCTTGTTTCTTCGGGAACGACTTCGGCCGGTCCAGCGGTGGGGCATCCTCCTCTCCCTCGGGGCGATCTACCTGTTCAATGTCCAGGAAGACGGCTCCTTCATCACCTCCTGGCTGTGGGTGGCCCTCGTTCCCATTCTGCTTTGGGGCGTCGCGGCCCTGCTCCAGAAGATCGCGACCCAGGAGTTGTCCGGTGAACGGACCACCCTTTGGTTTCTCGCGGCATTCATTCCGGTCGCCGGGTTCCTTCTGATTCGCGAACCGGTGCGGGTCATGCCCTCCGGCCGGACGTGGTTGCTCGTCCTTCTGCTCGGATTCGCCTTCGCCCTCGGGAACTTCGCGCTGTTGGTCGCCTATGCGCGCCAGGGCAAGGCCTCGGTGATCACACCGCTCGCCGGACTTTATCCGCTGGTCAGCATTCCGCTCGCCATGGTCCTGCTCGGGGAACGCCTCTCCCGGCGCGAGACCGCCGGAATCCTCCTCGCCCTTGCCGCCGTCCTGGCCATCGCCTGGGAACCGGATTCGTCCGCCAGTCCCGAGGCATCCCCCGCCCCCCCATTTCCCCAATGACACCCATCACCCAATTGTTGAAGGAAGGCGTCGTCCTCGGCGACGGCGGATACCTGATTGAACTCGAACGCCGCGGCTACGTGGACAGCGGCAGCAAGCGCGAGAAGGTCGGCACCGGACGCGGGAGCGGACAGTTCACGCCCGAGGTGGCGATCGAACAGCCGGAGGCCCTCCGGGAACTGCACCGCGAATTCCTGTCCGCGGGCTCCCAGGTCCTGCAGGCCCTGACCTTTTTCGGAACGCGGGAAAAGCTCAATCGCGCCGGGTACGGTCCCCAGACGGAATCGATCAACACGGCCGCCGTCCGCCTTGCCCGGGAAGTTGCAGGCGACCGGGCGCTGGTCGCGGGAAGCGTGTCCCGAACCCAGCTCACGGAACGCGAAGGGATGGGCTCACTCGACAAGTCGCGGGAGCACCTCGCGGAGCAGATCCGGTTCCTCAAGGACGCCGGCGTGGACTTCCTCCTCCTGGAAACCTTCTTCCATCTCGCGGAGATGAAGGTCGCCCTGAAGTGCGCTGCGGAGGCGGGACTGCCCGCAGTGGCGACCATGAGCTTCCGTCCGCTGATCACCGAATGCACCGACGGCTTCACGCCGGCGGAATGTGCGCGCGTCATGGCGGATCACGGCGCCATCGCCGTCGGGGCCAATTGCGAGCAGGAACCCTCCCGCATGCTTCCCCTGCTCCGGGAGATGCGCGCGGCGTCCCCGGTGCCCATTGCCGCCCAACCCGCGGCCTTCCGCACCACCGACACCTGCCACTGCTTCACCCGGCAGCCGGCATTTCCCGACGACCTGGAGACCATCCAGGTGTCCCGTTCGGAGTTCCGGGAATTCGGACGGATCGCGAGGAACGAAGGCATCGGATTCCTCGGCGGATGCTGCGGATGCAACGCCGCCTATACCCGCGCGCTCGCCCTCGGCCTTGCGGGCGAATAGCTCCCCCCGCTCGAACCCTTCCACCCACCGCCATGAATGTTTCGGTCCATCCCAGCGCCGACGCCTCCAATGCCGCCGCTGCGGATTGTCTGACGGCGTGGCTCACCCACCCGGACACGCGGACCGTCATGGTCGCCGCGGGAAACACCCCGCTCGAACTCTACCGCCGGGTCGCCGGCAGGGGGTTGAATCTGGGCCATCTCACGGTGTTCGCCCTGGACGAGTACGTCGGGGTCCCCCGGACCGAACCCCGCAACTGCGCCAATCTTCTCCGGCGCAGCGTGGCGGAAGCGTGGGGAATCCCGGCGGACCGGTTTCATACGGTCAGCTCCGAAATGCACGACGCCCTTCAGAGCATTCGCGCCCACGAGGAACGCATCGCACAGGCCGGCGGACTGGACGTCCTCATTCTCGGCCTCGGCCAGAACGGCCACCTGGGCTTCAACGAACCGGGAAGCGACCCGACGTCCCGGGGACGCGTCCTCGACCTTGAATCGGTTTCCATCGAGGCGAACCGGAAGTGGTTCGGGGGCGATTATGCTCCTTCGAACGGCGTCACCGTCGGAATGGACACGATTCTCGCCGCCCGCCGCATTTTGATCCTGGCCCACGGCCCCCACAAGACCAACGCGGTGTCCGCGATGCTTCGCGGCCCGATCCACTCCCCATGTCCAGCGTCCTTCTTGCGCACTCATTCCGACGTCTCCGTGTTCCTGGATTCCGCGGCGGCCGGAAACGCAGCTCCTGCATGAGGCCGGCCTCCTACACGGTCCTCGGAATCGACGTCGGCGGCACCAAGGTCGCCGCCGGCCTCGTGGAACTTCCCTCGGGGCAAATGCTCGCCCGCCGACAGATTCCCACCCGCCCCGGACGGGGTGGCGCCGCCCTGTTGGAAGACATCCGATGGCTGGTTTCCGAACTGACCGCGGAGCCCGGACCGGGTGTGCCTCCCCCCTCCGCACTGGGCATCGGGATTTGCGAGTTGGTGTCCCAGGACGGGGAGATTCTCAGCCAGAACGCAATCCCATGGACCGCTGCGGAAGTCCAACTGCAGTTGAAGGATCTGGGTCCGGTGGTCCTTGAAGCCGACGTCCGGGCGGCGGCCCGGGCCGAGTCCCGGCTGGGCGCAGGGGGACGGTTTCAGAGTTTTCTCTACGTCACGATCGGGACCGGCATCTCCTCCTGCCTGGTTCTGGCAGGACAGCCCTACCTCGGCGCCCGCGGATTGACAGGAACGCTCGCCAGCAGTCCCGTCACCGTACCCTGTGGCGAGACGGACATCCTGACCCGTCGAAGCCTTGAGGAACTCGCGTCCGGCCCGGCGCTCGTGCGGCGATTCCGCGACGCGGGCGGAGACCCGGTGCTGACCGCGCCCGAGGTGTTGGAGGCGGCCCACGCAGGGGATCTTACCGCCCGGCGGATTGTCCTCACCGCGGCGGAAGCCCTCGGATCCGCCCTGGGGCTTCTGGTCAACGTGCTCGATCCCGAGGCGGTGATCCTGGGTGGAGGGCTTGGGCTGAGCACCGGACTCTTCTCCGACACCCTCGATGCGGCCATCCGCCGTCACATCTGGTCCCCCGTGAACCGGGGCCTGCCCATCCTCCGCGCACGAACCGGTCCCGACGCCGGCATCCTCGGTGCCGCCCTGGCGGCGGCCTCAGCGCTGGCCCCGGAAACGCCAGGCGCTCCCGAAATCCCCCCGGCGGGTCCATCCTGACCTGACGGGATTGCCGGACACATCTCGTTTCCATACTCGCTTTTTCCTGCTGGGGATCCGTGAAACACTGCCCCCTTTGTAAACTTTTCAAGGCTCCCTCAGTTGGGGCATTGAAACTCGTCGGTCTTGAGGTAAAGAATCGGCGCATATGCGCCTACGACATATAAGTACCACCATCGGCGTCTCCCTCGTTGCGTTGATATCCGCGACCGACGCCGCCACCGTTGATCTGCCGCAGACTGCCGCGTTGCCGGCCGGCAGTTCCTCCACCCGCGGATTTCTTGTCCGCACGGCCCAGGGCCCGGAGGCCTCAATCCTCAAGAACAACGCCACACGCGCCCTGAACCAGATCAATGGGACCCTGGTGGACGCCGAAGGCGCCCTCGTTCCCAACGAAGCCTTCCCGGGACCGCTCACCGGCGGAGCCTATGCGGTGGATACCGCGAGTTTTGAGAAGGACGCGACCCAGGTGGACGTGATCGACGTCGACCAGAATCTCCTCGCTTCGTTTTCGAGCTTCTCGTTTCCGGGCATTCCGGGCTCAGGGAACCACACGGACAACTTTGCAGCCGAGGTCGTCGGCCTTGTGGCCCTGCCCGCGGGCGTGACCACGTTCGGGGTCTCGTCGTCCACGGGACGCACCGACACGGAGAATGACGACGGATTCGTCGTCACCGTGGGAACTCCTCCGAGCGACTTCTTCGGAGTCAAGATCGGTGAGTTCCAGCGGAACGCCCCGCCCTTCGCCTCCAATTATCGCAACGAAACACAGTTCTCGGTCAACGCACCGGTCGCCGGGCTGTACCCGCTCCGACTGCTGTTCTGGCAGACGGGTTTCGGCGCCAACCTCAATTGGTACACCATCCTGGAGTCCGGAGAACGCATCCTCCTGAACGACACCGGACTCGATGCCCGCGCCTTGCAGGTCTTTCAGGACTCCACCGTGGCCTCGGTGAACGCGCCGTACATCGCCGAAGTGCGGCC
>JAEUHD010000122.1 GCA_016793645.1 Verrucomicrobiales bacterium
GGCCTCACGGTTCGAATCGGTATCCAACGCCATGCACCGTGTGCAGGTGTCTCGGAGCGTCTGCGGAATCCCCAAGCTTCCGTCGGAGGGCGACGATCACCTGGTCGAGGGTCCGGGTGGTCCCGAAATATCGTTGGCCCCAGACTTCCCGGAGCAGGACCTCCCGCGACAACACCTCACCCGGGCGGGCGTGGAAGAGCTGCAGAAGTTTAAGTTCCCGGGCGGTGAGTTCTCCGGACACCGGGCCCCGAGAAATGCGGAAGGTCCGGGGATCAACCGTCCATCCTCCCATCTGCCAGGGCTCCGGCGCCCCATCCCCGGTGCCCGTGGTCCGGGTACGACGGAGGAGTGCCGCGATGCGCGCCAGGAGCTCTCGAACGCCAAACGGCTTGGTGACGTAATCGTCCGCGCCGAGGTCGAGTCCGATGACCTTGTCGAGTTCCTGGCCCTTGGCGGTCAGCATGAGAATCGGCACCCGGACTCCGGCCCTGCGAAGGTTCCTGCACACATCGTAGCCGCTGAGTCCCGGCAGCATGACGTCCAGCACAATCAGGTCCGGAAGCCGGCTCCGGACCGCACTCTCGACGTCGTCCCCGCGATCGCAGGCGGTCGCGGAGTAACCCTCGCTGGACAGCAGCTCCAGAAGTCCCATTCGAATGTGGGCTTCATCCTCCACAACCAGGATGCGGGCGCTCATGCCATTGGAAGTTTGAGGACAAACCATGAGCCTCCACCCTCCCTGGGGCGATGCAGGAGTTCCCCTCCCTGGGCGCGGGCCAGTCGTCGGGCCAGGGCGAGTCCGAGACCTGCACCGGTGACCCCGCTGTCGAGAGCGTCGTGGACGCGATAGAATTCCTCGAAGATTCGTTCCTGATCGGACGGAGGCACCCCGGGACCCCGATCGCCCACGCGAAGGAGAACGTACCCCGGACCGGCATCCGGTTCCGGAACGGCCTCCAACTCCACGACCAACTCCCTTCCAGAGACCGCGTATTTTTCCACGTTGGAGATCAGGTTGACGAGGATCTGCGTGATCGCGTCCGGGTCCGCCCTCACACACGGCAGGTGCGATGGGAACGCGCATCGGATCGCGATGCCTTCCTCCTGGAGGCGGGACCGGTGAACCTCAAGGGCGGGCCGAATCACCGAACTAAGGTCGATCGGGTTTGTGGCCGCAGCCACGGTGTCTCCGCGCTCCAGGCGGGCGAAGTCGAGCATTCCCTCCACGAGTCGCGAAAGGCGCGCCGCCTCGGCTGCGATCACGCCCAGGTGCTGACGCCGGCGCTCGGGGTCCGGGACGCGATCCTCGGACAGCATCTCGGCATACATGCGGATGGACGTCAGGGGGGTCTTCAGTTCGTGGGACACATTCCCCACGAAATCGCTCCGGCGGCGGGCCAGGCGCCGTTCGCGATCCGTATCCCGGAACACGAGCCAGCCGCCCGTCCCGATGATCGCGAGCAATCCCACGACGAGCGTGCCCAGGGTCCATTGAAACGCGATGGCGACGGCGGCGGGTCGGCCTGGATCGCGCTCGTACACGGCCACCTCCCAGTTGGGCAGCGCCTCCCCGATCTCGGCGGCGGCGAAGGGATGGCGCCACTGTTGGACACTCAACGCTTCCGGGCGTCGAACCAGCGGATGGGCATGCTCGTCGAGGAGGGCCATTCCGAACTCCTCCGACAACGCCGGATCGTTGTTCAAGCGGGTCGCCAGGCGGTGCACCAGGTTGTCCCGGTCCAATTGGGCGCCGAAAACGAACCGCGCATCCCGCGCGGATCGGTGCCACACCAGAATCTTGATTTGGTCCCCCAATCGACGGGCGATGACGCCTTCCTGGGCATCTCCCACCAACTGGGTGAAATCCGCCTTGGCGGTCTGCAGTTTCGAGTTGAGTGCCTGCGATGGGATTCCGGGCGCCTGCTCGGGAAGCACGTTCCGGAACTGGTCCGTGGGCGTGACCTTCGGTTGGGGACGCACCGGTGGGGCCGAGAGGTTGATGCGACCCTTGGGGGTGAGGGCAAACACTTCGACGGACTGGAGCCCGATCAGGAAGTCCCGATTGTTCCGGTGAAAGGCCTGGCTCTTCCCGCGCGGGTCGAAAACGGACGGCGAGCAAACCTCCCGGTCGAGCTGCACGGCAAACCCGACTTCGGCCGGAGGCCATGCCGCCCGCAACTGCTCGTCAAAGGTCCACGCCGCCGACTCGGGAGCGTTGGTTCCCAGGATGGCTTCCGTTTGCCGGCCGAGTTCCCGTCCCAGCTCATCCACTTCGGCGGCAAGGGCGGAGGCGACGGCGTCGGCAGCCTCCTGTGCCAGTTGGAACCGCTGGCGTTCAAACGCCAGCCTCTGGTCGCGGAGCGAACGCAGCGCCAGCCATCCGAGCACCAGGGACGGAATGAATACGGACAGGGCGAAGATGACGGCGGCTCGCCTCATTCAGGGGTCCGGGTAAGAACCGCCACAGGCTGGAGGATTCCCGAGGCACTGTCAGACGGAATTGGAGGTGTGGTGTTCGAAGCCGCCTTCGACGCAGCCTTCACGTCGAGGTCCGCAAGCACGGTCCGTGCTGCCTCAAGATCCTCGCGGAGCCGGTTTCCGGTGGCTTCCGCCGGATTGGGAAGCGAGCAGCGAAACGCCTCCGCGGTCGCCTCCCATCGGGACTCGATCACGCCGATCCGGGTCAGCAGGGATTCGCGGAAACGGGGGTTCCCGGATCCAAAGACCTTCATCAGATCCCTCGAATCGCGGGACCTGCGGTAGATCGCAAATGAAGCCCGGGCGTCCCGCTCCTCGGACACGGTGATGACTTCGGCGCGTCCCACGAGGACGCGGACCAGCTCACGGGGGGGAGGATTCAAATGCAGCGGAAGCGTGGCGTCCGTCCAATCCCGCGGGAGAAGAAAGAACACGCGCAGTCCATCCTCCCCGAACCAGGATTCCCTCCAGGTGTCGATCATCGCGGCCGCCTCGTCCTCGTTCAGTCCCGCCTGGGTGAGATCGTGCTGAAGTCCCTTGGAGAGTTCCTGCGTGACTTCGGCACGAGCGGCTCCGTCGGTCACTCCCTGCCAGGCAATCCTTCTGGACTCGCCCGGATTGAGGACGGGGACCGCGACCTGCCGCGCCTGCGCACCCCGTCCCTCAAGAATTCGCAGTCCATCCAGGGGTTGGCGGCCGACGTTCTCAAGAAGGAGCACTTGCGGCGATGGCATCGAGACGCGGAGGGGGGTGCCGAAGTTTCCGGCTCCCCGATAGAACAGGAACGACTCCAGTTCGGCGGGCCCGTTGGAGTCCGCCGCGATCCGGACCTCGTTTGCGTGCGCACTCCGGGCGGCATAATAGTGGGAGTCCCCGCGGCCCCGGACACGATCCGTGATCCCCACCATGGAACGGGGACCAACGGGGGAGACGGACACGGCCGGCCATTCCAGAAAACTTTCGTCGGAGTCGGGCATCACCGGATCCACTCCAAACACCGGACCGAAATGACCGGCGCGCGGGTACCATTCGGTGATCAACCCCTGGGGCAACTCCACGCGAACCCGGACGCTCAACGGTTGTTCCGAATGAAAGTAGATCACCGGAGTCTCCATCCGCTGAAGCCAGGCTCCGGTGCTCTTGAGTTCCATGAGTTCAAATCCACGACGTCGGGGAGCGATCGTCGCCTCCGAGAACGGATGGCGGCGGGTGTACACGAACTCCGGCAGATCCGACTTCACAAACGGCTTCCATGCGATGGGAATGCCATCGGATCCTTGGACGGAGGTGAACGTTCCCCATTCGTGGGCCGAATAGGGGGCTGCGGGAGTGGATGCCTCGGCGAGAAGTGTTCCCCGGCCGAGCAGGGTCACAAGGAGCAACAGGTGATGCGTTTTCATGCGGCGGCATCCTGGCATCCCGACCGCCGGCGGTTGTCATGGGTGGGTCGTAAGATTGTAAGGAATTTGTCAGGGGACGGGGCATCCATCCCGGCTCAGGCAGGGAGGACTCCACTGCGGGTCACCTGGACCCGGATCATCCCGCCTTGCGTCCGGTCGCTCGGAATACGAGCTGGGAGAAGTCACCTTCAGGGTGCTTCCAGAGTCCCCGCAGATGCGCGGCGCCCTCGCGAAGGGTTTCATCGCGGTAACCCAGGCTCTCCAGGGCCGGGAACGCCGGCTCCATGTAGTCCAGCGTATAGTCCAGGTGTCGTCGCAAGGCGACCGGGTCCTGTGCGGAACTCCAGTGAATCGGAAACGCGCGATGTTCCAGGACGTCAAATCCCGCCGCCCGCAGCCAGGCCCCCAGCCGCCTCCCGGCCTGATGCTGCCCCGAGCGGACAAAGTGTTCGCGAAAGGCCTCCAGGACGACGCGGGATGCCGGGATCTCCGGCAACGCCAGGTAGGTGTCGTAGTCGGTTTCGATCACGGAAAGCGATCCGCCCGTCCTGAGGACACGATGGGCCTCCGACAGAATCGGGGCCGGTTCGCGCACGTGCTCCAGCAGCCACATGATGAACACCCGATCGAAGGAACCGGTCTCCCAGGGCAATGACTCCGCAGTGCCGACACGAAGATCCAGACGGTCTTCCGGAACAAAGCCCAGATTGCGATGGGCGGCCTCGATCTGTCGGGGCTCACGGTCAATTCCGGCCAGGAAGATCCCGGGGGCGGCTCGGGCGAACAGCACGAGGTTGGCACCGACGGCACATCCGATATCGAGCAACCGCTCGCCGCCTCGCAGGGGGTAGTCCACCAGCGTGACCAGGGACTTCCAGTAGTCGCTCTGCGCCAACAACCGTTGCTGTTCGGGATCCGAATAGCCGTGGATGTAGGAGTTGGGTGAGTCTGACATGGATCTGGCTGCCGAAGCCGGCGGGACCGATGGAAGCTCTCCGTGGGGTGACCCTGGAAGGACAATTCCGATCTTTGAACCTGTCACCCTGTTCACGGGATCTGTTCACGGACGCCGACACGCCGTCCCTCCCGTTGTTCCGCAGGGGAGGGCCCGCATGCTGCGAGCCCCATTCAAGTCACGCCCTTCGCGCAGGAGTCCACACGCCCCCCACTCCACGCTCCCAACCCCGGATCTGTTCACGGACGGCGGCACGCCATCCCTCCCAGCTTTGGAAGGGGCCTGTCCTGAAACAAAAGCGCGGAGGGGGATGACTCCCGCCTCCGCGCAAAGGCTTCACCCGTCGGAATCCGACGGGACGCTGTCGTGGCTCAGTTCATCGACAACGGCTGGCCCGGAATCTCGTGGATGGTCTGCTGAATCTCCTGGGCGACCTTCGTGCCGTCCGCGGCCTTGAGGTCCCACTTGATCGACTGCTGCATGACCGGCTTCAAATTCTCAATGGTCAGCGTGACCGTCCTGCCATCCGCCCCCAACCGCGCCCCGGTGATGTTGATCGACTCGCGGCCCTTCTTGTTGGGATCCGAAACCCCGATCTCCGGGGAGCCGTAATTCTCGCTCCGGACGTAATTCCACCGCTTGCCACTCCAGTTCTGGAGGTCCTCCGCGGACGCCTTGTCCAAGGGCTGGGTGAAGGACAGTTCCACGCCGCCGGGCACGACCTTCACGCCGCGGACCGAATACACGGGCTTGCCGGTGTAGCGGACGCGGTCGAATCCGGTCTGCTTCGCGGCATTGCTCTGCCACTCGCTCAGGCCGGCAATATAGAGCTGTTGATCCACCGGACCCCAGCGTCCGCGCATCACCGAGCTGGTGAACTTCAGCGGGAACTTCGTGGCCGCCGCCTGCTGGCGTCCATCGGGAAGCTCCTGGCGCATGACCAGGTACAGGGAGGACTTGCCGTACGACTCGTGGAGCAATTCACCCTTGAAGGGACCCCATTGGTCGCTGGTCACCCAGATCTGGCCGCCGCCGGAATTGTCATAGTCGTTGTGCGAGAGCCACAGGATCGGCGGCGCAAACTTCGCCGCCACGTCGGGCGAGGTGAGGTTGTTCTGCACGCCGTGGAAGGTTGTTCCGTCGACCCAGTTCAAGGGCGTCGTCGGCACCCAGGTGCCTTCGTTGTCCGACGTGGTCACCTGGCCGTCCGGACGCACACCAATGCCGTTGGGGGCGCGGAATCCGCGGGCGACGACCTCAAACTTGGAGCCGTCGGGACTGACCTTGAACAGGCAGCCCGCATGCGAACAGACGGTGCCGTTGCCGCGCGACGCCTTCTGGTCGCCGAATCCGCGTCCGCCACCGTTCACCGGGTTGGCCTTGGCATAGTAAAAGTTCCCCGCGTTGTCCCGGTGCAGATCGAAGACGAATTCATGGAAGCCTTCCGTGGACATGATGTCGTGGTTGAAGGCCTGGTACTCATCGGCCTCCCCGTCGCCATTCAGGTCGCGGTAGCGCGTGATGCCGTCGCGTCCGCTGGTGTAGATGATTCCGTCCACGATCACGAGGCCGAGCGGCTCATAGAGTCCCGAGGCGAAGCGGGTCCACTCCAGGTTCTCCAGCTTGCCGTCGATGCCCTTGACGATCCAGATGTCGCCATCGTGGGTACAGAAGGCGGCGCTCCTACCGTCGGGGAAGAAGTCGAATCCGCCAAAGCGCACGCGGCGGTTCCAGGGATTGGAATCCGGCGCGGTGATGGAGTCGGTCACGTAGGCGCCATCCGGACTGGCACTGGTCTCAAGTTTTCCGGCCACCTTGACGGCCTCGGTCCAGCGGCGGGGGCCGCCGTGGGTGTAGTCCGCCAGGTCGGCGGCCTTGGCAGCGGCACCGGCCACGGACGCCGCGCCGGCCTCCGGTCCACTCCAAAGCGCGAGCTTCACGGTGGAGGGAGGGGTGCCCTTTGGAACCTCAAGCACAATGCGCCCATTGCGCAGGGCCAATGCGGCGCCGGAAGGAAGTCCGCTGGCGCTGACCCGGGTTGCCGTCCCGTTGTCCACGACCGTGATGTCATCCGCCGCCTGCGAGGTTGCCGTCCCGGTGACGTCGGCCACGGCGATGGAGAAGGGTTCCGGAGTGCGGCGCGATTTGAAGATGAAGAACCCGCGCCTGGGCGGAACCAGACGCACCGTCCGGGTCAGCACCGTCTGGTCCCCGGCTTCGAGGCTTCCCGGCTGCTCGGCCACCTGGGTGCCGCCGGCGACGGAATAGTTGAGGAGAACGTTGTTGCCGTTGAGGAACAGACCCTCCCACTTGGCGATTGCGGGATCCATGGGGCCGTAGGGCTCCTTGCGAAGGTCGGCGAAACTGCCGTCGGGACCCGCCACACCGGGGCCATTGCCCACGCCGAACTTCTGGGTGCCCACCATCGCCGGGTGGTGCCCGTGGGCGCCATCAAAGGCCACCCCGTGGGAGCTGATGAATCCCCCGGTCCAACCGGCGGCCATCCGGCAAAGGTCCGTGTCGAACAGGACCGTGGCGTCATTGCCGACGCGGATGGCGATCCCCTTCATCGCGGTGTTGTTGCTCGGATAGGCCGCATTGATGCAGGCCATCTGGAAGGGGAAGGAATCCTCGAAATAATTGGGGGCGGCCTTCTTCTCCTGGGCGGAGGCCGAGGGCACGATGGGAAGGAGCAGGGCGGCGCCGGCGAGGGCCGCGCCGATCCAGCGGGGAGCGGTAAGATGCATGTTTCGAAATGAGGCCGCCGGACGCCGGCAGCGCGACACAGACTGCCGCGAAACGCCGGACATTCAACCTTCGAGCACCGAACGGACACCGGGAATCCCCCCCGGCACACCCCTTGTCCGCAGCGGCGCTGCTGCGGACCGATTTCAGAACCGCGCGCAGCTCGGCTCCCCCCCCAAGAGGGGTGGCCGCGGGCTGGGTGGCCGCGGGCTGGGTGGCCGCGGGCTGGGTGGCCGCGGGCTGCGCCCGCGAGTGACTCCTCCGACGCAACTGCCGTGCTGAGGACCCACGCGCAACCCCTCCCCACACCCCCTGTCCGCAGCGGCACTGCTGCGGACCGATTTCAGAACAGCGCGGCAGCGCGGCTCCACCTTCCGGGGTGGATCCTACCGGACGGCGTAGCACCAGAGGGTGCCGTGGTCCCGCAGGTAGAGCTTCCCGTTGGCCACCACCGGATAGGCCCAGGACTTCTCCATCGGGCTGCTCTTGGCCGGGGCCTCCGGGGGGGTGAACCGGCCCTTTTCCCGATAGCCATCGGGCGAGGGCTCGACAAGCGCCACCGCGCCGTTCTCACCGCGCAGAAAGAGGAGGCCGCCCGCGTGATACAGCGATGCCGCCCCAATGGACCGATCCTCCCATTTCAATTTTCCGGTGGCCGCCTCAAAGCACAGCAGGGACTGCGCCGTGGTTCCGTACAGGTATGGACCCACCTGGACCGTGCCCCCGATGGCCGTGGGAAGCTTGGATTCAAAATACAGCTCCTCAAACGGGGCCGCATCGGACGCCGCCTTCAACCGCACCGCGCCCCCGCCCGTTCCGGCCGCCGCGGCATAGACCACGCCGTCCGCGAGCAGGGGCGAGGGAATGTTCGCGCCGTATTTGCTGACCGACTTGTTCCACTTCCACAGAAGCTTCCCGCTCTTCGCGTCCACGCCCGCGAGACCCTTTTGCAGCAGTTGGACGTACTGTTTCCCGCCCGCGGCCTCCACGACAATCGCCGACGAGTACCCGGCCTCATCTCCGTCCGGGGAGGCGAACTTCCACAGCACGTCGCCACTCTTCGCGTCGAGGGCCAGCATCGTGGCGTTGGTGCCACCGGGGGTGACCACCACGGTGTTGCCGTCCACCAGGGGGGACTCCGAATACGCCCATTGACCCGCCCTGCCTGCGAACTCGGTGCGCAGATTCTTCCGCCACCGGACCGTACCGGAGTCCGTTTCCACACAGGCCAGGTCGCCGTCGGACCCGAGCGCATACAACACCGGACCCACCACTGTCGGCGTGGAACGCGCCCCGGGGAAGCTGGGCTTCTGGTCTGGCTTGCCCACCTTGCCCAGTCGGACCGACCAAACCTTGGAGCCGTCGGAGGCGGACAGGGCGTGCACCGACTCGTTCTCGAGCCCCTCATTTCCCAGCAGGAAGATGCGGTCCCCCACCACGGACGGCGTGGCGTATCCCGATCCGCAATGCGTCACCCGCCACGAAAGTTTCGGTCCGTCCTGGGGCCACTGCGCCAGCAATCCGGATTCGGACGAGGAACCACTCCGGCTGGGCCCACGCCATTGCGGTGAATCGGTGGCGCGGAGCGCCGGGACCTGCGCAACCAGAGCCAGAACGCAGGCCAACCAGGCCGGGGAGGGAACGAGGGACGGGGCAGACATCGGGAGCTTCATGGGCAAGGGAGATGACTGGGGACCATACAGGTGCAAACGGCCCATTTTGTCGAGTGCGGGAATCGCCTCGAACGGCGGGACCTGGACGCCGGCTCTCGTCGGAGTGATCGCTTGCGATTCGAAGCGCAGACCTCTTGAATCGGCGCTCCCAACCACCATCGAACCATGGATTCCTTCCTCTTCTTTCTGATCTTGTGTGGAGTCCTTGGAACACTCATTTACCGCTCCAGGAAGGACCGGCGAACTCTTCGGGAACTTGAGGAACAACTGAGGCGCCTGGAGGCGAGCGTCACCAGGCTTCAGCGCGAACCCACGACCCACGGAGTTGCCGAGTCCCCTCAGCCACGAAAACCGGCCGAACCGGCCGAAGGCTGGAACAGCCCGCCACCCTTGCGAGCCGAACCCCAGCCCTTCGTCCCCGGCACAGGGCGACCTGAGCCGCGGAGTCCGGTCCCGAGGCCGCAGACGGTTCCGCCGATTCCCCCCGCACCCGCCGCCGTGGAGTCCGACCTCCACGCGGCGACGCCACCGCCATTGCCTCCCCTGGCATTCGAGGAACCGCAACCGGCGCCGGGATTCCTTCCGTTACCCTCCTTTCAGAAACCGGCCTTCAACTGGGAGCAATTTCTCGGAGTGCGCCTGTTTGCCTGGCTCGGCGGGCTGGCCCTGTTTTTTGCCGCCGCCCTTGGACTCAAATACTCCTTCGATCACGACCTCGTGCCTCCCGAGGTGCGGGCCGCGGGAGGGTTTCTGTTGGGCGCAGGCCTGCTGGTCGGCGGCGTCATCCTCCGACGTCGGGAATATCGGGTGACCTCCCAAACCCTGTGTGCCACCGGAATCGTCATCCTGTATGCGGTGACCTTCGCCTGCCACGCCTTCTACCACTTCGCCTTCTTTGGAGTGATCCCGACCCTGCTCCTCATGGTGCTCGTAACGGCCACCGCGTTTGCCCTGGCAGTGCGTCTCGAGGCGCAGGTGGTCGCCGTGCTGGGAATGTTGGGGGGCTTTCTCACCCCGGTCCTGCTGTCCACCGGCGAGGACAATCCCCTGGGACTGTTCAGCTACATCGCGCTGCTCGACCTCGGTCTGATCGCCGTGGTCCGCCGCAAGCGGTGGGACTACCTCCTGGGATTGGCGGCGGCGGGCACGGTGATTCTCCAGGCGGGTTGGTTCCTGAAGTTCTTCACCGGGGCGAAGATCCATGCGGCGCAGGGGGTGTTCCTCGGAATGCCCATACTCTTCGTCGGCGCCTTCGCCTGGGCCGTGCGCCGAGAGTGGTTGAATCGCTGGGTGACGGGCGCCGCCGCCGTGCTCCCGGTGGTGGCAATGGCCGCCAGCATGACGATGCTGTTCACCGAAGACCTGGCTTCCCGCCCCGGCGCATTGTTCACCGTGGTCTTCGGAGCCGATTTGCTGCTTCTCGCGATGGTCCTGCTTCGCCCGGCGCTGCTCGGACTGGAATCGCTGGGCGGAGGACTGGTGTTCCTCCTGCTCTCCGTCTGGACCGTTGGGAAACTGTCCGGGGATCTCCTGTATTGGGCCTTCGGTCTCTATTTCACCTTTGCGGCACTCCACACCCTGTTTCCCGGCACCCTTCGCAAACTGCGTCCGAAGGAAGCTCCGCCCGTGTCGGTGTGGAGCCAGTTTTTTCCGGCCCTTTCCCTCCTCCTGGTCCTCGTGCCGCTGGCGCGGGAGTTCACGGTCCCGTGGATGTTCTGGATCGTGGTGCTGGGTGTGGACGCCCTCGCCGTGCTTTTCGCGGTCGTTGCCGGTACCGTGATCGGACTCGTCGCGGTGCTCCTGCTCACCCTGGTGGTGGCCGGACTTTGGATCGCAGGTGCCGCCGTCCAAGACATCGGGCTCTCCGAGGGACTCCTGGTGATCGGCGCGGCGGCGGTTTTCTTCTTCGGCGCGGGAATGCTCCTGTGGCGCCGGCTTCCCCAGCGGTCCCCAGCGGATCGTCACTCCCATTCCGAACTCTCGGCGGCGACGATTCCCGTCCTGTCCGCAAGCCTCCCCTTTCTGTTGTTGGTCATGGTCGCGATGAAGTTCCGTCCGGCCAATCCCTCGGCCCTCTTCGGGCTGGGCGCCCTGTTGCTGGTCCTCCTGCTGGGCATGGTGCGCCTCGCGGGAATTCAGGCGCTGCTGCCCATCGGACTGGCGAGCATCGCACTTCTGGAGGTCGCCTGGCAGTCCGCCGCGCTCGTTCCAGGGCAGGCGCTGCTCCCCTTGGCGTGGGAGATTGCCTTTTACGCGGTCTTCCTCCTGTTTCCGTTCCTTTGGCAACATGAGTACCGTGATCGGCGTCTCCCGTGGATCGTCTCGGCCCTTGCGGGTCCGGTGCAGTTCGGCCTCGTGTACTTCCTGATGCGGCAGGCGTATCCTAACCCGGTGATGGGCCTCGTTCCGATCGCATTCGCGGTCCCGTCGCTGCTCGCCCTGGCGCATCTCGTCCGAACCGTGCCGGACGACGCCCCGTGCCGGATGGATCAACTGGCCTGGTTCGGAGGCGTCACGCTGTTCTTCATCAGCGTCGCCATTCCCATTCAATTCGAACGCCAATGGATCACCCTGGGCTGGGCGCTGGAAGGTGCGGCCCTCTGCTGGCTCTTCCGGCGGATTCCACATCCGGGGCTTCCCCGGGTCGGCTTCCTGCTCCTGTCCATGGCCTTTGTCCGGCTCGCATTGAACCCCGCGGTGCTCTCCTATCACCCGCGAACCGCCACCCCCATTCTGAATTGGTATCTGTACACCTACGGCGTCGCGGCAGCCTCC
>JAEUHD010000154.1 GCA_016793645.1 Verrucomicrobiales bacterium
GGCGCGAACTGCAGCGTCTTCCGCCCCGGTTCAAGCACGGAGGTTCTGCGCTGCCACTGGATCAGGTTGATCAGGGCGCGATGGGACATGGCCACTCCTTTCGGACGGCCCGTGCTGCCACTGGTGAACAGTACATACGCCAGATCCCCGGGACGCGCCGGACAGGAGGCATGGGGCGCCACCCCTCCGGTGGACGGGAGATCCTCCAGAAGCAACACGTTCGGCACGGAGGCACCGAACAGGTCCGCATGACGCCGGTCCGTGACCACGGCGGCCGGACGGGAATCCTCCAGCATCGCGGCGATCCGCTCCGGTGGATACGACGGGTCCACGGGAACATACGCCGCTCCCGACTTCAGGATTCCCAGGACTCCGAGAATGAGGTTCGCCGAACGATCCAAACACAGCGCAACCACGGAACCGGGACCAATATTTCGGGAGTTCAGGCACGCCGCCAAACGGTCGTATCCGGCCGCCATCTCACCGTAGGTCAGCAGGCCACCCTCCTCCTCGATTGCGGGCGCATCCCGGCAGGCCGCCATTCCCGACTCCAGGAGGTCCATCAGGTTGGAGGGCGGCGCACCCGGTTCCTCGGGAGCAACAACCCGCCGCCGGCGGCGACCGGCGGTCCCGTCCGGGAGGCCCACTTGAAAACCCGGATCAAGCGCGGGCAGTTCCGGATTCCCGGCGACCCGGGCAAAGAAGGTGGCGATGGAGAGGGAGAGTCGTTGCGCATGACCCGGAGAGAAGCGGTCCTCGGAATACTCCAGCTCCGCAGTCCATCCCCCTCCGGAATCCGGTGTCAGGGAAAGGATCAGGTCAAACCGTGCCGCCCCATGGTGCGCGGGGAGCATTTCCGCACGGGTTCCCGGAATCTGGATTTCCGGCCAGGGGCGGTCCACAAGAACAAAGAGGCTCGGGAACAGGGAGCGCGCCCCGAGACGCCGGAAACTCGCACCCACCATGCGCGCCAACGGATAGGCGGCATGACTGAATCCTTCGGTGACCCGAACCCGAACCCGATCCACCATTGCCCGGAAACTCTCCGAGGGATCCACGAGAATTCGCATCGGAAGCGTCTGAAGAAACAGTCCGGCAAGGTGTTCGACCTCGGGACGATCGCGCTCCGCCAGCGGCGTTCCCACCACGATGTCCCGGTCCCCGGTGGCCGACGCCAGCCAGGCCTGCCAGGCGGCAAGTCCCGCAACGAATGCAGAGGCTCCCTGGGACCGCGCCAGCGCCTCCAGTCCCGATCGGGTTTCCGCAGGAATCTTGAATCCCAGCAATCCTCCGCGGCCCGTCGGATGCTCCGGTTCCGGACGATCCGACGGGAGCGCCAGACGCTGCCCCACGCCGTCCAGGACCTGGCGCCAATAACCGGCGTGATCCTCCATCGCGGAACTTCGAAGACGCTCCTCATGCCAGACCGCGAAATCCGCAAAGCGAATGGGCAGTTCCGGAAACCCCTCGTTGGAGTCCGCATCGAGCCGGTACGCCATGGCCAGTTCCGAAACGAGGCCGTGCAGCGACCATTCATCGAGAAGGATGTGGTGCGCCACGAACACCACCACATGATCCTGGGGTCCGATCCTCAGGATTCGCAGCCGCCACGCCGGGCACACCGCGGGATCCAGCGTCACCCGCGCCGCAGCGGCGACCGACGAGGCGATGGCCCCATCCGCGGCGACGGCGGAGGAAAGATCCTCCACGTCCAGCACGGCACCGGAAACCTCCGTCACCTCCTGAAGGACGTCCCCTCCATCCATCCGGAGGCGCGTCCTCAGGATGTCCTGCCGGAGGATCACCCGGCGCCACGCCTTCTCCAACCGCAGGAGATCCAACGGCCCCCGGAGACGGGTTGCCGTGACCACATTGTGGGACACCGGATTGGCCGCCAGCTGATGGCTGATCCACAATCCGGTCTGTTCACTGGTGGCGGGAATTCGGGACAACTGCGCATCCGGCAGGCGGGGAATCGCGGCCCCGCCACCGGATCCCCCCGCATCACGAACGCGGGCGGCGAGCCCGGACACCGTGGGGTGCAGGAACAGGTCCGCCAGGGCCACCGGAACCCGCATCTGGTTCCGAAGTCGGGTGATCATCCGCAACGCCTGGAGGGAATGGCCGCCCAATGCGAAAAAGTTGTCCTGAACCCCGACGGAGTCGCGCCCAAGGCTCTCCCTCCAGACGGAGGCAATCTCCGCCTCCAACGAACTGGTGGACGCCCCATCCGCGGGCCGCGGCCCACCCGCCGAAACCGGTGACGTCGCCAAGGCGAGCCGGTCCACCTTTCCGTTGGGCGTCAGTGGAAATCCGGACACCTTTGTCACCCGGGACGGAATCATGTAGCCCGGCAGGATGCCACGAAGGGCGTTCAACAGTTCGGACTCCCCGGGAGCCGTTCCGGCGGCCGGAATCACGAACGCGGCCAGTTCCGCCTCCCCGTCGATCTCCCGAACCACGGCCACGGCCGCTGTGATCGACGGAATCTGGAGCAGGGCCGCCTCCACATCGCCCAGTTCGATCCGGTACCCCCGCACCTTCACCTGCTGGTCCAGGCGTCCGAGGTATTCGAGCGCCCCGGAGGTTCCCAGGCGCACCAGATCCCCGGTCCGGTAAAGCCGGTGGAGGGAACCATCCCCGGGATCCAACGTCAGAAACCGCTCCGCAGTCAGCTCCGGACGTCCCGAATAGCCGCGGGCCAAACCGTCCCCCCCCAGGTACAATTCGCCGGAACGCCCGGGCGGGACGGGTTGTTGGCGGGCATCCAGAACATAGCACTGGGTGTTCGCGAGAGGACGGCCGATGGGAACGGATCGTTCCTCACGTCCCGAGACCCGGTGAAGGGTGGACCAAATGGTGGTTTCGGTCGGGCCGTAGACGTTCCAGACGCCCGCGGTTCTCCGGGACAATGCCGCCACCAAGTCCGGCGGAAAAGCCTCCCCGCCCACCAGCACCCGCAGGGACTCGCGGCCCTTCCATCCGGATTCGACCAGAAGCCGCCAGGTGCTGGGAGTCGCCTGCATCACGGTCGCTCCACCGCGATCCATCAGATCCATCAATCGTCCCCCGTCGGAAACATCGGAACTCCCCGCCAGGAGAACCCGGCCGCCGCACACCAGCGGCAGGAACAGTTCCAGGCCCGCGATGTCGAAGGAGATCGTGGTGACCGCGAGCAGGACATCCGCATCTCGAAATCCAATTTCGGACGCCATCCCCAGGAGAAGATTGACCAGGCTCCGATGCTCAATCTCAACCCCCTTCGGACGTCCGGTCGAACCGGAGGTGAACAGAACGTAGGCCAGGTTGCTCCCGGAGACCCGCGGGGGAGGATCGGCGTCCGCCGCGGGATCCTGCGGCTTCGACGACTCCAGGATGTGCAGCGTCCGGATACTGGAATCCGCGAAACGGTGTTCCAAGGCCCCCTCGGTCACGACGACAGGACACCGGGCATCCTCGAGGATCATTTTCCACCGGACCTCGGGCATCTTCGGGTCCAGGGGAACGTACGCGGCACCGGCCTTCATGATCCCGAGCAATCCCACCAGGAGATCCGCCGACCGGTCCAGGCAAAGACCGACCCGCGTCTCCGGCCCCGCCCCGGCGGCGATCAAGCGATGGGCGAGCCGGTTGGCCTTGAGATTCAAATCCTGGTAGGTCGTCGGCACTCCGTCGAACACCACCGCGGTCGCCCCCGGCGTCCGGCGAACGTGCGCTTCGAAGAGTTGGGGCACGCAGTGCCCGGGATTCGAAACCGCGGTGGAATTCCACCGGACGATCCATGCGTCGCGTTCCTCATCCGTCAGCAGGCGCAACCGGCTGATCCTCGCGTCCGGGTCCTCCGTCGCCGCCCGCATCAGCGTGGACCAGTGATCCACCATACGATGAAGCGTGGTGGTGCTGAAAAGATCCGGATTGTAGAGCAGCGGCGCCATGACCCCGTCCGCGCGCGTTTCCAGACTGAGATCGAGGTCCACCTTGGCGGCCCCGCACGACACCTCGGCCTGGGTCAGAGTCCAACCCGAACCAACCGAGGGTGGCAGGGGCTCCAGGGTGATCATCAACTGGAACAACGGATTCCGGCTCGGGTCCCGGGGAGGATTCACCTCCCGGAGGATGCGGAGAAACGGAACCCGCCGGTGCGCCAGCGCCTCGACCACTACGGTCCGGACGCGTCCCAGCAACTCCCGGAATGTCGGGTCTCCCGCCACGTCAAAACGCAGCGGCAGCATGTTGATGAAGTATCCGAACAGGGACTCTGTTCCGGGCTCCCGGTTGCCGGCCGGCGTCCCGAGCAGGATGTCCTCCTGACCGGTATACCGGTGCAGGAGCGCCACGAAACCGGCGGTGAGCGCCATAAAGAGGCTGGCGGACTCCCTGCCTGCCAGCTCCTGGAGCGGCCCGATGAGTTCCGACGGCAGCAGGCGGTTCTCCGTCGCCCCACGGAAGCTTTGGACCGGAGGTCGGGGAAACTCATCCGGCCATGCAGCCACCGGCAGGGGACCCGCCAGCTTCCGGCGCCAATACCGGAGGTCCGCCTCGAGGAACTCCTCCGAAAGGCGCCCCCGCTGCCAGGCGGCGAAATCGCCATACTGCAGGGAGGGTTCCGGGAGCGGCGATGGATCGCCGCGCAGAAGGGCGTCATACAGCGGCGGGATTTCCTTCAGGAGATTCTGGAAGACGGTGACGCCATCCATGATCAACTGGTGGATGGAGAGATGCAGTTGGTAGTGGTCGTCCTCAAGCCGGACGAGACATCCCCTCCAAAGGGGAAGCCGCTCCAGATCGAAGAGTTGCTCGGCATTGGCGGTGGCGAGACGGCGCGAGGCGTCGTCCCGTGCCCGCCCCGGAAGCCGCCGGAGATCATGGACGGGAAACGAAACCGGGCCTCCGGATTCGTGGATGTGCTGGATGGGCTCGCCATCCCGCTGCCCGAAGGTCGTCCTCCAGATCTCGTGGCGTCGGACGATCTCGGCAAAGCAACGCTCCAGGGTCGACACCTCCAGCGGTCCCCGGCGATTCAGGGTGACCACCTCGTTGTACGCCGGCCGATCCGCCTGGATCAGGGCGTGGGTCCAGACCTGTTCCTGATGGAACGACTGGGGTGCGATGGAACCGGAGGCACGCCTCGGTATCGTGGGACCTCCGGGTGCCGCAGACGCCACCCCCTTTCCGGAAAGCAGTTTCTCCAGAAGGCGCCGCTTGGCATCCGATGCCTGCGCTGGATCTTGGCCGCTCATCTCAGGGACAGAGTAACCCGATTTGGGAAAGTCGTCGCGATCCGACTTTGAGGGTACCGCGGCGTCCCCGGCCCCAGTCTCGATCATGCCAGGCCCCGGATATCCCGGGAAAAACCGCCATTACCCGGTGTTCAGCACGCCTCCGGGTCCTGCGGGGAACGTCATCCCCGTCCGTCAGAAGACGACAGGCAGCGCGTTCAGTCCGCGAAGTCCGAGATTGTGGCGCCAGACCAATTTGGCGTCGGGATCCAGGGCAAGATCGGGAAGACGCCGAAGCAGGGCCTCGAACGCCAACTGTCCCTCCATCCGGGCCAGCGGCGCCCCGAAGCAGAAATGCGCCGCGTGCCCAAACGCCAGATGCTTGTTCTCCTTGCGCCCGAGATCGAGGTCGTCGGGGTTGGGAAAGCGGTCCGGATCCCGGTTCGCCGCCGCCATCACCGCCATCACCGCCTGCCGCTTCCGGATCACCATGCCTCCCAACTCGGTATCCTCAGGGGCCAGACGCGCGGTGTGCTGGCTCGGGCTTTCATAGCGGAGCAACTCCTCAACCGCGGATTGGATGAGGGAGTAATCGCTCCGCAGTCGCTGCAATTGGACCGGGTTCCGCAACAGGGTGAGGATCCCGTTTCCAATCAGGTTGGTGGTCGTCTCCTGCCCGCCCACCATGGTTACGATCACATTGGCAATGACCTCCTCGTCTGTAAACCGGTCCCCATTGGTCTCGGCCGTCAGAAAGGCGTGGATGAGTCCCTCGCGCGGCTTCGCCCGGATTTCCCGGATGGCGTTGCGGAAGTACGCGGTCATTTCCTCAACGCTCTTCAGAACCCGAGGAAGTCGTCCGGGATTGTGCTGGAAATTGCCCAGCATCTCCGCGAAGTCGGCCGACCACTCCTTCAACTGAAACCGGTCCGCCACCGGAACCCCCAGCATCTCCGCAGTGACGATCGACGGCAGCGGGTTGGCGAAGTCGCGAACCAGATCCATCCGCCCCTTCGACTGCACCTCATCAATCAATTGATGAACGATCTGTTCGATGTGCCCCCGCAACACCGCCACGCGTCCCGGCGTGAAGGCGTACGCCGCGAGCCCCCGCAGACGCTGATGCGCCTCCCCGTCGAGGAACAGCATCTGCTTCACCATCACCTGGGCGACCGGATTGAACGACTCCAGCCCCATGTGGGTAAGTTGCTCCGGGGTCGGGGTCCGCTCGGCCGAATAACTGTGCAGAACCGTCTGCACATCCGCATAGCGGGTGACCACCCAGGAAAACAGGTAGGGATCCCAATGCACCGGCGCCTCCTCCCGGAGGCGGTGATAGAGTGGGTACGGATCCGCCAGGACCGCCGGGTCCAGGAGCCGGTACAAACTCAGGGCGCCTTCGGATCGGCGGGCAGCCGGCGTTGGCGCGGGGTTCGGTGAGGACATCCAGTAAGAGGGAAAAGGGATCAGGCGCCCACAAGCACCCGGGCTTCATCCTCAGACATGGTCTCTATCCGGGCAAGGACCGCCTTCTCCACATGGCCGGCCAGATCCCGGACGGTGGGATTCTCGAAAACCGTCAGCAGGGAAAGCTCCACGCCGAAGGCCTGGTTGACGCGCTCAATCAACTGGGCACCCAGGAGGGAGTGCCCGCCCAGGAGGAAGAAGTTGTCGCGAACCCCGATCCGATCCACCCGCACCAGATCCTTGACGATATCCGACAGCGCCGACTCCACGGGCGACTCCGGATCTGCGAACGACTCATCCCGCAACGTGTTCTCGGGCGTGGCCTCGGGCAGCTTGAGGCGATCCACCTTGCCGTTGTCCGTTCCCGGAAGTTCGTCGAGGACGACGAACGACGCCGGAATCATGTATTCGGGCAAATGCTCCCTCAACCCGGTGCGGAGCGCCTGGTCCGAGAGTCGGGCGCTGGCTGCGGGAACCAGATACGCCACCAGTTGCTTCTCTCCATTGGGAGCATCGGCCGCCACCACCACGGCGTTGGTCACGTCGGGATTCCGAAGCAGCGTGCGCACAATTTCACCCGGCTCAATCCGGTATCCGCGAACCTTCACCTGATCATCAACGCGTCCGAGGAACAGGATCTGTCCATCCGGAAGCCAACGCGCACGGTCCCCGGTCCGGTAAAAACGAATCTTGGTGGCGGGGTCCGTCAGGAATCGCTCCGCCGTCAGTCCCGGCTGACGCCGGTACCCGCGCCCCACCCCGGCCCCGCCGATATAGAGCTCCCCATCCCGGATATCCACCACGGTTCCATCAATGGCCCGTCCAATTGGAGGCGACGAACCGGGGTCGCCCTCGGGAGGAATCACCGCGGACGTCGCCACCACCGTGCATTCCGTCGGGCCATAATTGTTGACCAACCGGAAGGGAAGGCCCGCCGGAGGACGCCGCCGAAGCGTATCCGCACCGGTCAGCAAGAATCGAAGCGTCCCCGGCACCGGCCATTTCAGATCCAGAAGGCGCTCGGCAATGGCCGTGGGCTGGAAGGTCACCGTGATCTTCCGCGACACCAGCCAGTCCCTCAGGCCCTCGCGTGCCGCGCGCAGGGAGTCCTCGGGAATCCACAGGCTCGCGCCCGAGGCGAGGTACGGCCAGATCTCCCAGACCGAGGCATCAAACCCCGGACTCGCCATCACCGTGGCCCGGTCCTGCGACGTCACGCCAAAGGCCTGGCGATGCCATTGGATCAGCGAACCCAGATTGCCATGGGTAATCTCCACCCCCTTCGGAGCGCCCGTGGAACCCGAGGTGAAAATGACGTAGGCCAGGTCGTCCGGACGCGACTCCACCGGCGTGAACGGCGGCGCTTCCTCCAAAGTGCTCCGACCGACGGGATTCAATCCGATGACCTCCCACGGACCCGCCGGTACCCGCTCCCGGTCGCATTCGGGCGCGAGGACCAGTTGAACCCCGGCTTCGCGCAGAAGGAGTGCCGTTCGTTCCCGGGGTGCGGCCGGATCCAGGGGAAGGTACGCTCCGCCCGCCTTCAGCACGGCCAACTCGGCAACGACCAGGGCGACGGAACGGGGAATCAGAATGGCGACAAGGATCTCCCGGTTGACCTGCCGCGCCTGAAGCTGCCCCGCGAGCCGCTCCGCCGCCTCCTGAAGACCGGAATACGTCAGTTGCCAGCCGCCTGCGGATACGGCCAGCGCGTCCGGGGTCTGACGACTCCATTCATCGACCGTCGGCGCGGCCAAAGGCACGCTACGACCGTCAAACGGAATCAGCATCTGAGTTGAGTACGCCATAGTTCTAACCGTCTTATTTCACATCGGCGAGCCAGTGGCAAGCGCACTCAATATCGCGATTTGCAACGATTTTCCGTCGTCGGGGCCACCAACCCACCCAGTTTTTCGCCCACCCCACGGCGTCCCCCTATCCCCCACCACCGGGAAATCACCCGGCATCCGCCCCCGGTTTCACGAACCGCGAAGCCCGCTCCACCAGGTCCCACTTGTTTCCGTAGAGATCGTAAAACACCGCCACCCGGCCAAATGGCTCGATCCGGGGCGGGC
Organism: Verrucomicrobiales bacterium; assembly: GCA_016793645.1. GTDB lineage: Bacteria > Verrucomicrobiota > Verrucomicrobiia > Limisphaerales > UBA9464 > UBA9464. The sequence continues at coordinate 8,762 of JAEUHD010000154.1, forward strand.
CGTCGAACCGGACCCCGGCAGCCTGGAGCCGTCCAAGGAATCCGGGGAAGTCATCCGTATGCAGGAACAGAAACACGCGTCCGCCTGTCTGGTTTCCGATCCTCAATTCCTGTTCCGGCGTCGCCGCGCGGGCCAGCAGGATCGAGGCCCCCGACTCCGCTCCGGGCGAAACGACGACCCAGCGCTTGCCATTGCCCAACGGGGTGTCCTCCACCCGGGTGAACCCCAGCTTCCCGACGTACCACGCGAGGGCTTCGTCGTAGTCGCGAACCACCACGGAAACGAGGGCGAGTCTTTCGGACATTCAGAGGGAGGTTTGGCACGAAAGTGCCCAGGCACCCGCCGACCTCATTTCGCAGGGGATCCCGCCGGTCGCCATCCCTTGGCCCGAGCCACGGTGAACGCAATGGCCGCCTCCGTATGGGCGGTCAACTCCGGCAGGGTACCGCCCATGCCCGACATGCCGGCGAACGCACGCAATTGCTCAAAGGTTCCCTTCGCCAAATCCTGGGTGTCGGCGCCGTCCTCCATGCGCATGATCCCTTCCAGGTGCGGCGCGCCAATCCCAAAGGCGCCCCCGGAACCGCCATCGGTCCCGGCCTTGTACTCCGTAACCTCGCCAAGGATGACAACCTCGTCATCCTGCCCCAGCGGCGCACCGGATCGCACCTGTGAAAAGATCGGGCCAAAATCCGCGCGCAACCGCTGCGCGACGCCCTCCGCCATGCGCAGTCCCGTGGCCGCATCAACCCCCAGCTTCGGATCAAACGTGAACGGGCTCACCGTCACCACCTTGTAAGGGCTCAAGCTGGGAAACGCCGAGCCATCCAGCGGCACCGGCTTCACGCGGGAAGAGGAGCAACCCGCGACTTCAAGTGCGGCGAGTACCACGCACAGGGCACCGGCGTTTCGAAAATTCAAAGTCATCATGGATATCCCCGGACGGATTCGGGACCGGCCAACATCCACAACCCGGACATCGCCCCGCCACCGCTTCTCCGCCACGGCACCGGAACGTTCCTGCCGCTCAGCGTCAAACTCAAGAGTTTCCCCTCTCCCACGGGAGGGCTCGCATGTTGCGGGCCCCATTCAAATCACGCCCGTCGTGGTGGAGGTCACCCGCAACTCCACCCATGCGCCCAACCCCGGACTCGTTCGCGGACGGCGACACGCCATTCCTCCCTTCATGGGGTCGGCGCCTCGATGACGTACCACGCCATTCCCTGCGCGGGCACTTCGACGGGAAGGTCCACCGAATAGTCGCGATCCAAACGGATCTCCCGAGGTGCCCCTTCCCCGGCCCGGACCCGGGCGGTTTCCCCAAGGCCGGTGTAGTAGAGATTCACCCTCAGCGATCGGGACACCGGACGGTCGAGCGGATTGAACACCGCCAGCAGACCCCGCTCCTTCAGGCGCGGATTCACATGCAGCATCCAGTCGAGATCCCGGGCATCGGCGCGTCGTCCATGGATCACATCACTCTCCAGGATGTCCCGGTACTTTTTGAACCAATCCACCTCCGACCGCACGAGGGCCCGGGTTCGTTCTGTATCAAACAACCGCGGCCCGCGGTAACAGGCCTGCACACCCAGCGCGAGATTGCTCTCCAGCATGCGCCGGTAGTGGTCCAGATGCTGGTCCAGCGGCTCGATGGTCGCCGCCGCGCCGCCGCCCTGATACTCGGTCAGCGGAACAAACATCCACCCCATCGAAGGGGTCTTCTGCCAGGTGCCGTCAAAAATGTTCTGGCGGGTATGGATGACCTGTTCATCCCGCGGCAGTGACCAGTTGACCTCACGGTACCCCATGCCGTCCTTGTTTGAACCCTCCAGGAAGTAGTGATCCGGCACATTCAGATAATAACCCTGCGCCCGGCACCAGCGGTAAAATTCCGAAATCTCCCGCCACTGGTTCCAACGCGAGTCCTCAAGCCCGTGGTGCCCCGGATGCTGCGTTCCCGCACAGAAGTCCCCTGGGTAAGACCCGTCGTGTTCCAGCAACGTGAACCCACTGTCGCGGTGAAAGTCATAAAGGCGCCGGAAGTAGTTCGTCGCCCACCGGCTTCCCAAACAGGGTGAGTGACCAAAGACCGGGGTCTTCCCCACCGGCATCACGACATCGTCCTCGGCGGAGATGCTTCGGGACGCCAACAGCGAATAGCTGCCGATCTCAATTCCCTTGCCGTGGGCATAGGCGGAGACGTTGCGGGCGAACTCCAACGTCTTCGGATCCTCCTTCTCGAGATTGAAGCCGCTGCCGAAACTCAGGATGAGCATTTCAAACCCGACCGCGGCGCACTGGTCGATGGCGTTGGTGACCGCATCCCCCCGCGACGTCACGAGATGCATCATCAGTGGATTCTCCGTCACCCAGGGGGCAATCGTCCGGTACAACCGCCGGATCGCGAGTCCGCTCCGTTCCCGATCCGTGCTGTCGAACGGCATCACCCAGGCGTGATATGATTCCCAGGTGGCCCCGGGAGCGATGTCCTGTGCAGGCCCAAGGTCGGGTCCGACGTCCAGGAGACACGGCGTCCGCTTTTCGTAGTTCACCTGTGTGTGAAACTCCGGATCCGGAAGCCACCGGTAGGAATGACGATTGGCGCCGGCGGCAACCATCCCGCCAAAGGCCATGTCCGTCTCCACATGCACGTTCGGTGGAGTCAGTCCCTCGCTCAACTCATCCACCTCCGAGGCGCGTTCCACCACGGCGAGCACTTCGCTGGAGAATCGGTCCAGTCGGACGACGTGGTCCGTGCCATTCGACACCGTGATCCACTTCGAATAGCACGGCAGGCCGTCGTAAAGCTCGTAAAAGACGGACACCCGCATCCCGGACGCGCCGGTGGACGGTCCCACGAAATCGAGCCGCAGGGTCACGCCCGCGGGCGGCCACTGGACGTCGGGCGCATGATGCCGCACCTGCTTCCAGGCCATCCGTTCGCGCGGCACTCCCAGCGCGTGGCCCACATACTGAAACGCGGCCGGATCCGACCGCAACCCGGCGATCCAGTCCGGACGAAGGAACGCATAGTTGGATTGCCCCACCAATCCCCCGACCGCAAAGCGGTGCCCGTCCAGTTCCACCACCGCCTCCGGTTTTACTCCCCTAAGCAGGGAGTCCCCGGTGACCAGGTTGTCGAGGGACACCGTCGCCGCGTTGGGTCCCAGGCGAAACGTGCGGCGAAGGAGTCCGTTGGAAAGCTCCACTGCGCTGCCATCCGGGCTTACCTCCGCGCGGGCGCGGAAGGGCGACGAATCCAGCAGCCAGTCCGGCCGCGGCACCGCCGTCAGCGACACCATCCAACAACCGACCACCAGAACTCTACCGATACGCTTCCAGAAATTCATTCGACGGCGTGCTTCGACCACGGGCGCCGCCGATTCATTCACGCGCGCTCGAAATCCCCGTCCAGTCCGGAGATTTCACACTCCTTCTGCTGCAGCTGGCTGCAAGCCCGCCTGGCGGCGTTGGCCTCGCATTCCTCGCCGGACAGTATGTTCCCATACAGCCCGGCTCGGAATCACTTCGTCCGCCTTGCCAGATGGGATTTCGCACCGCCTCGCGACGAACGAGTGCGAAACATCCGGGCTAGGGAATCGACCGGACATACCGGACCAGATCAATGACCTGATCTTCCGACAACCCCTCCAGCAATCCCTCGGGCATCACCGACTGGCCGTCGATATATCCGGCGCTCCGGATGGACCGGACAGGAATTACCTGCTGTGTTCCTCCCGCAAACCGCACCGTCAAGGCGTCGGGTGTCTCTTCGCCAAAGAAGCCATCCACGGTTTGCCCGTCCACGGATTCCACATGATAGATC
>JAEUHD010000157.1 GCA_016793645.1 Verrucomicrobiales bacterium
GCGGGGGAATCCGAGGCGCTCAATGCCGGATTCAAGACCAAGTGCCAGAGCGTGGACCGGGCGTTGATGGCGCTGCTGGTGGATTTGCGCCAGCGGGGATTGCTGGACGACACCCTGGTGGTGTGGGGCGGGGAATTTGGACGCACCCCGATGCGTGAGAATCGGAGCGGCATGGAAATGCAGTTCATCGGACGCGACCACAATCCGGCGGCGTTCACGATCTGGATGGCCGGGGGCGGCGTGCGGCGCGGGTTCACCTACGGGGAAACGGACGATTTCGGATACCAGTCGGTGGTGGACCGCGTGTCGGTGCATGATCTCCACGCCACGATGCTGCACCTGCTGGGATTCGATCACCTGCGGTTCACCTATCCGGTGTCCGGTGTGAACATGCGCCTGACCAATGTGACGAAGCCGGGCAGCGAGGTGGTGCGGGGAGTTCTGGCGTAGCCGCCGACGGGAGGCGGCGCACGATGCGTCTTTGGAGCGGTTTTGGGCGTCGGTGATGGGCCTGCGATGAGGAGGCGTTGGCGCGTCGTTTTCTCCGGGGCTACGGGAGGTTGATCGCGCCGCACAGCATGGTGGCCACGGGCAGGAATCCGGCCCGCTGCAGGGTGCGTCGGGACGCCACGTTGTCGGCATTGCATCGCGCTGCGGGGATGGCACCGACGTCGAAGCAGGCCCGCCGGAGTTCCTGGACGAAATAGGATCCAAACCCGCGTCGGCGGTACGGCTTTTCGATCTCCATGTACACGTCGCCGTAGGGACGGTTGTAGTGGAACAGAATGCCACCCTTGCCGATGGGGCTTCCATCCATCTCCAGAATCCATTCCCCACCGCCCTGCCGGCGCTCGATCGCGGCATGGATTTCCTCGGGCGGGGTCACGCGACGAAACGTGGCGCCGCCGGAGGGCAATGCCGTGGCGGGTCCATCCTCGAAAATAATCTTCTCCGTGAACAATTCTCGTCCGTAGGCCAGCACCAGCGTGGGATACAACGGTTCGTTGGTCTGCGCCTCGAAATGGGTTGCCCCGCTCACCCGGAGAAACTGCTCAAAGGCTTCGAAGGCCCTCTGGCGATGCGACGGCAACAGATAGAATTCGATGACCGTGGGCCGGTGGGTCCAGGGCCCGGCCACGGCCACGGAGGCGAAACCCACGGAGTCCCCCCCGAGGGAGATTCCATAGGTCTGGGTCCAGCCCTCCCGCCGATGGATGGAGTCGTGAACGATCTGTCGGTTCACCTCCTCCCGTAGTCGTACCCGGAGCGGCAGGGTGGCTGCCGGGGGAATTCGTTCAATGCGGAGGTCCATTCGGAGAACGGGGCGATGTTCCCCGCCGGGCGTCAAGGCGGACTTGTCGGAGGGAATGCCGTATTCCGCGCCGGTTCCCCGGTTGGGGATTGACTGTCCTATTCAAATAGGACAGTTCTTACGGCGATCCATGAAACAAAACGTCCCCCGCAACGGATCCGGATTTACGCTGACGGAGTTGCTGGTGGTGATGGGGATCATTGCCGTGGTGGCCGGTTTGCTGTTGCCGGCGCTGACGCATGCGCGATTTCGATCCCGGGTGACGGTGTGTTCGAACCAGTATCGACAGTGGATGTTGGCGGCGAACGTCTATGCCACGGACGACCCGAAGGGACGGTTGCCGTCCTATCCGTTGCCGGTGGAGGCCATGTCCGCATACTCCGCGATTGAACCCTGGTTCGTGGCGATGGAGATGGTGACCAACCTGGTTCCCTATGGGGTGAATCTGCCGATGTGGTTTTGTCCCACGCGGCCCCAACGGTTCCAGGTTCACCGGGAGAATTTCCGGACCCTGCGGGGGCGGGAGATGACCACGCCCGCCGACCTGGTGGATGAGTATGTGAACGTCCAAAAGGCGGCGTTCGGGTTTGGCGACTGGTTCTGGTGGGTGCCCCGGCGGCTGGGAACCTCGGGTATTGAGTTTCCCGATCCGGCACGGATGAAGACGCGGGTACCGGAGGCCTGGCCGCGGCGACTGGACGATCCCAACCTCGCAACGATGCCCATCCTTTCCGACTGGACCGTGGGGCAATGGGACGATGATCACCGCAATCTGAATTTGACCGGGGGTGGCCATGCCTGGCCGACGACGTTCGGCCCGATCAAGAGCAGCAATTCGGGATTTGCGGATGGCCACGTCGAGACCCGTCCCCGAGCCGCGCTTCAATGGCAGGTCGAGGGCGCGCGTTCCGCGGTGTATATGTATTGATCGCGGGAGGGATGACGTGCCGGGCGCCGTCCGGCACGGAGATTCGGGTCGGAGCGCTACGGGATCCGGCTGCGGATGAACCGGGGGCCGTCGGTTATGGCGGGAGGAAGGGCAATGATGGTTCCTTCGCGAGTGACTTGAGCGTCCCCGAGGGACTGCCAGTGCGCGAGGTCCGAGGATTCCTCGAGGCGCAGGATCAAGTCATCCGGTCCTTGCAGACGGAGCCGGGGAGACCTGTCTTCCGGTTCGAGCGCGAACAGTGTTTGCGGATCGGCTCGAGTGAGAGGGGATGCCTGGATTTCAAAAAACTCGGGATCGTCGGGTTCGGCGAGCACCTCGATCCAAAGTTTTCGTCCCTGCTGGGAAACAAACGTGGCGGTGATGGGACCGAGTCCGGACAGCGGCGCGCTTTGTCCGACGAGGACAAGATCCCCGACCGTGTCGCCGCGGTAAATGCGGAGGTGCGCCGCCCGCATGCGAGTGGAAACCGATGTGGGAACCAGGCGCACGACGTGGGGTCCGTTTGTGCCGGTGTAGTAGTGAAACCAGACGGAGCTCCAGTTCCTCATGGATTCGGGGCGCTGGATTTGGGGTTCCGAATCCGCGCCGAAGGTGGTTCCCGTCACCTCGAATCGTCCCATGGCCTGGGTCGTTTCGGGAGAGTCGTTTTTTGGGGGGGGTACGATTTGGATCGTGACCAACCGAAGTGACGACGGAAGGGATTCCCCAACCAAGTCGCCGGGTTCAACCGCCACCCGGATCAATTCGCCTTCGCTCACATTCGCGGAAATGACTTCCGCGGAGCCAGGTTCCATGGGTTCGGCGGAGGCCAGGGGGATCAATGAGGAGAGTGTCGTCCCCCGGTAAAGGGCAACCCTCGGGTGAATGCCTCCGAGGATTCGAACGGTGAGGGCTCCCGTTTGCCGGACGATGTACTCGTACCAAAAGGAACCCTTCGCGGGCGACCCGGCGTGGGCTGGTTCCCCTTCCTGGGAAGTTCCGAGGAAATCGTCCGGATTCCAAGAGGCGGTCCAGGACCCGAAGATCCGCACGGGAAATTCGAATGCGTCGTTGGCGGGAGGGAGCACTGCTCGAATTGAAATATACCCGGGCCAGAACGAGTCCGTGGTTTCGACGGCGATGTACACCGAGTCCTCGTTGGCCACGTTCACAGTTCGAAAAGGGCCGGAGTCGGAGGGCTTCCCAATGGAGGTCAAGGTGCCCTCGGCGGAACGGCGGAACACGTGGAGTCCGGAAGCCTGGATATTGTACCTCCCGGTGTGTGGAGGACGCCAAAGGAACCAGACGACCCCCGTAATGTAAGCCGACTCAGGGATAGGTTCCTGGGGATCAATGTTTCCCAGACCCCGGGGTATTTCGAAGCTTTCTGGAGTCCCTTGAATCAACAGCGGATTCTCGATGCGGTCATTCGGGGCCTCGACGAGCAGTTTCAGGCTCGTCTTGGTCCTATAGACGGGAATTGTCCGGAGATAGTAGGTGGTGCCGGCGATGGCCTGGAAACGGGGGAGGATTTGCAGCGAAGGATTGCCGGGTCGAATGGGCACGGGCTTGAAGTCGTTCCATCCAGTCCCCGTGAAGATGTCCACCGCTCCTTCGGCAGCCGCCGACATGGTCCTTCCGGCGGTCCATTTCCACCAAATGCTGCCCTCCGCGGAAACAGGAAGAGGCGGTTCTCCGGGCTCCATGGACGCCGCCGGGAAATCCAGAAAGATCCAATCGTTGTCGGAAATCTCGCGGGCGAACTGAAGGTCGTCATTGGGGACAGGCGTTGGGAACACCGTCAGGATACCCATGGAATTGGTCCTCCAATTTTCCGCGCTGAAATTTCCGAAGTAGGCCTCCAACAAGGGAGGATGGTCCACCTGAAGGAGGTATTCCTCCTCTGGACTGCCTTGAAATGTGGCGTCGACTTGGCTGGATCCGGTCGCGGTGAAGACCGTAAATACCCCAAACGGAGTGTGAACGAAGTCCTCGACGAGCGTTCGATTCTGGGATCGGTGAACGAGTTCCAAGTCCTCAAACTCGATGGTGGGGCCGAATGGCTTCTTGAGCCGATAGACCGCCAGCAGCGGCATGGACGCGGGCATCTGGACCTCGGCGACGTATCTGCCGGGACTGGGAGGGGTCCATCGATACCAGAGTGTCTTTCCCGAGGCGTCCAGGAAGCCGGGCTCCCCCGCTTCGGAAGTTGCGTTCTCGAGGCTGAAAAAAGCGAATTCGGAGCTGCTTTCGATCCGCTGCGCATGGGAGAGGGAATCGTTTTCCGGGAGTTCCGTGGTCGGGTAGCCAAACCAGATTTGGTACGGAACGGGTTGGTAGGAAGCACCTCCAAACCCGGCGAAAGCGAGCCGGTAGGATTTTCCGGCTTCCGCGAAAAACCGAGTGGCACTTCCGGTCCAGAGCTGGGAAAGGCTGGAGCCTGCCGCCAGTGACGGAGCCGGTCGGGTCGGGGATTTCAGGTCCGCGATGGATTCGGCATCGTCGTAGACGAACAGCCCGAAGTATGGATCGCCCAGGTTCGAAGACTCGGTTACTTGATAGGTGTTCAGGAAACCAAAATTATTACGGATTCTGCAGACTGCCCCCACCCATCCCGTGGCGGGCGCGGTCCATCGGAACCAAATTGAGTTGGTGACGGATGCGAAGTGCCGCGGCTCCCCGGGTTCCCGGGTCGCGCCGAACGTGGTGCCCGACCAGGTCCAGGACGTCCCCTCACGAATCAACGGTGCATCGAAGCGATCCCCTTCAGGGGTGGCTGCGGTGGTCCGACTCAACCAGACCCCAAGGCTAAGCCCGAGTGCGGACAGGATTGAGAATCGGGCACGCATCGGGTGTTCGAGGTGTGGTTAAGCGGCCAAGACCAACGCGGCAACACCGCCCCGGGCGGCGCTTTGGGAGACGACGGCTCGGACAATGGACCCGATCATCGCCCATCGATGGTGAGGCAACCCGGGTGGGGAGTGAACCTGGGATTGCCTTCGATCCCGGAATCCGTTTGCCGCAAAAGTCGAGAGTCTGGCGGCTTTGAGCTGTACCCAAGCGGATCCTTGGGCCGTCCAGCGAACGTTGGGAGGGCGATGGCATCGGCTGTCAGGAGGTCACTGGGAAACGTTCATATCGGCATTGGAGTGGGAGTCGAGTGGGAAGTTGTATGAACGGCGGAACGAATGGCGGAAGGGAACTGTGTTCTGCCGGGCCCGCCGACGGCAGGGCTTCCCGGCGAGATTGGTGGGGAGGGGCGGCGTGGTTCCGCGCGATATCATTTCCGGTGCGGGGCACGCGAAACGAGTGGCGGGTGGAAGCGGATGTCGTTGTCGCGACTTGAATGGGCCTCCAGCATGTGAGCCTTCCGGTTCGGGCAATGAAAAGGGGGGCGTGGCGCCGTTCCGAACCGAGTCAGTTCTCCTCCCCGGGAGGTCAGTCTTGTTCGATCTATGATTCGCAACGTTCCAGTCCGCGTCCTGGGTGTTCCCTGGGCGGGTTCCGACCGTGCATTTCCCTGTTGATGGACGCGGCTTCCGGGAACAGGGTGCCTCATCTCCTGCACCATGAACTCCAAAGAACTTTTCAGACTGGCGATCCGGCTTCTCGGCCTGGGGTTTGTTTATCTTGGCCTGGCCGCGTTGCCCGCGTCGTCGTCCGCAATTCTTGCGGGAATGCTGGGGGGGAATCTGTACGGATTCCTTTTCACCGTCTTCACCGCCCTCTGGCCCTTGTGTGTTGCCTATTGGTTGCTGCGCGGGGCTCCCCTCCTCATGCAGATCGCCTATCCGGAGGCATCCCCTGTGTCGAAGGAGGATGCTTCCACCGCCGGTGCTCTCGGAGCCAAGGTGGACGCGTGACCATTGCGGTTTCGTTGGGGAATTTGTGCCTGAACGCAGTTCGCTTTCGAATCGAGGTCGCGGGTAACCTGGTAACGGTCCCTTCCGTCGATGGGCGCGGCCCTTCTCCAGGGGTATCGGAATCCCGGATCGTCGCCCGGTGTCTTTCGCCAACGTCGCGAGTTCCTGTCAGCACGGCTCCGCCGAGGAACAGGACCCGGCATAGACTGTGAGTTGCTTCAGCGACTGGAACGCCGGAACCCTCGGGGGTCGAGCCGGTCAGGGTTTGGGCGATGGGATGCTCCTGGTGCTCCCCTTTTCCAGAGGATGCAGCCACGCGATGCAGGCGTCGGTCCAATGGGAACAGGGGGAGTCGCTCCGGCGCACTCCGAAATCGTGGACGGCACCCGCGTAGAGATGCAGTTCCGCGGGAATGCCCGCCGCCTGAAGTGCGCGATACATGAGGAGGCTGTTCAACGGGCTGCTGATCCGGTCCGCACCCCCATGGACGAGAAACACCGGAGGGGTGCCCGGCGGAATCTCGATTCCTGGTGCGAGGGCATCGCGCCCGGGGTCCTTGAGGTAGCCGGGATACACGGAGATCGCGAAGTCCGGGCGGCAGCTGAGTTGGTCCGTGGCGTCCTGGGGTAAATAACTGGACTGACGGAAATTCAATGCGGTCGCGAGGGCGAGGTGGCCTCCGGCGGAGAACCCGGCGATCCCGATCCGGTCCGGTTGGAGGTGCCACTCTTCAGCGCGGCTTCGGAGGATTCTAAGGGCCCGCTGGGCATCCTGCAGCGGACGCCGGGCCGGCTCCCGTTCCGGTTCCCCCGGGCGACGCGGGACACGATACTTGAGAATCACTCCCGTGATCCCCTCCGAATTGAGCCACGCCGCCACCTCCTCGCCCTCCAGTTGCCAGTACAGGTCCCAGTAACCGCCGCCGGGACAAATCAGCACCGCGATGCCCGTGTTTCGATCCGGCGCCGGGGACCGCACGGTCATCGTGGGCTGGGACACGTCCGTGATCAACAGGGTGGGCTCCGTGACCTCAACCTGGGTTCGATCGAGGGCTGGGGAAAGGCGGGTGCGCTCGGGTCCCATGGGCGCGGGCTCGTCGGGAGCGGTGCCGGGCCAGAGACGGACGACTTCGGGCGCGGCTTTGCACTGCGGGACTGGCGATCCGAAAAGCAGGAGGAGCATGACTCCCGCGATCCCCCGACAAGGGAGATTCCATTCGGAGGCGGGAGCGCTCCGGGCCTTTGCGGGAATGCCGGTCTTGCCGTGCATCGGACGCTGGGTGTGATCCCCGGGGAGACCGCCGGGTGCGCTGTCAGCGCATGCCGCCGGGAACGCCGCCGATCTGGCGCATGACCCGTTCGCGGGCGGTTTCCGGGGGGCGCAACGGGCCCCGCTCGATGCGCACCGCGACGAACTGTGTGCCGGGAATGATGAACTTCTTGATGATGACCCGAATTCGCGCGGGTTTGAATTCGAGTCGGATGGCCTCGGCGATGTGGACCGCGAGCGTCTCGATGAGCTTCCAACTGCGGCCATCGCCAAAGTTTTTCAGGCGCTGGCAGATGGCGTCGTAGTTGAGGGTGTGGGTGAGGTCGTCCGCCGCGGCGGCCCGGCTGAAGTCGTGGTCCAATTCGAGGGAGATCAGCAGTCGCTGGGGCTTGGCCCGTTCTTCGTCGGGTACCCCGATGTGATAGTGCACCTCGAGGTCGGAAATGATGATGGTGTCCATGGCGGGGAGGGTCTTCAGGCGCGCCGGCGTCGGACCTCTTCGAGGAGAATCCTGGTGGGAATGTTGAGGGCAAGCTGGCCCGCTTCGGCGAGCGGCAGCCAGCGGAAATCCTGCGCCTCGGCATTCAAACGGACCGTCTGAATTCCCGGGGCGCGGCAGGTGTAGTTGAGCAGGAGGAAATGGGCGTCCTTGTAGAACTCGGGGGGATGGATGGCGTCCTGCACGCAGATGAATTCGATGTCGGTGATGGTCAGTCCGGTTTCCTCCAGCAGTTCCCGGCGCAGGGCGTCCACCGAGGGCTCGCCCCATTCGATCTTCCCGCCGGGAATGCCCCAGAGATTGGACCACTTGTTGGTGCGCATCAGGAGGACCTCCCCGGCGTCGTTGAAGATCAGGGCTCCCACGGTGGGGATGGGAAATCGCTGGGCGCCGGGCGTTGGCGGCGGATGGAGCTGCATCCCGTGACGCTCGAGATGGGTGCGCAGTTCACCGAGATGTTCGACGATCAGGTCCGGTTGGCTGGCGCGAAGCTGGTTGAGGGAGTTGTACCCGGTGAGCACGGCGACGCTGTGGATGCCCCCGTGCTTGGCGGTGTCCACATCATGCTGCATGTCGCCGACGAACACGGTGGCGGCGGGGTCGAGCGAGTTTTCCTCCAGCAGCGAGCGGATCTGGGTGCGCTTGTCGGCAATGCCGGAATAGATCCGCTCGAAGAAGGGGCCGAATCCGGTGGCTTCCGCCTGGGCGGAGAGGTGGCGCGGGTGGACCGTGGTGAGCAGGAAGGTGCGGAGTCCATGGGTCGCGCAGAACTGGAGCAGTTCCCGCGAGTGGGGCAGGGGCACCACGGAATCCTGGCATTCGGCAAAGCGGGCGTGGAACCAGACCTCCAGTTGATCCAGGGCCACGTGCGGCACGAATTTCTCGTAGAAGCCCTGGTACGGAAGCCGGAACTCCGCCCGAAATTCCTCCAGGCTGAGCGGCGTCACGCCGGCCTGGCGGAACACATGGTTGCTGGCCTCCCAGACCGCCGGCAGGTCGTCCACCAGCGTCCCGGACCAATCAAAGATCACATTGCGGATCACGCGGGCCACCCTACGCGGAGGTCCGGGAAAGTCGAACGGGGAAGGGGGGGCAGTCGTCAGTAGTCAGTCATCAGTAATCAGTGGTCAGTGGTCAGTGGTCAGTGGTCAGTGGTCAGTGGTCAGTGGTCAGTGGTCATTCGTCATTCGTCATTCGTCATTCGTCCGTTGGTGGTCAGCCGGCCCGTTCACTGAAAACTGAAAACTGAAGACTGATCACTGGTCCGTGGTTACGCTGCGAGGGTGGTTCGGGTTGCGGCAGTATGGCTCCTTTTTCTGGCCAACGTCCTTTGGGTGGGGGCGCAACATGCGGCGTTGCCCGCCGGATTCGCAGAGGCGGCGTCAGGCGCGAAGAAGCTCCAGCTCTCGCCCGGCCTGAAACTCGATGTCTGGGCGGCGGAGCCGCAGTTGAGCAACAGTGTCGCGTTTTGCCTCGACGGACGGGGCCGGGTCTTCCTCGCGGAGTCCGACCGCTGGGCCATCAGCGTGTTCGACATCACGGCGCACACCAACTGGCTGTGGCAGGACATGTCCTTCCGGACGGTGGCGGACCGCGCGGCGTTCCTGACCAACGAGTTTTCGACGAACCTGACGCTGCTGACCAAGGACAGCGAGGCGGTCCGCATGCTGGAGGATTCCACCGGCAGCGGCCACGCCGACCGTTCGGTGGTGGTCGCCAGCGGATTCAACTCGGTCGTGGATGGAACGGCGGCTGGAATCCTCGCGACGCGGGACCGTCTCTACTTCGCCAACATCCCAAACCTGTGGTCGCTTCAGCCGGTGCCGCCCGCGGGCGCCGGGAATCCCCCGAAGGTCGTTGCAGAAAGCCTGGGGTTCGGATTCGGAGTCCACATCGGGGTGTCCGGCCACGATCTGCACGGGTTGATCAAGGGGCCCGATGGGCGGATCTACCTGAGCTTCGGGGACCGGGGCTGCGTGCTGACCAACCGGGAAGGGGTGACCATTCATCTGCCGGACACCGGCGGTGTTCTGCGCTGCGAGCCGGATGGCCGCAATCTGGAGGTGTTCTGCTACGGCCTGCGCAATCCGCAGGAGCTTGCCTTTGACGACCTGGGCAACCTGTGGACGGTGGACAATGACACGGCGGGAGCGGATCCCTGCCGCGTCCTGCATCTCGTCGAGGGCGCCGACTACGGCTGGCGCACGAGCTACCAGCACATGGACGGGTTTGGTCCCTGGGTGCAGGAGGAGCTGTGGAAGGGAGGACAGGATGGCATTCTGCCGCCGGCGGGCACGGTCAGCCAGGGTCCGGCGGGACTCGCGTTCTATCCGGGCACCGGGTTCGGGGAGCGGCTGAAGGGAACCTTTTTGCACGCCGATTTCCCCGGGGGTGTCTGGGCCTTCACGGTGAAGCCGCAGGGGGCGAGCTATGTCGTCGATCACAAGGAGAAGTTCCTGTGGAACTGCTGGCCGACCGACGTGGATTTTGGTCCGGACGGCGCGGCCTACGTCCTCGACTGGGTGAGCGGATGGGGACAGACCCCGCGTGGACGCATCTATCGCATCACCCCTTCGGATGCCCATGGGAGGGATGGCGTGTCGCCGTCCCCATCTTCCTCCGCAGACCGCATTGAAGCAGAACGGGTCGCACAGGTGCGGCGCCTGCTCGCCGAGGGAATGGCGCTTCGAGCTGAGAAGGAGTTGCTCAGCCTGTTGGGGAATCCGGACCGACGGGTGCGCCTGGAGGCGCAGTGGGAACTCGCCGGGAGGGGATCCAATTCCTTGAGCGGATTTGTACGCGTCGCGACGGGTGGACCGGCTCTTCTGCCACGGTTGCACGCGCTGTGGGGAATTGCACAGATCCTGCGCGACCTCCCGATGACCCAGGGAGCGGAGGAGTTGGCCTCCCTTCTGCCGTTGCTGGACGATCCGGAACCCGAGATTCGAGGCCAGGCCGCCCGGGTGCTTTTGGGCGATGGCCGATTGATGAATGCGGAGCAGCCCGTGCGGGAACTCTTTGGTGATCCGTCCCCGAGCGTGCGGCGGATGGCCGTGCAGGCGTTTGCGCAGCGTTTGCGAACTCCCGGTTACGGCCCGGGCGTGATGCGGGTCTATTTCTCCGGCCGGCAAAAGGTGCTGGGGACCGTAGCGGCGGGTGCGGGTCGCGTCGTGGGACCGGAGCAACAGCATCGGTTGGAGATGCAATTGGGCACGACCGTGGCGGGGAGCTATCCCGTCATCGAGCTTGCGGCCTTGGTCGGCAAGGCCGAAGGCGATCTGTTCCTGCTCGACGCGGTGGCCGGGTTCTTCGCGTCCCATGGCACGTCCTCGGCGGTGTTTGCGGACCAATTTGTCCGGTCCGAATCCCCGGAACTCCGGAAGGTGGCGGTTTCGGCGCTGCGCCGTCTCACCAATCGTTTGGTCACCAACTTTCTCACCGATCCCGACCCGGGGGTGGTCATCGCCGCCGGCCGCGCGATCCACGATGTCCCCATTGTGAGCGGGTTTCCGGCCTTGGCCTCCTTCATCACCAAGGTGGATTGCCCGACCAACTTGTACTCGCGGGTCATCGATGCCTGCTACCGACTGGGCACGCAGCAGCATGCGCAGATGCTGGCGGGATTCGCGGCCCGGGAGGATGTGCCGGACTGGGCGCGGGTGATCGCGTTGCGCACGCTGGGGGATTGGGAGAAACCGGCGCCGCTGGATCGGGTGAACGGGCTGTGGCGTCCGTTGGTGACCTTGGCGGCGGAGAATCAGGAACAGAGTCCCGGGCCCTCGCCTGCGACGAGTGGGGGGAATCCATTGCTGGAACGGGCGGCGCAGGCGCAGGCGGGACGCAACCTCGGGCGTGCGGCCGAGGTTCCGAAACTTCCGGCGGATTTGGGGCGATCGGTTTCCTATGCGGAAGCCATGGCACTTCGGAGGAATCCCGCGCCGGCTCGGCGCGCCTACCTTCGCGTGGCGGGCGACTTGTTGAATCCGTTCAACCTGAATGAGGCCGGTGCTCCCGCGGGAACCCGGGAGGTGCTGCCCTTGCAGATTGCGGTGGCGGAGACGGCGGCCCGGTTGGGCGTCAAGGAAGCGGGAACGCCGTTGTACGAGAAGTTCTCCGACCCGAAGACCCCTGGGGCCTTGCGGCAGGCCATTGTGCCCGCATTGGCTGCGTTGAAATCCCCCATGGCCGGGGATGCGGTGAAAGCTGCGCTGGCGGATCCGGATCCGAAGTTGAGGGCGGCTGCGATCCCCTATGTGGATCGTCTCGACGGGGA